>JABSPM010000061.1 GCA_013215095.1 Flavobacteriaceae bacterium | reverse complement strand
TGTATTTGTATCTGCATCTGCAAAACTTGCATGATAAGATACCGTGAAATCCGCAGCAGGCTGAGTGCCTAAAATACCCGCATCTTGTGTGGTTAAATCAAATTGTGCAACACCATCATTACTCTCATCATCACAAACTAACATGTCTGAAACAGAATTAATTACTGGTAGGGGTAAATCATTTAAGGTAAATGAATCCGTAGCATAACAAGATTGTGTAACAGTATCTTCAATTCTAACATAAATAATTTGACCATTTGTTCCTGAATAGGTCGTAGGGTTGGGAATTGGGTTATTTCCACTTTCAGCATTTGCTAATGTTTCAAAATAAGCAACGCTAAAATCATTAGCGTCCTGCGTTCCTAAAACTACAGTATCATTTTGCGTTAAATCAAATGTAACATTTGCAGTATTACATAAAGACAAATCATTAACTCCTTCAACAGTAGGATTAGGAATAAACTCTACAATAACAGAATCTGTTGCGGAACAATCGCCACTAAAGACTACATCCACACTATATTCTCCTGGTTCTGTAACGGTTATTGTGGATGATGTTTCTCCAGAAATTTCATTCCCATCTAAATACCAAACATGATTTGCTGTTGCTACTTGCGTATCTAATGTAACAGTTTCGCCATAACATTTTGCCGTATTTGTAGCAATGGTAATATCATCACCTAGTTCTCCTCCCAAATCAAAACTTCCTGCTTCCAAAAACACTGCTGAATCATATGCTGTATCATTGTGATCTGCTATAACTAATTTGATATGATACGTAACATTTGGTGTTACTGTGGCTGCTGCTTGTAAACTTAATGTAAATCCAAGGAAATTGGTAGGACTATCTCCTGCTGGAGACCCACCATTACCAAAATAAGAATCAAAATATTCTTCATTAACAGAATTACAAGCCCCATTGTATTGTTGGTCTCTAATCGTTAAAACTGATACTGGATCTGTTGTTCCTGGAACAAGTGCAAGATTTGTGGTAGTCCCCGTTGTCGTATCTGTTAACAAGAAAGCGAAACCATCAGCAAATGAACACTGATATTGACCATACTCGTCAGAAGCAAATAAGAAATTAAAACTTATAGTGTTTGCCAACGGTACAAAATCAAACTCTATTGATGTTGCATTATTTGAATTTAATCCATTTATAGCTGCTTCCAAATCAGAATCTCCTCCCCAATTGCCGCCACCATCACTTAGAGTTCCTGTTTCTGGACCTTCAGCGTTAGCCGCATTTCCTGTTGTCATAACAATTCCACTTGCAAATGGGAAAGAATTTCCATCACTCGTAAAATAACCTATACCATTTGAACTTCCAAAATCTGATCCTGTTGAAGAAGTTATATTAGACACACTGGCACAAGGACTATTGACGAGAATGTCTTCTATCAGCTCATCCACGGTATAATCATCCTGATCCACAACAATGTATGGTCCCACAACGTTAACTGTAATTGTAACACTATCCGAACAACCTGTAGGGTTAGTATCTGTGACCGTAAGTGTTACAGTATACGTTCCTGCATTTGAAAATGTATTTGAAACATTTACTCCTGTGTCATTAGAACCCTCTCCAAAATCCCATTCATAGGTTGCTCCATCACCACTGTCCGAAAAAGTT
Source organism: Flavobacteriaceae bacterium (assembly GCA_013215095.1). GTDB lineage: Bacteria > Bacteroidota > Bacteroidia > Flavobacteriales > Flavobacteriaceae > DT-34. The sequence goes on along the minus strand of JABSPM010000061.1, from coordinate 27,681 downwards.
GCACTACCATTAAAATCTACTTGATCTCCCTGAGAAACCGTAACTACGCCTGAGGCATCTGCAACAGGATCTGTAGCATCAATAGAAGCGGTAATAGTCTGACATGCTGTACCACAAGAAATAGTAGCAGCAAAACCATCGGTACTCGCTGCAGAATTACTTACCCACTGCAAGGTCAAACATCCAGATGCTGTAGAACCTTGAACTTCGCCTGGACCAGTTGTTCCTGAATACACACCAATAACCGTCGCCGTCGTATCATCACCATCATAAATGGTAAGGATATCGGCATTAGGCTGTGTAGCAAACGCCGTAAAATCTAAATGTATAAAATCACCTGCATTTTCAGGACATAGGGTTAAAACAAAATTTTCGTTATTCGCATAATTACCAACATCTCCGCCAGAATCATATAATGTTCCAGAACATTCACTAAATGTTCCATTCTGCATAAGTACATCCTGTGCATAAATAAAACTGATGTTTGAGACAATAAAAATTATAAAAAGTAGCCTTTTTCCCATAGTTTTTTTTTTAATGATTCCCAAATATATATATATAACTCAACATTTCTTTTATTATTTTTGCAAAAAATTAAACCTAATGAATAAAATTAACGTTTCAATTCAGGAAACTACCAATCCCACCATCTTAAAATTTGAAGCCGATTCTTTTCTCACAAACTATAAGAGTTTCGAATACAGCAATATAGATGACGCTAAAAATTCTCCTTTGGCACAACAACTATTTTACCTTCCTTTTGTAAAAAAAGTATATATCTCAGGAAATTTTGTGGCTATTGAACGTTATAATATTGTAGAATGGCCCGAAGTACAAGAAGCCGTTAAAGAACAAATAGAAAATTATTTGAATGGTGATGGAATTGTGGTTAAAGAAACCGACGAAAAAAAAGTCCCATTTACAGTATATGCGGAAAGTACTCCAAATCCTGGCGTATTAAAATTTGTATGTAACAAAAAGCTTGTTACCAATTCATTTGAATTTACTTCAATAGACGACGCTAAGTCCTCGCCCTTAGCAACCGAATTATTTCATTTTCCCTTTGTAAAAAGTGTCTTTATTGATGAAAATTATGTTTCTATTACAAAATATGATATTGCCGAGTGGCAAGACATTACCATTGAATTGAGAGAATTCATAAAAACCTATTTAGAAAATGGTAAACCAACAGTCACCGCGAGTGCCGCCCAAGAACACAAAAAAACTGAAGCACAAGTTGAACAGAACTTTGAAGCCTTGGATGACATTTCTAAACAAATTGTAAACATCTTAGAAGAGTATATAAAGCCCGCTGTTGCAAGTGATGGCGGTAATATTCAATTTGAATCTTACAACGAAACCACCAAGGAAGTTAAGGTTATTTTACAAGGTGCTTGCAGTGGTTGTCCATCCTCAACATTCACCTTAAAAAATGGGATTGAAACGATGCTCAAAGAGATGCTAGGCGATAAAGTAAGTACCGTAGAAGCGCTTAATGGCTAATTTGAAATGTGACTTTTCCTTATATTTTGTTTCCTAATAAATATAAACCTTAAACATAAAAGTCATGGCAGTAATGAAAGTTATTGAAGTTTTATCAAACTCAACCCAAAGTTGGGAAGATGCAACGAAAAAAGCAGTAAAAGAAGCTTCGAAAACCGTAAAAAACATCAAATCAGTGTATATACAAGATCAAAGTGCTGTTGTCAAAGATGGTGAAGTCACTGAATTTCGCGTAAACCTTAAATTAACTTTTGAGGTCAAATAAAAATAATTCCTTTTTTATTTTATAGCGTTCGTATTCCGAGCGCTTTTTTTATATTCCTTTTTGTATTTTTGGTCTCATGTAAAACACCTTTTTATTACTATTTATAATAGCAGTTAGTCTTTTTTCATGCAATAGAACCCCGCAATCCATGACATCTCAACATACAAATGACCTTATAAATGAAAGTAGTCCATATTTATTACAACACGCCCATAACCCCGTAGATTGGAAGCCATGGAACGCTAACACTTTAGCACAAGCTAAAGACAGCAATAAACTCATACTTATTAGTGTAGGTTACGCTGCTTGCCATTGGTGTCATGTAATGGAACGTGAAAGTTTTGAAGACACGCTTGTTGCTAAGATAATGAATGACAACTTCATAAATATTAAAGTTGATCGTGAAGAGCGCCCAGATGTAGACCAAGTTTATATGAATGCGGTGCAATTATTAACAGGAGGCGGTGGTTGGCCGCTTAATGTTGTAGCATTACCAGATGGTCGACCAGTTTGGGGAGGTACTTATTTTAGTAAAGATCTCTGGCTTCAATCTTTAAATCAAGTGATTGCCATATATCAATCTAACCCAGAAAAACTCAAACAATATGCAGATCAACTTGAGAAAGGGATTAAATCCTTAGACGCCATTGTACCAAATACTAATCCGGCTGATTTTGACAAAAGCATTATAGACACCTCTATTGCCAAATGGTCTAAAGACTTTGACCATCTTCTAGGCGGAACGCATAGAGCTCCAAAATTTATGATGCCTAACAATTACCATTTCTTGTTAAGAGCTGCGTATCAAAACAATAATGATAGTTTAAAAACATATGTCAATACCACCCTCACTCAAATTGCTTATGGAGGTGTTTTTGATCATGTTGGCGGTGGGTTTTCAAGATACGCGGTAGATAGCAAATGGCATGTGCCACATTTTGAGAAAATGCTTTATGACAACGCGCAGCTCGTTAGCCTATACAGCGATGCCTATTTAGCCACTAAAAACCCATTATACAAAACCGTAGTTTTTGAAACATTAGAGTTTGTAAATAGGGCATTAACCCATGCTGATGGCACGTTCTATTCTTCATTAGACGCTGACAGTCAAAATCTAGAAGGTGAACTTGAAGAAGGTGCTTTTTATGTTTGGACAGCAGCAGAACTTCGACAATTAATCCCAGAAGACTTTGATATTTTTGCCGACTATTTTTCTATCAATGACTATGGGTTTTGGGAACATGATAATTATGTACTCATCAGAAAGGACAGTCAAAAAACAATAGCTTCAAAATACGAACTAACCTTAGAGCAACTTCAAGAGAAAATTGCATCTTGGAAATCTATATTAATCAAGGAGCGCTCTAAACGCCAACGCCCAAGGTTAGATGATAAAATCCTAACTTCTTGGAACGCTTTAATGCTAAAAGCCTATGCAGATGCGTATCGCGTTTTTGGTAAAGCAGACTATTTAAATATTGCAAAACGTAATGCGATGTTCATTATTACCAAACAACTCAAAGACGACGGTGGTTTATTTCATTCTTTTAAAAATGGAAAAAGCAGCATTAACGGCTACTTAGAAGATTATGCTACAACCATTGATGCCTTTATTGCGTTGTACGAAAACACAATGGAAGACATTTGGTTAGACCACGCAAAATCCTTAACCAATTACGCCTTTGACCATTTTTTTGATGACACAAGTCAACTGTTCTTTTTTACATCTAATTTGGATGCATCCTTAGTTTCTAGAACTATTGAATACCGAGATAATGTCATTCCGGCTAGCAACTCTATAATGGCAAAAAACCTTTTTAAATTGGGACATTATTTTGATAACCCTGCTTATGCTAAAGCGTCATCGCAAATGCTTAATAATGTTCTAGAAGAACTGAAAGCTTATCCTTCGACTTTTTCTAACTGGTTAGACTTAATGCTGAATTATTCCAACAACTATTATGAGGTTGCCATCGTTGGTAAAGATGCGAGGCAAAAACTAAAAGCACTTCATCATGCTTATATTCCTAATAAACTCATTGTTGGCAGCAGCACTGCTAGTGAAATTCCCTTACTAAAAAACAGATATGTAGAAGACAAAACCCTTATCTATGTTTGTGTAAATAAAGCCTGCAAATTGCCAGTCACCGAAAGTCATGAAGCTATAGATTTAATGCAATAACATTAACATGGACAGTCATGCATTGGTATTTTTGTATTAAACATTCTAAACGAATATACTTTTCTATTTGAAATTACCATCAATGAAAAAGATGATTTTTTTGCTTTATAGAAAATAGAGAATGAAATCATAACGTAGCGTAGCTGCCATTTTTTACGCTTAAAGAGAAAGGAGAAAAGGGCGTTTTCTTCAAGTAATTTCTAATGAAGAATGGTATAAAACCTTTGAACTATAACTCGATCATTTGTAACACATGCAAAAGGTTTAATATCAAAAAGCAGCTAATCATCGTATATTTCAACAACGGTTTTTAGAATCATCGATAAGCTTTAGAGCCTAAGCCTATAAGTTTGTCTATCTAAATTGTGACTCTAAAAGGAATTTATGGGTCTAACTTTATGAAGATGATGTAACTTTAATATCCACAGCTACTTTATTCTAAAATTGATTTACTTCATGTATTTTTACAAGAGAAAAATTAAATTACTTATTAACCCTAATTATAAAAACAAATTTCAGTATGGAATACATTAACAAACTTTGGGAATTAATCATAGCGTATTCTCCCAAAATCATTACAACCCTAGTCATTTTAATTGTTGGTCTTTTTCTAGTTCGTTTAATTACGAAAATGGCCAAACGCATCATGGCACGTAAAAACATAGATGAGACCTTACAAAAATTTCTATGTAATCTTTTAAACTGGTCTTTAAAGATACTTTTATTTGTAGTGGTTGCTTCTAAGCTAGGTGTTGAAACGACATCATTTGCTGCTATTATTGGTGCTGCTGGTTTAGCTATTGGTTTAGCTTTACAAGGTTCGCTTTCTAATTTTGCTGGTGGTGCTTTAATTATGATTTTTAAACCTTTTAAAGTTGGCGACTTAATTGAAGCACAAGGCGAACTTGGTGTTGTCAAAGAAATTCAGATTTTCACAACACTAATTAACACTCCAGCAAACAAATTAGTTATAATCCCTAATGGTGCTTTGTCTAATGGTAACATTATAAACTATTCTGCTGAAGGTCAACTTAGAGTAGATTTGACTATTGGTGTAAGCTATGATGCCGATATTAAACAGACCAAAGATGTCTTAATGGGTGTATTAAAAGCAAATCCTCAAGTATTACAAGATCCAGCGCCAAGTGTAAATGTATCTGAATTGGCAGATAGCTCTGTTAACTTTGCTGTTAGACCATGGAGTAGCGTTGCTGATTATTGGGATGTCTATTTTGGTATCACAGAACAATGTAAAGAAGCACTAGATAAGGCTGGTATAGAAATACCTTATCCGCACAGTGTTGAAATACACAAACAAGCTTAAACTTTTGATTTTGGTTTTATAGCAATAAAATCTTTTAAATAATAAGGCTCAAAATAGGCGACATCTACGATGTCGTCTTTTTTGTATTTATCAAAAGCCAAACCACTCATTTCATTAGCCGAAGGTAACTTACCTTCGATAAAAACAGCATTTGGATGCTGAATTAAAGTTTTGGTTTTTTCTACGCCATTCCCTATAAAATGCACCTTTCCTTGCGCTAAATAGGTTTCAAATGACGTGGTTTCTAAAACTTGTGCTTCTACCCCTCTTATCATGTTGTACTTGCTATCTAGTATCGCAGAATATACTTCCATTCGTCGTGCATCTATCATCGGTACAATAACACCATCATCTATATTCACCTGATGTGCTAAAGCCTCCAATGTAGCTACAGAAATCATAGGCTTATCCGCAGCAAAACACAAACCTTTTGCAGCAGATACACCAATGCGTAAGCCGGTATAAGAACCTGGGCCTTTGCTTACAGCTACGGCATCAACATCATCCATTGTAATGTTGGCTTGTTTCAAAACGGCTTCGATGTAAACGTGTAAGCGTTCGGCATGCGAATAACCGTTACCATAATCTTCTTTTAAAATAATAGTCTCTCCTTCTTTTGAAAGAGAGACCGAGCAATTTGTAGTTGCAGTTTCTATATTAAGTATGTAAGACACGTTATAATGTAATTTGTTTTCCGATGTAAAAGTCTAAAACTTTTGTCTTAAAAACAAAATCATATTTCGCATTTACTAAAGACGACTGTGCATTTATATAGCGCACCCTAACTTGCTCTAAGTCAAAGGCATTCATAGCTCCAATATCGTAGCGTTCTTGTGCATTATTGAATGCTATTTTTTGTGATGTATTAGACTTCAATGCTGCTTCATAAGATTTTAACGCTGCTTTAGCATCTGTAAAAGCTCTTTGGATGGTAGTTTCTAAGTCTAATTTTGCTTGTTGCAAACTTAGTTTAGCATTTTCTTCTGCAATTTTTGACTTAGCCACCGCAGTCTTATTCTGAAATCCTGAAAATATTGGAATATCAACACGTAAACCAATATCATGTGATTTCTGATCATTTAACTGATTAAAAAAAGTGTTCTCCGTATCTGATAAATTGGTATAAAATGCATTTGACCCAAAATTATAACTACCCGTTATTCTTGGATATAATGCTGCTTTCGCAATTTTAGTACTCAATTCTGAATTCTCAATTTGTTTTTGAGCCACCACGATTTCTCCTCTATTTTGAAGTGCATAACTCAAAATATCATCAACTTGATTATACATCAAGGCTAGAGATGGTGTATCTAAATCTAAAATCTCTACCTCAAACCCATTAAACGGAATTTGCAGCAACTGGGACAAGTTCAATAATCCAAGATTATATGTATTTTCGGCTTCAGTTACATTTTGTGCATCGGTACCTAAAGTTGCCTCAGCATCTAACACGTTTACTTGAGGTTGTACACCTGCAGCAACCAACTCCTTAACTTGATCCAATTGTTTTTGAGAAAATTGATATTGTACATTGGCAATATCTAAACGCTCTTTAAATAATAAAACATTTAAATATGCAACTGCCACATTAAGCGCTATATCATCTTTAGTTTGCTTTAAATTAATATCATTAATTTCTAAGACTAATTTCGCTTGTTTATATTGATTTTTAACCAGTAAGCCATTGTAAATTGTCTCTGAAAACCCAACACCTATACTAGATCTATTAGACGTACGATCTACGAATTGACCCGCAAAAACTTCTGTATTACCAAGAGTTAAACTATGTAAAGCACTAGCACTTACACTGGGTAAAAAACTTCCCTTAGCCGCTTTTACATCTTCTGCATTAGATAACAATAAATTTTCACCTTGTTTGACAGAAATATTATTTTCTTGTGCATGAGATATACATTGCTGTAATGTCCATTTGTTTTGCGCAAAACCAAATGTTGAGACCAATACAAAACCAAAACACAAGAAACGCTTTATAAGTGATTGCTGCTTATTATATACCATCTTCATCATTATTTTCATCTTTAGCCTTATTCCACACTTTAATTTTATCGCCTTCTTTTACGCCTTCTAGAATTTCGATATTAATACCATCAGACACACCTGTTTCTACATCTACTTTCTTAAATTTACCTTCGTCCTGCTGTATTTCTACAAAAGGATTTTCTGTAATTCTATTAAACTGCAATAGCGATTCTTTAATAACTAAAACACTGTCTTTACTTTCAATTTCTATTTCGGCATTAGCACTATAGCCCGCTCTAATGTTTGTGGATTGCTCCAATTCAACATCTGCTTTAATCGTAAATTGTACAGCACCACTTTCTTCAACTCCTTTTGGGGCAACAAAGGTTAATTTCGCAGGAAATTCTTTTTCGTTAATAGCTCCAAGAACGACCTTAATATCAATTCCTTCTTCAATTTTACCTACTTCTGCCTCATCTACTTTTCCTTCAAAAATCATTTTACCCATATCTGCTATGGTAGCGATTGTTGTTCCTGCATTCAAGGTATTACTTTCAATGACTTGGTCGCCTTCTCTAATTGGAATTTGAAGTACAGTTCCAGAAATTTGCGCAATTATACTCGTATTGGCTAAATTTCCGCCCGACAATGAGCCTTGTTTTATAATTTTATAATCATTTTGAGCTTGCGATAAGCTTTCCTTAGCTTGGTTAAAACTTAACTCACTGTTCTCAAAATCTTGTTTAGAAACCACTCCCTTTTCAAACAATATCTTATTTCTATTGTATAATGTTTTAGCATTATCAAAAGCTAATTTTGCCGTATTAATTCTACTGTTTGCACTCACTAAACTTTGTTCGTTTGGCACGACTCTAATCTTGGCTATAAGATCTCCTTTTTTAACAATGTCGCCTTCTTCTACTAGAATTTTATCAACAATACCAGAAATTTGAGGTTTTAATTCAATTTCTTCTTCTGGATTTAGCTTTCCTGTAGCCACTACTTTTCTCTTAATCGATGAGAAAAACGGTGCTTCTACTTTAAAATCCTCTATTTCTTTAGAATTCGAGTCTTTAAAATACTTGAGTACAAATAATAGTCCTACTATTAAAAGGACGGCGAAAATAATTTTGATTGTTTTTTTCATTGTTATTTTGATTGTTTTTTTTATTCTTCTCTCAATGCCTCAATTGGCTTTATACTAGTGGCTTTAAACGCAGGAATTAATCCGATTAATGTTCCTAAAACTACTAATATGATTAATGGAATAAATACAATACTTATAGATACTGAAGCATTTACAAAAGTAGCCTCTTCTCCTTGTCCAAACTGAGAATCTATAACTATTAAAATCCAGCCTCCTGATATAATCCCCATAAGTCCTGCAATAATGGTAAGAAACACCGCTTCAACAACGATTTGACGTTTAACTTCATATGGCGTTGCTCCTAGTGCGCGTCGTACTCCAATTTCTTTTGTTCGCTCTTTTACTGTAATTAAAAGAATTCCTCCAATTGCAAAAACACCAGCAATTAAGGTTGCAATACCCACAAACCAGGTTAAGAACTGCATCCCTTTAAGAAAACCCGTTATTTTTGAAAACGCGTCTCCTAAGTTAACGCTTCCAAAGGCTCGTTTATCTTCTGGATGAATTTTATTTAAATTTTTGAGTAATAATTTAGCATCTGCTTCAATTTGTTTGATATCATACTCTGGTTTTCCAGTAATCATCATCCAACCAATTTTATCACCCTGTTTAAAAATTTGTTGAAAGGTTGAAAAGGGAATATGCATATCACTAGATGGTCCCATATTTATATTACTCTCTTCAAAAACACCAATTACTGTAAAATTAATCCCATTCACTTGAATGTATTGCCCAATAGCATTTTCATCTTTATCAAAAAGTTGCATATAGACATTCTCAGAAATTACGGCTGTTTTTTTATTTTCATTGATATCATTTTGATTGATAAAACGTCCTTTTAAGAGATTCTTTTTTTGCACAAAATCTAACATGGGATAATCTCCAGCAATACTGAAGTTTCCTGAAAACATTTTCCTAGAGGCAAACCCTTGGTTTTGATTTCTTGGCACTACAAAGTCAACACCTTCTATATTTTCTTCTATACGCTTGGCATCAGACAAGGATAACCTTACAATCTTTCCTTCTTGGAATCCTTTAAACGGTTTGCTCGTAGATTGTCCCCAGATGAAAACACTATTGGTAGCAAAATCTCCAAATAATCGATTGAAAGCGTTTTCTATCCCTTTAGCCGAACCTAATAATCCTATAAGTAATAGAATTCCCCACCAAACGCCGACCATGGTAAGTACCGAACGTAATTTATTTTTACCAAGGCTATCCCAAACCTCTTGCCACGTATCTCTGTCAAATAAAAATCTAATCATAATTAATCCGCTCTAAGTGCAACAATTGGTTTAATTCTAGAGGCGCGCTTTGCTGGCAAATATCCTGCTAATGACCCCGCAATAATTAAAGTAAAAGTGGCGCCAACGACTAAAGTCATGCTTACTCCTGGATCCTTTATAAAATTGTCTTCTAAGACAGGTGTCGCCCACTCTAGAATTCCAGTTCCTATTAGCAGGCCTACATAACCCGAAAGTGCAGTTACTAAAATAGACTCTAATAAAATCATTCTTACAATAGACACGGGTTTTGATCCTAGCGCCTTTCTAATCCCTATTTCTTTGGTACGTTCTTTTACCACAAAAATCATAATATTACTAATACCCACAATACCCGCAATAAGCGTTCCTAACCCAACAATAATAACAATAAACCCAAGTGCTGTCATCATTTGATTTACGGATTTGGTCTGCGATGCCATATTAAATACGCGTATAGCCCTTTGGTCACTTTTTGCTACAGAAAACCGATGTTTCATTTTGCGCTCTATATCGAGACCAAAATCTATAGCTTCTGAATAGCTCATAGTAGGTTGATAGGTTAAATTTATTTGATCCAAATGGTCATTATTACCATAAACTTGCTGTGCTGTAGATACAGGCATATAGATCATTCGTTCTTCATTGTCACCACCATCATCTGAAAATACACCCACCACTTTATATTGAATTCCACTAAGATTAATATACTTTCCTAAGGGAGTCGTGGTTAAAAACAAATCCTCTTCAACGAGTCGCCCGATGACAACCACTTTTGTTTTATGGTCTATATCGCGTTGATTGATATAGCGCCCTTCTTGCATTATTGTGCGCTCGAGATATTGATGATCTGGATGTACAGCTCTTAAGGTGTAGTTGTTTTTTTCGTTTCTAAACGAAGCCTCTACATTTTTATAAACTCTTGCAGTAATGTATTCTACTTTATCTTCAAATTCGGTTTTGAGATACTCATAATCTTCATTTTTAAAAATAATCTCACGCCCAGTTTGAAGTCCTTTATTGGCTTTAGATGTTTTTCCCGACCAAATAAATATGGCGTTATTTGCATCATCCACAAAGGCTTCTGAAAATGAATTTTTAAGTCCGTTTATAACGCCAAAAAGTATGGTAAATAGCATAATTGCAAATGCTACGGTAAACCCTGAAAGCAGACTTCGCGTACGATTCTTATTTATACTTTGAAATATTTCACGCCATAAATCTAAATCAAACATATTGTGAAGCTCTTACTTGTTCTACATTTTTATCTTCTAAAATCACACCATCGCGAAGTCTCACAACACGTTTGCACATGGCTGCAATATCCTCTTCATGTGTAACAATCAGCAAGGTTTTGCCTTCGTCATTCAGTTGTTGTAAAAAGGCCATAATCTCATAAGATGTTTGAGTATCTAGTGCACCTGTAGGTTCATCTGCCAATAATAACTTAGGATTTGCCGCTAAGGCACGAGCAATAGCTACACGTTGCTTTTGGCCTCCAGAGAGTTCACTAGGCAGGTGGTCGGCCCAATCTGCCAAACCTACCTTACCCAAATGAAATAGGGCTTTCTTTTGACGTTCTTTTCTCTTTAGACCCTGATAATACAAGGGTAACGCGACGTTTTCTATAGCATTTTTATAATTGATTAAATTAAAAGACTGAAAAATAAAACCGAGAAACTTATTTCTATACACCGCGGCTTTTTTCTCTGTAAGGTTCTTAATTTCTACCCCATCTAAAATATATACACCAGAATCTGCTTCATCTAAAATTCCTATAATATTTAGCAATGTGGACTTTCCAGAACCAGAAGACCCCATAATTGCGACCATTTCTCCGCTTTCTACAGAAAGATTGATTCCTTTTAATACATGTAAACTTGAATCCCCAATGGGATAGGATTTATGAAGGTCACTAATTTTAAGCATGCTTGCGTTGGTTTTATGTATCTTATGTCCTACTACTTAGACTACATAAGTTACGTATTGTTACAACGCAAGTACTTTAAAAAAACGTTAAAATCCTAACTATTTAATTTTCAGTCTCTTATATATTAAAAACGCTACACCTCCTACCAAAAGATATGGGATTGTCATGAGGTATACAATTCCATTATTGATACCTTCTGCTGCGTTTTGACCTTCTTCACTTTCTAAAACTGCCCTACACATCGCACATTGTGCAGTCGAATAACTCAATAGGCAAAATACCGTCACAGCCGTACAAAATTTCTGTTTTAAGCTAAGCATAATAGGGTGAAATCATAATATATACTACAACTCCAGTTATCGCCACATATAACCAAAGTGGAAATGTGATTTTTGCGATTTTCTTATGCAGTTCAATATTATTTGTAATCGCTCTTACATAGGTAATTAATACAAATGGAATCACAATTACAGACAACATAATATGGGTAATTAAAATAAAAAAATAAAGGTATCTGATGGCACCATCACCACCATATTTTGTAGAATCACTGGTCATGTGATAGGCAACATACATCACTAAAAACAACACTGATAATACCATCGCAAATTTCACCAAGCGTTCGTGAAGTTTAAGATTACCCTTTTTGATTGCCATAAATGCTGCCACCAATACAATTGCCGTTAATGCGTTGATGGTTGCATAAATTGGTGGTAAAAACATCATTGGCTCTACATCAAAACCCAATCGTCTGAGGTTGACGCCAAAAAGAGCTGCAACTGTCAATGGTATAGCTATAGACAATATCACAATCCATCTATTATACTTTTTTTCTTGCTTTACATTAGGGCCACTCATTATTACATTCATTCGTTCAACAATTTAAGAATATCTTCCTTTAACATACTCATTTCTTCCGCTTCGCCATCTTCATTATATTTTTCTGCCTCGCTTATAATGCCTTTATAATATATTTTTGGGTTGCCATAGACATCTGTGCGAGATCGTATATACCCATTTTTATCAATTAAAGCAAAGTTTCCAGAATGTTCAAAGCCCCCTGGCGCTCCATCTACCTGTTGTGCATATAAATTGAAGCCTACATTGGCTAAATCGAAAATAGCCGCTTTATTTCCAGTTAAAAAATGCCAATTTGGATTAGTAACCCCATATTGATTGGCATAAGCTTTAAGAACCTCTGGTGTATCATAGGTTGAATTAATAGTAAAAGATGCAATACCAAAATCCTTATGTGCTGCAAAATTATCTTGCAGTTCTACTAAATTTTTATTCATTTTGGGACAAATTGTAGGACATGTTGTAAAGAAAAACTCAACGATATACACCTTATCCTTAAAATTTTCATTGGTAATGGTTTTTCCGTCTTGGTTCGTAAAACTAAAGTCAGCGACTTTTTTCTTTTCTCCATTAATTACCAAATAAGACAGCGCCACATTATCCCTATCTTGTGTGCTCACGTGTTTACTTCTACTTTCTTCACGTATAACATCATTATTTGAAACTCGATCTACAATTCTTGGTACGAAAATAATCCCAAATAATAGTATGATAAACGTCACTCCAACGTATGAATATTTTGTTTTAGTCATGGTTTACTTTTATATCGTCAGCTCTGCGCGATGTAGAGTTAAAATTACCTTTACGGCGTTGTCTATATTCTGTAAATAAGATACGCATATCTTCGCTCATCTTGTTTTTTAATTCTGCAACTTTGATACAGTCGTAGCTGTAAAGACCGTATACAGGTGCCTTTTTTTCGATTTGATACTCTTCTCTATCATCTAAACGACCGCGCTGATTGCGCTCTTTATCAATAATGAACACCTGATCTGTAGCCTTATTACTATCTAAATCTTGCTCTGTTCTTAAACTGTTATATAATGCTTGAATTTCGGCTTTTGAGCCATAAGCAAAGCTCCAATATTTTAGTGGCAAATGCTGATTGAGCTCTTCCTCTAAACGCGAAGTACTTTCTTGGGCGTCTTCATCAACAACGATCATCACTTGAAATTTTTTGAAGCCTTTAAACTTATCATAGATCAGCTCTTTCAAATTAAGTGCCGTTAATGCTTTGCTATTAGGTGCTGTTCCCAAAAAGCCAAGTACTGTAATACGATCTTGCAAACGTTGGTCTTCTTTCGTATTAAACTGAAAATTTGTTAATTCCTTTATGTCTCCTTTTACAATGTCTAAGGCATTATAATTATGTGTTGAAGGATACAAAAACAACAAAAATGTTACTGGCAAAAGGAATAACACAGCCAGAATAATTGGTTTTTTAGTTTTTGTTATATTCATACTGCAAAAATAAAAAAAGGCGGTTTTAAAACCGCCTTATATCTATAATTTTAACTTATTTAAAAGTCTCTTTTTATATACCCTTCTTTATAGACTTCCTCAACATAAACACCCTCTTGCAGTAGTATAAATATAAGATATATAATCAAAAAGACACCTGTCCAAACAACAACACGCCTCAAACTACTTACCTCATCTCTCATGTGCATAAAATCCCAAGTGATATAGTAGGCTTTAACAATAGTTAAAATAATAAAAATCCAATTTAAAATTTTCATTCTTAAAACCATTTTCATAGACCACTCTGGCTTAATAATACCTAGTGCTACTTCTATAGCTGTTATTATGGATAAAAGAATTAATACACCCCAAATCTTTTGGATGTTTGATTTAAATTTTATTAATCCTCTAAATATTTCTAATTTATGTGCGTGCGCTCCCATGTCTAAAAAAAATTATCAAATTATACGAGGTAGAAGAATGTAAATACAAATACCCAAACCAAATCTACAAAGTGCCAGTACAAACCTACTTTCTCCACCATTTCATAGTTTTTTCTACGCTCATAGGTACCTAGTATTACGTTGAAGAAAATAATAATATTAATGACTACACCCGACAATACGTGAAACCCGTGAAATCCTGTAATAAAGAAAAAGAAATCTGCAAACAGTGGCGAGCCATATTCGTTCACTTCCAAATTAGCGCCTTCTACCACTCTTTTTCCGTTATCTTTGATTTGTTTTATAGATTCGGCTCTAGACAGTACTGTCTTATGTCCGTGTTTATTTATTGTTTGAGTTCTTACTAAGACATGCTCATTCTGCTCTAAACCATGCAACACTTCTTCTATCGTATATGATGGTAATGCTGAGGACTCTCCAGTATACCAAATTCCAAGTTTTCGCTGATCCTGAATTCTTTCTTTATGTTCTGCAACTACAAAATCTCCTAAAGCTACGCGCTGACCATCCGTATCTACAAACTGCAAAATGTTTCCTCCATTAGTTTGTACCGCTCCAAAATCGCCCTTAATAAAAGTGCCCCACTCCCAAGCCTGTGACCCTAAGAAGATAATTCCACCAATAACCGTAAAGAACATGTACCAGGTGACTTTTGCTTTTTTCATTTGATGTCCTGCATCCACAGCCAATACCATGGTAACAGAAGACATAATAAGAACAAAGGTCATAAATGCCACGTAATACATTGGGTAATTACCATGAAAAAAAGGAACGTGAGTAAATACCTCATCTGCGATTGGCCAAGTATCCATAAACTTAAACCTTGAAAATCCATACGCAGCTAAGAATCCTGAAAATGTTAAGGCATCAGAAACAATAAAAAACCACATCATCATTTTACCATAACTTGCCTTAAGAGGTTCATTACCTCCTCCCCAAGTTTTTCCTTCTGTTCCAGTACTTACTACTGTAGTCGTATCCATAAAAACATTGTATATTAGAATTGCACAAAAATAATCAAATTTTCTATGTATTGAAATATAAAAACAAAAACAAGTAAATCCATAGTATATCAATGAAATGCCAAAAAGTCGCCGCCAATTCTAAACCTAGCATATTCTGTGAATTATAGCGTTGTTTAAAATGATTATAAATTACAATCAACAAACAAATTAGCCCGGCGATAACATGCACAATATGAACAAAAGCGATGACATAAACGTAAGACATCGTCACATTACTTGTTGGCCCCGTAAAATTATAACCCGAATCTATGATTTGACTAAACCCATAAACCTGACTAAAAATAAAGGCAATTCCCAAGACTAAGGTTAGCAGCAAATAGGCACTCGCCATAGCTTGTTTCTCTTCTTTTACACTTCTTTTGGCCATAATAATTGTAATACTACTCACAATTATTAGCATCAGGCTCATTGTGAACGCCGAAGGCAAACGAAAATCATGCAACCAATCGGCTCTTGTACTACTTACAATATAAGCACTTGTTAGTCCTGCAAATGTCATCACCAAAGACACAATACCAAATAAGAGCATGGTTTTCTTTGCTCTATTGGTTTTTTCTTTCAAAGTTCCTTCTGTTAAATCCATATCTTATCTTATAAATTTATCTAAAACGTAAACAATCTGTATTACTGTAATATAAATAACGCTCGCCAACATTAATTGCCTCGCCGCTTTTACAGTCATTTTTTTAAAGAGTTCAAACGCATAGTACAACATAATCAACCCAATAAGAAATACTATAATTGCACCTACTATACTTAAATGAAGCTTTCCTGTAAAGCCAAAAACTGGTATTATCGACACAATAATTGCCCAAATAGTATATAGTATGACTTGAGAGGCCGTACCTCGATCTTGCTTTCCTGTAGGCAATAAATTAAAACCTGCTTTTTGATAATCTTCATGCAGAAACCATCCAATGGCCCAAAAATGTGGGAATTGCCAAAAAAACTGCAACATAAACAAGGTTCCTGGTTCTATCCCAAAATCATTTGTTGTTGCCACCCAACCCAGCATAAAAGGTATTGCTCCAGGTATTGCTCCAACAAAAACTGCCAAAGGCGTTTTTCCCTTTAATGGCGTATAGGCACTAGTGTAAAGAAATATTGAAATCGCTCCAAACATCGCCGTTTTAGGGTTAATAATATACAAAATTGTTAAGCCTGAAATGGTGAACAAACACCCCAATATAAAGGCCGATGTTACGGATAATCTACCCGTAGGAATTGGTCTATGTTTAGTCCTTTGCATTAGGGCGTCCAAATCCTTTTCAATAATTTGATTAAAGACATTTGATGCACCAACCATAAAATACCCACCAAAGGCAAGTAAGACTAGGATTTTAAAATCAACAGTATCTGCTCCAAGCAAATAACCAGCAAGCGATGAGAACACCACACTAAGTGATAATCCCATTTTTGTTACAGCCTTTAAATCTAATAGTAGCGTTGATTTCAAATTTGAAATAATTTGTGGGCAAAGATACGCTTATTATGAATTTCTACAATGGTATTTATTATCTTTAATCGGCATTGTATTTTACACCAAGCATTTCGCTTTTCGTAGTTATAGAACATATAGTTTTAGGTCGTATGACTTTTAATATTTACGCGTCACAATCTCACTATTCTATAGATAGTGTCGCCTATATCCGCTTACTATTCTCGATAAACTTGAAAGCTATAAGACCATCACAAGTGCATAAAAACACTTTAGGACAACCAACTTTTCCTTGAAATCCGCACCTACTCAACCAGATGTCTTAATCATACATTACCCCCCATATAAACCCTCACAAAATCACTTAAAAAAGAAGTAAGTAAATTAAAGATTATATACACTTATTGCTTTTTTTTGCTTTTTAAAAATAATTTGGATTACAACATAAGTATAACTATATTTACATAATAAATTCATTTTATAAGCATGTTGAATAAGATTTTAATTAACATGTTGATGTAAAAAATATTTCAAATAACTTAACACAAAAAATTATGACCACAAAACAACTATTTATTAATGTGTTAGCCATTTTATGTGCTATATTCTCATATGGACAATGTAACTCGTGCACAAACACCTCAAACATTATTACATCCTTAGGATCTGGAAATTTTCAAGCATCAAATGCACAAGCATATTTTTGGGAAATATGCGAGGGTAACGCCACGATAAACGGCTCTAACACAACCCAAAACGTCAATGTAACTAACAATGGAAACTATAAAATAATGGTTACCATTTTCAAAGATGGCAACTGCATTACCGCATGCAGAAGCATGGGATTTTATATATTAAATTGCCCAAATAGCAATGAAATTGGTTACAACAGTGAAGCTGGGGGTGGCCTATGCGCAACTGGACAAGCATATATACCAGCAGATTCCAATATTGATTATGTTAACTGGACTTGGGAACTAGGAGGATATTCAGGAGAAATTAATGGAGCAGGAACTACTGTTCCAATATACCATGAGTCTGAGGAGGACTGGACAGACCATTATATAAGTATTTGCGCTACCGCTGTGAAAAACAATGGAGAGGTTTGTCCTGAGGTTTGTAAAAGTTTCTTGTTAGATTGTGGAACAGGTCTCGGGGAGGTTATAGGGAGTACAAACAGCTTTGTAAGCATATACCCTAACCCCTCCAATAACGGGCTTTACTCAATATCCCAAACAGATAAGACAAAAGAAATAGAAAAAATTAATGTTTCTAATTCATTTGGAGTTGCAGTAGGCTCAAGCAAAAAGTTGAATTTTGATTTATCAAAAGAAAAAAATGGCATGTATTTTATTGAAATAAAATTCAAAGATGGGACTTCAACAGTTAAAAGAGTAATCCTAGAGAAATAATACACCAACACAGTAACTATAAAAAACACATAAGCAGCCCAAAGTAAAACATCGCAATTGAAATAAATTATAGATTTTACAAAATAAGCTTATTGTTATCTAATAAAAATTCCTCAAATTTTGAGGAATTTTTGTTATCGGAAACTAATAATTAAATCAGAAAAACAATAACATCTTCGACCTCTCAAGATTTAGGACACAGACGTATAGAAAAGAAACTAGAACACAGTGTACTAACAAATTTTCAATATATTATCAACCCCATTTAACAAATAGGAAAAGTTAACAACAGCTAAACAGTTATAAAAGTTAAAAGCATTCGTGAGCTTAAGAACTCAGACAAACCACAAGAAACAGCGACACGAACGGCACTATACCTCAAGATTTAAGCAAAATGCTGGCTATTTTCAAAAAACAATACATCTACATTGGGGTATATAAAACAAATTTTACTGGCGTTTGATGTTGCATTCCATGAAAATGATCCTAGTGTTAAGTTAATCATATTATGGCACAATAATTTATATATTTGTAAAGTTATAAAAAACAAGGATATTTTTTTAAAACCTAATAAAAGTTAGCCAATTTAAAGGGATTACGAGGAAACTTTTGAGCAACTTTAATTTATATAATACGACAGCACATTGTAATATACTTTTTTAGCTATATTTTTCGTTTGAATACTATAACATTTAGCATTTTTTGTAAAATACACTTATTATTAATAGTAAATAACCAATCAAACCCATACGCGCTAAACCGTTTGTATTAGCACGCTATGATGTACCTATAGACATCCTGAAACACCTCAACCGTGGTATGATTTGAACGGCAGTTTGCCTCAAAAAAGTTAAAGTATAGGTTGAAAATATATAAATAAACTACGTATTAAAGTATCATGAAGCTCATTTATATTCACTTCTTCTTGTTTGTAAATGGTAAGATGTTGAGAAATACGATTACGCTCAATACTATCCCTTATTTCGATAAACTTTACACCTTTTACTCGCTTTAAATACGACTTGATATTCTTATTGTAAACCACGTCCTTTAAAAATACTTTAATCGTTTGTTCTCTTGGGGAATTTCTAATCTCGGATCTAAATGCTCTCATAATGCTATATATTTGCAAATCAGCACTTAAAGTTAGTAAAATATTTTATACGAACCAATAAAAAAAGCCTTTCAGTGTTCTGAAAGGCTTTTATATATTTTAAAGACCACTAAATTTATGCTTCAAATGGTACTATTGAAACATAAGATTTGTTATCTCTTTTCTTTGTAAACTTCACCACACCATCTACCTTAGCATGTAATGTGTGATCTTTACCTGCGTACACGTTTTCACCTGGATTATGCGCAGTACCTCTTTGTCTTACGATAATGTTCCCTGCAACAGCAGCTTGTCCTCCAAAAATCTTAACACCTAAACGTTTTGATTCTGATTCTCTACCGTTTTTCGAACTACCTACTCCTTTTTTATGAGCCATTTTATTTCGATTTTAGTTGTTAAACAATTAGCTTAAAGCTGCAATTAAATCGGCTTTCTTCATAGAAGAAATTCCTTCAATCCCTTTAGCTTTTGCCATTTCTTTTAATTCAGCAACAGTTTTTTTGCTTAAATCTTGAGTTTCATCAGCTTTCGCTTCTACTTCTTTTTTTGCTTTTGCTGGGGCAGCTTTTTTTGCTGCTGAAGCAGCAATGCTTTCAATTTGAATTTCTGTTAAAGATTGTCTGTGTCCATTTTTTACACGGTAACCTTTACGTCTTTTCTTTTTGAAAACAATAACCTTGTCACCTTTAAGGTGCTTTAAGACTTTAGCTCCTACTTGAGCTCCGTCTATAGCCGGGGCGCCTACAGTTACATTGTCACCATCTGCTACAAGAAGAACGTTATCAAAAGAAATTGATTTCCCTTCTTCAGTTTGTAAACGGTGTACAAACACTTTTTGGTCTTTTTCAACTTTAAATTGTTGCCCTGCTATCTCTACAATTGCGTACATAGCGTAACGTTTAAAATATTAGTATTAAAATTTTTATTCAAAAATGACTGCAAATATACACCTAAATACTGAATCTACAAACCTTTGAGTGTATTAAAATTTGCCAACAACCGCTTTACTACAGCAAGCACACTTCCTATTGCATGTAAGCATAATTTCGTATATCATATTATTTCGCCTAGTCAATTCTTGCAAAAACAAGACGACATTCCAATTAGACAGAGAAAAGCCTTAACCGCATACCTCAGCTGTAACATTTTTAGAATACACCAGATAAACACGTGTTGCCTATGGTAACTTCCAATAGTAAACAGCGCGCCAGATGCAATCCAATAAAGTAAAAGACATCAAAAACCCTATACATATAACAACGCTAAACAAAGCCTGTATTATACATCGATAAATACATGATGCAAATTCAAGTAGCAAAGACCCATACAAGAATTATTCCTCGCAATTTACAGGACATACAGGATAATTCTGACTCTTTTTACTATTTTTGCAAGGCTTTGTAACAATTTCGTATTGCTATAGACATACATTTAAAAACCTCAAAAATAGAATACACAAATGAAAAAATGCTTATTTTCTTTAGCATCTTTAGTTTTAGCTGGGTTTACGGCTACAGCTCAAGAAGTTAAGTTTGAAGAGTACGATCTTGATAATGGCATGCATGTTATACTGCATCAAGATAATGCGGCACCTGTGGTTACAACCTCTGTAATGTATCATGTTGGTGCAAAAGATGAAAACCCAGAAAGAACGGGATTTGCTCACTTTTTTGAGCACTTATTATTTGAAGGCACAAAACATATTCCTCGTGGTGAGTGGTTTACTATTGTAACTTCAAATGGAGGAAGTAACAATGCCAATACAACGGACGACAGAACCTACTACTATGAAGTATTTCCATCAAACAACTTAGAATTGGGATTATGGATGGAGTCTGAGCGTTTAATGCACCCTATTATTAATCAAATCGGTGTAGACACTCAGAACGAAGTTGTAAAAGAAGAAAAACGTTTGCGTGTAGATAATAGCCCTTATGGAAAGTTCTTAGAAAATGTAAAAAAACACATGTTTAAGAAACACCCATACAAAGGTACAACTATTGGTAAGATGGCACATTTAGATGCCGCAACTCTAGAAGAATTTCAAGCATTTAACAAGAAATTCTATGTTCCTAACAATGCGGTATTAGTTGTTGCTGGAGACATCGATATTGCTTCAGCAAAGCAAATGATTGAAGCGTATTTTGGACCTATTCCAAGAGGCAAAGCTATTGCGCGAAACTTTCCAAAAGAAGATCCGATTACAGCACCAATTTCAGCGAAAGCTTATGATTCCAACATTCAAATTCCTGCAATTATAACGGCATATAGAACCCCCTCTTTTAAAGCACGTGACGCTTATGTATTGGATATGATTTCAAATTATTTAAGTTCAGGGAAATCTTCTAAACTTTACAAAAAATTAGTCGATGAAAAGAAAATGGCCCTTCAAGTTGGCGCCATCAACTTATCTCAAGAAGACTATGGTACATATATCATTTATGGTTTACCTTTAGGAGAGACTAAATTAGAGGCAATAGTCGCAGAGATTGATGAAGAAATTTTAAAACTTCAATCCGAATTAATTTCTGAAAAAGACCACCAAAAACTTCAAAATAAATTTGAAAATCAATTTGTAAACTCTAACTCTAGTATTTCTGGTATTGCTAACTCTTTGGCAAAATACTACATGCTTTATGGCAACACCAACCTCATTAACAATGAAATTGACATTTACAGATCAATTACAAGAGCGGAAATCCAAGCTGTTGCTAAAAAGTACTTGCAAACAAATCAACGATTAGTATTAGAGTATTTACCAGAGGATAACAAATAAAATTAAGAATGAAAAGATATTATACAATGAACACTAAAATATCAATTTTAATCGCTTTGTTTTTGATGTCTGTTGGCGCACATGCTCAAATTGACAGATCAAAACAACCACAATCAGGTCCAGCACCAAAAATTTCGTTACAAACACCTAAGGAATTTACCCTTTCAAATGGTTTAAAAGTCCTTGTGGTAGAAAACCATAAATTACCTCGTGTATCGTTTAGCTTGACTATTGATAACGCTCCAATTACAGAAGGTGATAAAGCGGGAGTTTCTGGGATTTTAGGCGCAATGCTAGGAAACGGTACTGCAACTATTTCTAAAGACAACTTTAATGAAGAGGTGGACTTTTTAGGTGCTAGAATGTCCTTTAGTTCTAATGGTGGATATGCCAGTGGATTATCTAAATACTCTGAGAGGATTTTAGAACTTATGGCTGATGCTGCCATTCACCCATTATTAACAGAAGAGGAATTTAAAAAAGAACGCGATAAGCAATTAGAAGGTTTAAAATCTCAAAAGAAAAGTGTAGACGCCGTGGCTTCAAGAGTGCGCAAAGCACTTTCTTATGGGCCACATCATCCTTATGGCGAATATATTACCGAGACCACATTAAACGCTATTACCTTAGACAACGTTAACGCATTTTACCAAAAGCATTTTAACCCAAACAACGCTTATTTAGTAGTTATTGGAGATGTAAAGTACAATAAGATTAAAAAGTTAATTAAAACACATTTTGAAAAATGGAATTCTGGAGCTGCCGTAAAAACCAATGTTCCTCAAGCAAATCCGAATGTGCAATACACACAAATAAGCTTTGTAGACATGCCAAATGCAGTGCAATCTAACATCAACCTTGTTAATAATATTACATTAAAAATGAGTGATCCAGATTATCATGCTGCATTAATTGCTAATAAAATTTTCGGTGGTGGTTTCAACAGTTATCTCAACATGAATTTACGTGAAGCCCATGGTTGGACTTATGGTGCGCGCTCTTCTGTACGTCCAGACAAGTACGTTGGGCAATTTAGAGCTGGCGCCCAAGTAAGAAATACAGTTACAGATAGTGCTGTTATAGAAACTTTAAAAGAAATTAAGCGCATTAAAGCAGAAAAAGTTACGGAAGAAGCTTTAGCTAATGCAAAAGCAAAATACGTTGGAGATTTTGTATTAGCTTTAGAAAAGCCACAAACCTTAGCGCGTTATGCTTTAAACATTAAAATCAATAATCTACCAAGCGATTTTTATGAAACTTACTTAGCAAAAATCAATGCGGTTACAACTGACGATGTCTTACGTGTCGCTAACACCTATTTCAAAGCTGAAAATGCACGCTTTATCGTTGTAGGTAAGGGTGCTGATGTATTAGAAAATTTAGAAAAAACAGGCATCCCAATTAAATACTATGATGCTTATGGTGCACCAGTAGCTAAACCTGAATTTTCTAAACCAATCCCTCAAGGTGTTACTGCACAATCTATAATAGACAATTATATTACAGCTATTGGAGGAAAGCAAAACCTAGAAAAAGTAAACACTGTATGGACCACTGCAAATGTAACCATTGAAGGTGCTCCATTTAAGCCTGTTGCAACATTAAAGCAAATGGCTCCAAATAAGGAATATATGGATATGAAGATTGAAGGTATGGGTGCTGTTATGAAGCAAGCTTTCAATGGAACATCTGGTTACATGGAGCAACAAGGTCAAAAACGTCCAATGCCAGAAGAAATGATTGCTCAGCAAAAAAACAAGCATATATTCCCAGAATTAACTTACGCTGATGCTAAGCTAACTTTAGAACGCCTAACAACAATTAACGGTAATGACGTGTACGAGATAAAGGTTGAAAAGGATGGTAAAAGCGCTCTACGCTACTATAATGCGGAAAACAACTTATTAGTCCGTACAGAAAAAACAGAAGATCAAGGTGGCAATGCCATCACTACAATAATGGATTTTGACAAATACTCTCCTGTTAATGGTGTACAATTCCCATATTACTTCATGCAAAAAGCAGGGTCACAAACTATTATTTTTAATGTTTCAAACGTAAAAGTTAACGACGGTGTTGTTGCCGAAGACTTTAATTAAGCTTTACACCTTATGATCATAAAAAGCCTTGTCTATTTGACGAGGCTTTTTTAATTGCTCTTATTCACTAAATACACCCCAGAAAAAATAAGGAGAGTAGCCAAACCCTGCACGCTATTAAAATATTCGCCATCCAACACTCCCCAAATCAAAGCCACAATAGGAATTACGTAAGTCACTGATGAGGCAAAGACCGGCGTTGACATCTGTACCAATTGATTAAACAACACTTTTGCTAATGCAGTACCAAAAACAGATAAAATTAAGACATAAAATAAGGCCATTTTGAGTTCTGGAATCACAAAAGTTTCTCGACTAAAAAAACCTGTAAACACCAATACAATTAATGCCGGAAGCATAATTGCTGCAAAATTACCAACAGCAATAGTGATGGCTTTCATATCCTGTAAATGACGCTTAATGATATTGACATTAACAGCATACATTATAGACGATATGATTACTAAGACTGCATACATGTAGTTTTGATTTGGGTTCAATTGAGCTCCAGCTCCTATTAAAGTACATGTGCCTAAAAAACCAAGAACTACACCAATAATTTGCCGTGTTGTAGACGCAATTTTAAACACAGCAACACCAATCAATATGGTGTGCAAAGGCGTCAATGAATTTAAAATTGATGCTATAGTACTATCAATTTCGGTCTCCGCGAAAGCAAACAAAAACACTGGAAAAAAACTCCCCAATAGCCCAGAAGCGAACAACCATTTCCATTGAGATTTCTCTATGGTTTTGATGGTTTTAAAGCCCGCCAAAAAGATAAACGCCCCAGAAATAAGAATCCGAAGCGCGCCCAATTGCAATGGCGTCAAACCTATTAATGCTTTTTTAATTAAGATAAATGAACTCCCCCAAATAAGCGAAAGCACTAATAAATACCCCCATTTTTTATCTCTTGTTTGCATATCTAATATAAGATAACCGAATAATTATGGTACAAATAACAGGATAATTATTAATTTTGAGCACCATTATTAATAATAAAAACCTATGATTACATTAAAACATATTTTAGCTATTGCCGTACTAGCAATAACTATCGTTGCTTGTAAAAACGAAACACAACCCGAAGTAAAAACTGTTGAAGTAAGCACAGACAATGAAGTAAAACCCACTTTAGATGCCAATGCTACTTATGCCAAAGCTCAGTTTACAATCAAAGGCATGACTTGTGCTGTAGGATGTGCTAAAACTATTGAAAAGAAATTAGCTAAAATGGAAGGTGTAAAATCTGCCAAGGTTGATTTCTCCAAAGAACTTGCCATGGTAGAATATGACCAAGCCAAAGTAAAAACTAGCGATTTGGCTACTACTGTTACCAAAACAGCAGCAACGTATGCTGTAGAAAACATGAAAACAGTAGATGCCTTTGGTGATACAAACACCACAACCGAACAGAAGTAATTCTTCGCTTTTTTTGCGAAATTCTAATACCGAGCAAGGAACTTTCAAAAAGCTTAACCATACATTTGGTCACTTAAACAGCATTGCTCCTTGATACAAAAACCCTATTACCGTGCTGCTCTATTGCAATAATATGATAGGGTACGAAAGTACATTTAAAACCAAAACAATCGCCTACAAATGTATAGGCGGTTGTTTTTAATACCTTGTATAAAAAGACAATTCATCCCTGTTGTATTGGTATTTATCTAAATATAAGCTATCGTTTTTGGGCACTATAAGTTAGACGTTCTATTCCCTAAGATTTAACAGCAATATTCAAAACACATTAGAACAAACAATACCCTAATACCATTTTCCATTTGGAATAACACACCCGTTCCTCCTTTTACTTTTAATATAAAAAGAAACCTTAGGTACGACTTGGCTTTCATGTTCTAATTTATATCAAAACATTATCTTTTTATTTTACGGAACTTTCAAATGTAAAATGGTGTACTCAAAAGGTATCAAATCTGCAAAAACCGCATGAGCATTTTGGGTTTTAAGATATTACAATGCGACCCAAATTGTACAAAAAAAATCAGTTTAAAGCGTGTATTCCATGTATAATTATTCCTTTATACAGCGGACTGCAAAGCCGTTAGCCCGGTAATCTGAGGTAAAATTGATATTATCAACTTGCATAAAAAGGGCTCTAGTAAAAAAACCAGATACAGTACTGGTCCAATAGTAACTCGGTACATTTAAAATAAGGCAATCACCATTCGTATGGACACGGTGTCCCCCATAGCTAAGTGCTAAAGTACTGCTGGCAGCGGTACTAGGGTTTATAATACCCTCAGCAGATATAAGGGCTCCTATTTCTGTTTCAGTTGGTAAACGATAACCTTCAGGACAAGGGTTATTTACACCAGATTCACCTTGCCATAAACCATCTTCTGTAGCATTAGGTGATGCTCCAAAATCTAACCAATTATGATCTTGAGTTATAGGAGAATCATCCGCTAAGTAAAATATTGAATTATTAGGTGTCGTCGTTATTGCATGTGATGAAGACGTCGTTGTGGTAACAGCTGTACCCACTGTTGCACTTGAGTAATTGATTAAGTCATGACCATCAGAATAACGCCCCCATTGCAACTTACTTCCGTAAGCATGGTGGTCATTATCCCCTGTAGCTTGCTGTAATGGATTAAACTCCGTATGATTTATATTTGAATAATTCGCACCCAAATTATTATTTAACCAAGTTTTACCATCTTTAGCTTTTACAGGTATATATAAAAACTTATGCTGTGCATTAGCGATATTACGATCTTGAATACCTCCAAAGACATCCAAATTAAGAACCCCTTTACTATTCCCATTAACCTGAAAGTCCAATGTAGCAATAGTTTTTTGTACCCTAAACAACTGTTTTTGTGCATTAAATGTCCCATCACCATCCACTTCTACGGTTGCTGTGATATGGCCTGAAGCAGAAAATGTTCCTGCTGGATAGCTCAACCGAAATTTATTTGCATCAGAGCCTTCAGCAGTACCTGTGTTGTTTGAAACATAAAATCCTGTAAAGGCATCATAAGTCCCTACACCATCTGTGTATGGGATATCTACTGTTATTTGATTTATGCCATTATCTATGACACCTTGGATATCGACGCCAACCGCATTCTCAGATACAGAAATTACCATTTCCGTTTTGGGAACTGAAAAATTTGCATCTCCACTAGACACAGTTACGGTGCGTCGGCAAGACAACACCCCTATAGACCAATCTATCGTAAAAAGACCTCTATTTGAGGGTGTGCCGGACAAGCTATACGTAATTAATTGCGATTCGCCAGGTTGTATTGTAGCTAATGAGGGCGTTACTGAACTTACGCTAACACCAGATGCTGCACCTCCACTCAAAGCAATATCTGAAGTCGAAAACGTCATATTAGATACCGCAGCTGAGACATTTTGTAAGCTGACACTAAATGTATTACTTGCAGTAAAGGCTTCACCCGCAAC
>JABSPM010000060.1 GCA_013215095.1 Flavobacteriaceae bacterium | reverse complement strand
GGTAACCTTACCTTGCTTATCAATTTGTTCTTGACCCTTTAGAACGTAGTGAACCCCTACTGGAAGTTCTATATATTTAGGGCTGTAGTAAAATGAACTCACAAAATTGACACCTTTAACACTCTTAACAGTACAGTGGTCGTAATGCCAATTAATCAAAGCATTGGTTTTGGTAAAAGGTTTTGACTCTATTGAATCGTCTATAATCAGTAAACCGTCATCACAATAAATCTCATGGATTAATAGCTTGACTTGTTGCCATAGAG
Source organism: Flavobacteriaceae bacterium (assembly GCA_013215095.1). Taxonomy (GTDB): domain Bacteria; phylum Bacteroidota; class Bacteroidia; order Flavobacteriales; family Flavobacteriaceae; genus DT-34. Next base: position 81,460 of record JABSPM010000060.1, on the reverse strand, counting down.
TACTGCTATTAATCTGACCTGATAGTAAACGTGTAACTTGATCGTGACTCATTTTGTTGTCCGTTACAGAAGATAAACCTGTTGCCATGCTGTAGGTCGGAGTAACTAATAAGTAGTCTTGTATAAATATAGTAAGTTATTAACATTCATAGCACTAATTTACTATTTTTAATGCGTAACATCAGTTATTTAAAATTGTTTCATCGACTGTTTGTACGAAAAAATCAAAAATTAAATTTACTTATGATGCCCTATAATTAAGATATTAGCATTCCATAAGGCTATTATTTTATGGATTTCTTTTTTTGGATTTCCAATGGGTTCAAATTCTTCAATTACTAATTCTTTGCGTGTCTTCCTAATTCCTTCTATTAATACTTTAGCCTTTTGTTGTTGTTCACTTTCAATATCTTTTGGCAAAAGACCTGCATTAATATTACCTACTGAATATTTGACAACCTCAACCAAGGCTATTTTAGCATGAACATTCTTTACTCATTTTAAAACCATAATCCACTGCATTTATAGCCGACACACTAGTATCTATAGTCAATAAAACTCTGTAAATCAATTGTTTTAAAGAGTTTTTTTTGTTTAATTTAAAGATACGATTAATTACACTTCTTTACAATTATTTAAATAGGGGGGATTAAATTTCAATAACACTAATAAAAATTATAAACCAAAACTTATCTCCATCCCCCTCCTAATGCACGATATACATTTACATTGGCTATTAATTGTTCTTTTTTTGTTTTTACTAAATCTATTTTTGCCTCAAGAGCGTCACGTTGTGTAAGTAACACCTCCATATAGTCAGCACGCGCCGACTGGTATAATTTTCCTACTATATCTATTGATTGGTTTAAGGTTAAAACCTCTTTGTTTTTATTGATATAGTTTTGTTTTAAATTATTAATATTTGAAAGCCCATTTTCCACTTCAATAAATCCTTTTAAAATTGTCATTTCATACTCATAAACTGCTTGTAACTGCTTTGCATTAGCATTATTGTATATTGCTTTTATTGCCCTTCTATTTATAAGAGGCCCTACAATATCAGTTGTTAGACCATACAATAATGATTCTGGCGTTTTGATTATAAATTTTGGATTAAAAGCTTCAAGTCCTAATCCTGCTCTTAAACCAAGTGATGGATAAAAGCTTTTACGCGCTACTTTTACATTAAGTTTTGCTGCTGCTAATTCGTACTCAGCTTGTCTTATATCTGGTCGATTACTTAGTAATTGCGATGGTATACCAGCTGTTAGTGAATTTATTTCTAAATTTAAAAAATCTTCTGAACTTCTATCTATAGATTTTGGTTTCTTACCAATTAAAAAACATAGTTTGTTCTGCGATTCAGTAATTTTTTGTTTTATTTCAAAACGCTCACTTTTGTTTTTTAACACTTCAGCCTTAAAACGTTTTACCGCAAATTCGGTTGCTTTTGCTGCTTGTTTTTGAAGTTTTACCACTTCTAAAGCACTATTTTGAAGTTCAAGGTTTCTATCTATAATTTTTAATTGATTATCTAAAGCAATCAACTCGTAATAATTTTCTGCAATTTCAGAAACCAAATTGGTAACAATAAAGTTTCTACCTTCTATAGTTGCCAAATATTCCATTACTGCAGCTTTTTTAGAGGTACGTAGTTTTTTCCAAATATCAAGCTCCCAAGTTGCTGAAAGGCCAATGGTGTAATTAGTAAGTGGCTCTGGAAAAGCTTCACCTTCTCGAATGGATAAATTTTGTTCTACCGAGCCATTTCTAGTGTACTCACCAACCTTTTCAACTTCTACCCCTGCATTGTAATTTACAAAAGGCAGATATTCTCCTTTTCTAACTTGTATTTCGTTATTAGCTAAGGCTATTTGCTGCATAAAAATATTAAGTTCCTGATTATTTGCTAATGCAGTATCAATAAGTTGTATTAATTTAGAATCTTTAAAAAATGTTTCATAGTTCAATTTTGCTACACTTAATGTATCTAAATTATCATTTGAATACATTTCTGGCAACGATTTATTTGCATACCTCACCTGTTTAGTGGGTGCACAAGATTGCACACCCAACATAAAGATAAAAGCACTGAATATTATATATTTAATTCTCATGATTATTTGTCTTTTTTGAAAGTAATTTGGTTAACTGTCCTTTTAACTTTTTTAATTGAGACTTTGCACTATTCTCCTCAAGTGCTTCTCTTACTATTTCTTCTGATATTGGTTCAGAAGATTCTCCTTTAATCAGTGATTTACCATCTGCCATTTTAGCAAAAATGTAATACAATCCTGGAATTATAACAACACCAAATAGTGTTCCTAATAGCATACCTCCCATAGCAGACCCTCCAATGGTTCGATTACCAATAGCACCTGCTCCAGTGGCAATAACTAATGGAATTAAACCTGCAATAAATGCAAATGAAGTCATTAAAATGGGTCTGAATCTCATTTTAGCACCTTCAATTGCAGCTTCGAAAACCGATACTCCTTCACGTCTTCTCTGTACCGCAAATTCTACAATTAATACGGCATTCTTTCCCAGAAGTCCAACCAACATAATGAGTCCTATTTGCGCATAAACATCATTGGCTAACCCCATTGCTTTGAGTAATATAAACGAACCAAAAATACCTACAGGTAATGATAGTATAACAGCAAGAGGTAATAAGAAACTCTCATATTGAGCAGCTAATACTAAATAAACAAATATGAGCACTACTGCAAAAATGTAGATAGATTCATTACCTCGTTGTGCTTCATCAAATGAAAGCCCTTCCCAAGCAATATCGTACCCTCTTGGTAAGGTTTCTTTTGCTACTTCTTGAATGGCTTTTATAGCATCACCACTAGTATAACCTGCTACTGGCAAACCTCGTATTACAGCAGAATTATATAAATTATATCTCGTAATTTCATTTGGTCCTAATTTTTTCTGTAGGCTCATAAATGATGAATATGGTACCATTTCATTATACTCATTTTTCACAAATAAATTTTCTAAATCTGATGGTAATCTTCTATATTCTGGCGCAGCTTGTGTATATACTTTGAAAAAACGACCATACTTAATAAAACCTTGCTCATAAGTACTACCAATAAGGATATTTAAGTTTTCGATAGCATCACCAACCGATACTCCTTTTTGCATAGCGGCTCTATTATCAATTTTTATTTCATATTGCGGATAATTTGAAGCAAAAAAGGTAAATAACCCTGTAAGTTCTTTTCGTTTTTTTAGTGCTTCAACAAAATTGTTATTTATTTTTTCAAAATCTTGATAGTTTGTATTATCTGTTTTATCTAATAATCTCATTGCAAAACCTCCAGAAGAGCCAAAACCAGGAACTGCAGGTGGTTCAAAATATTCAATAATAGCACCTAAATCTTTGCTTTCCTCTTCTAATTGCTCAATAATTTCGTGTACAGAATATTCTCGTTCAGACCAAGGTTTTAGGTTTATTAAACAAGTACCTGCGTTAGAACCACGTCCCTCAGTCATAATTTCATAACCTGCTAAAGAAGAAACAGATTCAATATCTTCTATTTCTTCACAAAGTGCTTGTAACTTTTTAGAAACTTCATTTGTACGTTCTAATGTAGCTCCTGGAGGTGTTTGTATGATTGCATAGATAGTACCTTGATCTTCGTTAGGAATAAAACCTGCTGGTAATATCTTATTGGTCACAAAAATACCTGCACAGAAAGCAATTAATATCCCGAAAGTTAATACACGTCGATTAACAATTAAGCGTAAAACTTTGACGTATCTATTTGTTAGACTATCAAATTTTCTATTAAACCAATCGATAAATCGATTAATTAGCGATTTTTTACGCTTTCCATGATTGTTTTTAAGAATCATGGCACATAATACAGGTGTTAGAGTTAATGCTACAATTGCCGAAATAATGATAGAACCTGCCATTGTAATCGAAAATTGTCTATAAAAGACACCTATTGGTCCAGTCATAAATGAAATAGGAATAAATACAGCTACCATTACCAATGTAATTGCAATAATTGCTCCTCCAATTTCACCAACAACCTTTTTTACAGCATCAAATGGATTAAGATGTTCATCTTCCATTTTAGCATGAACAGCTTCTACTACAACAATAGCATCATCAACCACAATACCAATGGCTAACACCAAGGCAAATAAGGTAATTAAGTTGATTGATAATCCAAACATCTGCATTACAAAAAAGGCACCAATAAGCGATACGGGAACTGCAATAATTGGAATAATGGTAGATCTAAAATCTCCTAAGAATAAAAATACTACAATTGCTACAAGAATAAAAGCGTCTCTTAAAGTATGTATTACTTGCTCGGTGGACGCATCTAAAAACTTTGATACATCATAACTAATTTTGTAATGCACGTTGGGTGGTAGTGTTTCCTCTAACTCAACTAACTTATCTTTAACCATTGTAATAACATCACTAGCGTTACTACCAAAGGTTTGTTTTAACACAATAGATGCAGATGGTTTCCCATCTAGATTAGAATAAATATCAAAAAATTCACTTCCTAATTCTACATCGGCAATATCACCTAGTTTTAAAATCTCTCCTTCTTCATTCGCTTTTACAATGATATTTTTGTATTGTTCAACTTCGTTAAATCGACCTTCATAGGTAAGTACATATTCCAAAGATTGAGCTTGTTTCCCAGAACTCCTACCCAATCGTCCAGGTCTTGCAATCAAACTTTGCTCATCCATAGCTTTTAACACTTCTTCGGCTGAAATATTATAAGCACGCATTCTATCAGGCTTTAACCATACACGCATTGCATATTTACGGCTACCTAAAATTTTAGCACTTGCAATCCCATTAATACGTTGTAAATCAGGAACAATTTTTGTGTATGCGTAATTGTACAGAAACTTTTCATCATTATTTTTATCTTCACTAAATATATTTACATACATAAGCATACTAGGCTGTACAGGTGTAATAATAACACCCTCACGTTGAACAAGAGGAGGTAATAAAGGCATTACTTGATCAACTCTAGTTTTTACGCGTACTACGGCTTGATTTGGGTCGGTTCCCGGTTCAAAAATTATACGAATTGTACCTTCTCCAGCACTAGTAGCATCAGAGGCAATATAACGCATCCCTTTAACACCATTTATAGATGTCTCTAATGGAATTAAAGTTGATTTCACTAATACATCTGCACTTGCTCCTGGATAGGCAATAAATATATTTACAGTTGTTGGTGCAATTTGAGGGAACTGAGAAGTAGGTAATTGTTTTATTGATAACAGCCCTATAAAAACAATAATTATCGAAATAACTATTGCTAACACGGGACGTTTAATGAATTTACTAAACATTATTTTATATTAAAAAGTTATTATTCTGCGTAGAGCTCTAAATTATTGATAGCTTCCTTTGGTGAGACAAACTTATAATCTATATGTTCCCCATTTTTAACCAATCTTAATCCCTCTAATAGTATCTTGTCTTCTTTTGAAAGACCTTTTTCTATAACAAATAGATGAGGTAATTCTGCTTGTATTTTAATTTCTTGTTGACGTATTTTATTGTCTTTATCGACAACAAAAACAAACTTTTTTTCTAATACTTCAAATGTTACTTTTTGAGGAATTACTAAGGCATTTTTAAGAGGTGTTGTCATTAAAATATTCCCTGTTTCACCATGTCTTAATAACTTATCTGGATTATTAAATGTAGCTCTAAAAGCAATATTCCCTGTTTCATTATTAAATTCACCTTCTATCGTCTCTACAATTCCTTTTTGATTAAAAACAAGTCCATTCGCCAATTGAAGTTCTACTTCTTTCTGAGTCTCCTTCCCTTTTTTCATCATATAGTTTAGATACTCTACCTCTGGAACATTGAAATACACCCACATTTTACTATTGTCGGATAGCGTAGTAAGAAATTCACCTTCATCTAATAAACTACCTTCTCTTACATGCAAATGGTCCATTACCCCATCAAATGGCGCCTTAATATTTGTAAACCCCAAATGTACTGCTGCTAAACGTGTTTCTGCTTTATATTTTTCTAAATTTGCCTTTGATAGGGCTAGTTCGTTCATTGAAACAATGTTATTATCAGCTAGCATTTTTGTATTATTATACTCAATTTTAGCTGCCTCTTGTTCAGCTTTTGCCTTACTTAATTCTGCCTCATAAATGTTAGGCATTATCTTAAACATCGACTGCCCCTTTTTAACAAATTGCCCTTCGTCTACAGTTATTTTTTGAAGATAACCTTTTTCTAGAGCTCGTAGTTCTATGTGTTTTATGGAATGGATTTGACTAACATAAGTTTTTGTTATTGTTGTATCTATTATTATTGGGCTAGTAACTTTATGTGTTATAATCTCTTTATGTTTCTTTTCGTGATGGTTGCAACTAAATAATGAAAATGCAACCATGGCAAATAGTATAATTTGCTTCATGATTAATTATTTTGATATGTGATTTTTATTTATTTGTAATTAAATAGATGATAAATATTATGCATGGTAAATTTCTAATTACTTAACAGAAAAAAAGTAATTAATTAGTACATAAAATCACAATCTAAAAACCTCATTGAGGATAAATAAAGGTATAGAAGTAATATGCTCATAAAGGGCAAACGAAATCTTTACTTGGTTTTTGTAGAGTAACCAAAAATTAGATTTTTCAAAAACAGAAGAAAAACAATATACAGAGTTACATTGCTTTATCTTATGCTCTCTTGTTTCTTCTTCCTCTTGCGTTTCTTCACTTTCTAAAATGAATTCGCTTAAATCATTATTTTCATTATCTTGAGATCCTTCACTGTAATGAATATCACTCTCTAAAAAAATGGTTTCAGAAGAATTATTACTGGCAAATAAACTTAAATTACCACCAAAAATTGCAAATGTTACATAAAGTAATATTGCTTTGAAAATAGTATGTTTATTTTTTGAGTTCATTTTGTTCAAAAACAAAGGTATATCTTTTTTTATTTTGTACTTGTTAAAGCTATATTAAAATTAATTTGTTGCTTCTTTTTTAAAAAAATCTGCTAATTACTTTGGCTCTAGTTTAATTTAGCTATTATTTTGCATATTGTAAGTCATGAATATGATTTTTAGGATTTTGATGGCTTTACTACATTAGGAACAACGAAAGAAAGCAACCCAAGTTTTAATCCAAAATCAGGAATTCAGTGTGACTTTACAATTTTTTTATACAAACGTATTTTCATGATATAAGAACATTTAACAAAAGTAAGCTTAATGATGAAATAATTGGAGTAATTTATAATCAAGTCAAATTCGGCGTTGGTTTAATATTTTGAAAAGTAAATGGGTCTTTTTGCCTACACTGAGCAATCAAACCACTTTTATATCCATTTCTATGAATTATAAAGGGCGAGTGGTCTACCTTTCTAAACTTTACAAACTTATGAACAGAACCACTTCTGTCTATTCTGTTATCAAGCTTCAATAAACCTTCTTCCTTCATAGTGCTATATTAATAATAAACCGCCTCTGGTCAAATAACTGGTCAATAATCGCTAACCACAATCAATAAACTAGTGCTTTAAAATATCTTTTACAGAAAACGCCAATACTTACAATTTAAAATGCAAAATCGTATAAATCACATATAAATAATCATGCCCATGGCATACTAATAAATAAAAACATATGGAAAGTCTTAATAATTTGAGAAATTATAAAAACTAGAACAAAAAAAAGAAACTTTCACAAATGTCGAAAGCAAAATTATTTTTTTGCTAATTTATCATTAGTATCAACTAAAACAATATTCTTTCTAGCCGCTAAAATGTCGCCTTCTTTTTTAAATTTTAAGATACGCGTGGGATCTCCATTTTTATTCATACGTTTACGACAACGCCTAGATAATAAAGGATCTTCTTCGAAAAGAAAACTTGCCAAATCATATACAGGTCTTGAAGGCTGTTTTACACTAGGAAAAATTTGTTGCATCTGATTATAACGTCTGTCATTACCAGGAACAAAAGTATAAAAACTATAGTGTCCATTTTCATCAGTCTTTACCCAAGCTCTGTGGTGTACATATTTTTTATCGCCGTCATGCTTCAACTTAAAATCGCCATCAACATCTGGTTGCTCTATATATAAGATAACATCTTTTGCAGGTGTAATACCATCTTGCTCATATACGGTTCCGTAAACTTTTATTTTTTCAGTTCTGGCATTGAAATCTGGAATTGTATCACAAGCAGAAGTCACTTCTAATCTATCAAATATGGGATGTTGCGCTATACGTTGCGCAAAAACGTTATTCGTAAATAAAATAGAAATAACGGTAAAAAATGCATATAATAATTTCATATTCAACAATTTGGGTTGGACAAAATTCTAACTTTTATTTTTACAATTACAAAAAATTATATGAATGCTTTATATTTTAGTTAAACTGCAACATCATGTAAAAAAAATCGATAAAAAACATCAATTTCACGACAAATGAAATACAGGTACTATTAGTACTTTCTAGGAGAACTTCGGCAAAAACTGAGTTGATTGTAAATTAATTCTTATTAAAATTTACTTTTTAACATTAAAAAACGCATTAAAACGATTATTTTAACAAAAAAGTATTTAATTTTGTTTACATAAGTTTACTCAAATAATATAACATGAAAACAACTGCTACATTATTCTTCTTTGTATATCTCCTGACAATTCGTTGTGGTTTTACACAAGACAGCAAATCTCAAGTTTCTATCATTACTGGTAAAATAAATATTTCTCGTTATCATAATTATGAACAACTCAATCAAAAAAATAAAGAAATCCTTTTAAACTTATACATCGAACGCCTAGAAGTTATCTTAAATATATTGCCGAATATAGCTTTTGGGACAGAATCTAATGTATCTATTAAATCATTAGGGATGCATGAAACAAAAAACAACAAAAAGATTTTAAAAAAACAACACATGGCTACGGCAAATTTTATAGAAAGTTCTACAGCCTATCAAAAAGCAATCTTACCTTATTCGAATAAAAGTGATTTAGTTACTGCTATATTATTTTATGAAGATCTTTTAAAATCCTTATATACCTATAAGGATTTTAGAAACGATTAGAAGATAATTTTATTCCAATTCCGTATTATCATAATTTGAGTTAAAACGATTTAACCTCATAACAAAACGCGTACATAAGATAACCCTTTTTGTATATTTTTACAATAAATTCTTACAATAAAATACATTTCATGCTGTTTTTTTTGCATTTTAACGAAATAATATTTAATTTCGCTGATAACAGTATCCCTCAACAATAAGTTACATAATGAAAAAAATTGTACTACATACTACATTATTTATTTGCTTATTTTACGGCAATGCACTAGCGCAACAAGAAAAAGGAATAATCGGTTTTAAAAATTGGCTGAATCCATGGGCAGAATTTAAACCAAATAAAATCAAATACAATAAGGCTACTCAGATTCTTAGTGGATCTATCACGCAGGATATGACGTTGTATAAACATGAAGTTTATCTACTATCTGGAGATGTTTTTGTTACAGATAGTACTACCCTAACAATTGAACCAGGCACTCTAATTATAGGCGATTTTGAATCAAAAGGCGCATTAATAATTACAAATGGATCAAAAATAATAGCGGAAGGAGAACACACTGACCCTATTGTATTTACCTCCAGCAGAAGTGTTAAAAAACCAGGAGATTGGGGCGGAATTACAATTCTCGGTAATGCGCCAACCAGTATAAATGACAATAGGAATTCGATTAACTATAATCCAATAACACCTGGATTACAAGATATGAGTTATAATGGCGAAGACTCAGAAAGTAATTCAGGAATTTTAAAATATGTACGTATAGAATATGCAGGAAAACGCACAAAATATTTTGAATACTCTAGTGGTTTAACCTTAGTAGCTGTTGGTTTAAAAACCAGCATTGAAAATGTTATGGTTAGCTATTGCAAAGGTAATTCATTCAACATAATTGGGGGACATCTTAATTTAAATAAGCTCGTATCTTATAAATCGCATAACAATGATTATGAATTTAATCTAGGTGCACAGGTTGACATCTATAATTCCATGGCCATAAAAACACCCTATAATTCGGGACCTAATACTTCTAGAGGCCTAAATATTCTAGCATTTAACGATAAGAATGATGTTGACCTTTCTAAAAAACAAACGGCGGTCAGTGCTCAAAACCTTACACTTATTAATTTAAGCAATGACCTAGCAAATACTATTAAAATAGGATTAGTTACAGAAGGGATTTTTATTGGAGAAAATGCAACCTTCAATATACACAAAAGTGTGATTTCTGGCTTTAACCCAGCAGTGTTAATTGATGAAAACATAAAGCTTAATCAAAACAATCTACAACAGATTAAATTTAGCAGCACCTATTTTAATAATTGTAACGGAAACATCTTCATTAGACATCAATCTAACAATGAAGATTTAGAAAATTGGTATGGCCATCGCAGCTTTACAAACGTCTATTCTAAAGGACCAGATTCTGAAACCTTCATTGATGCCAATAATTCAAGGCGCCCAGATTTCAGGCTAAAAATAAAGAACATCACCGCCACTAGCTCAACAGATTAGTACTTTAGAAAAACAATAAAACAACCCTCAACAAATATTAAACCCCCTTTCGAATTAAAATTGAAAGACGGTTAATGGTATTCGTATAAAATCTTAAACTAAAGTAAAATAACAACTTGTAATTAGATACACTAATTACATAGAATGGAAACTTACACTCTAAAAAACAATGTACAGTAGAAAGAAAACCATATCAAATCCATGTTTTATTGCATTATGCTTTATGCTATTTATATACCATATAAACCTAAATGCACAAATTGTAATAGGCACTCCAAATCTCGAATTTTCACAAGCATGTGCAAATGAATCTTTTAATACTTATAATTTGTCATTTGTATTTTCTAAAGAATCAGATCTTGAAGTGTCTAATCAATTTTTGATAGAATTATCCGATGCAGAAGGTGATTTTTCGGAAGCCACAGTAATTCATACCAGCAATATTGGACAAATTACCACATCTCCAGCAGCTCTTATATTTTCATTACCAGAAGAAACGGCTGGTGAGTCTTATAGAATAAGATTAAAAAGTACTGCTCCGCAAGCCACAAGCGCACCATCAGTAGCATTTCCAGCCTACTACAAATTACATGATGAACCTTTTGCTATAAATAACATGGTACCTACGGGAGCATTTTGTTCTGGAGGAAGCTACCTACTCACCATCGATTATCCAAGCTCAGAAAATAATATATCACCTATAAACCATGAAGTATTAACCTTTAATTGGCATAAAGAAACTAGTAGTACAACATCAGTATTTATAGCTGAAGGGAACACTTTAAATGTAACTGAAGAAGGTGTATATTTTGCAAAAACAAATTACGGTAGTTGCACTACAGACTCATTTTCAAATCAAGTTTCTATAGTTGAAATCACTTCTGGAGAGGCCGATGCGCATATTATTTCAAGTTTAGGTAACCCATTTTGTCCAGATAAAGGTTTTACGACCTTAAGTACATTATCTGGATTAAGCTATCAGTGGTATAAAGATGGTCAAATTATTGAAGGGGCAACGTCTCAAATGTATCATACAGATGTGTCTGGTCTATTCTATGTGCAGGTTGATTTGGGCAATTGTTATGCCAGTGGAGAAATTGATTTGGTCAGTGAATTATTTGAAAGCGAAATTAATGTCGATAGCAATATAACACTAGAGCCCGATACAAGTATTGAAGTTATCGTAACCTCAACAGCCGACAATCCAATATACAAATGGTACTTTAATAACAACCTTATCTCGGGAGAATCAAGCAACTCTTTTCTAGCTTCCGAAAGTGGAACCTACAAGGTGGTTATCGAAGAAACCTCTGGTTGCATGGCTTCTAAAGCCTACCATTTTACAATTGAAAAGGTTATCAATTACTTTCCAAACATACCTCATATTCCGAATATCATCAGTCCAAATGGCGATGGCGTAAATGACACTTGGATCATTCCAAAGCACTATGCTACAGGAACTAAAACGCAAGTTGTAATCATGAACAACCGTGGTAAGACCCTCTTAAAAACATCAAATTATGAAAACAATTGGCCAGAATATGATTTGAATTTAGCCACTATAAATCAAATATACTATTACATCATAACCACATCAGATAACAATGTAAAAAAAGGTACAATCACAGTAATAAAATAAAATGAAGAGCCCTCTATTGATATCCATATTGTTCACTAGCGTTTTACAAGCTACTTATTCCCAACAAGACAATGGCGTTGTTGCACTAAATCTACCTACAAGAAATTCAATAACATTCAATAGATTTGAGACTCAACCCACTTTTAGCTTTGTAAGAGAGTCTTCAAAATACTTTAGCATATACGCGAAGCGAGAAGCTTTAACCTTTGATAATGCTCCTGAGACATATTTAGTGAGTTATTCTGGGAGATTTAAAGAAAATATTGGAGCAGGACTTGCCTTATTTCAACAAAATTATGGTGTACTTACTACTTTTGGAGGTATATTTAATTTAGCATACAACCTAAGAACAGGTGTCGAAAACAACCTTACTTTTGGTTTAAATATTGGTGCTTATAAAAGCGGATTAAACTCTGGTGACGTGATTACAAATCATGACGATTCATCATTACAAAATATTACATATCAATCTATTACAACCGTTAGTCCTGCACTTAATTATGGATTTGCATTCTTAGATATTGGACTTGGAATAAATAATCTCATTACCTACAGCTTTAAATCGTCAGCATTAATAAAATCTAATCCAGAACAAGCTATTCAAGTGCATCTCATGTATACTGGATATATGCGCAGTAGAGGTTTTCTTGATGACAGCAAATTTTCTGGATTAGCAAAGGTCGAATTAAAAAATGAAGACACCATTTATTCTGGGTCAGCAATGCTAACAGTTCCCGCAGGTTTTTGGACTCAAGTAGGATATAACTCATTTTATGGTGCTTCCGCTGGCTTAGGTTTAAATATTACTAAAAACATAGCTATTGCATATAATTATGATATCCCTTTTGGCGATTTAACTGAGATAGGTACAGCTCACACCTTAACATTAGCCTATCGTTTTAAAAATAATGAGCGCTATAAATATACACCAGAAGATGATCGTTATGGCTTAATTGAAAAGAAGAAAAGGTCAAAATACTTAGTATCTCGAACTAAAAAAGAGGCTAAAGAAAAAATCAAAAAACTAGCTGAACTAAAGACTAAAAAAGACTTGGATGCTACTCAAAATAAAACAAATGAAACGATTTTAAAAGACTTAGCACAACAAGCTCAAGCAGACAAAATCACACAAGACAAGCTAATTGAACAATTAGAGGCTATAGTTATATCCAAAACTAAAGACTTCACAGATTTAAAAGCAGAAATTGATCGCGACACACAAAAACTTAACGTAAAACTAAAACCATTTAAAAGTACTAGTAATGAGACTAAAAACCGTGTTCAGATTATAGATAATTTAAATAAGACCATCAGAAAACGAAATACTAAGATTAAACAAATAGAAGAGTTATTCTATAACTTGTATGAATCTGATACGCTATACAACAACGAGGTAATTCTCTATTACAAAACAATATTAAATCGTTTAAAATCTGAACAAATACAAACGGTTGATACGAGAACCGAATTAGAACACCGTTTATCAGAAATTAAGATTGCTACAGATTATGAAAGACGCAGACGCATTGAACGTGCTAAATTTAAAAATGAAGATGAAAGCTACAAGCAAGGTCGCTTAACCTTAGAACATTTAAAGAAAACTACAATACTTCGTAATGAACCAGTAAGTGTTGATGAGTTTGACACTGGAGAACCGCAGAATAGCAATATTCAAATATTGAATAATATAAAACATACAGAAACAGGAATTTATGTTGTGCTTGCAGTGCACACAGACCCCTCCAAACGTGATGATTTCTTAACCAAAGCTATTGCTTCTGGAGCCACTAACATCGATTTTTTCTACGATGTAAAAACAAGTAAGTACTATATATATATAGCAAAATATGATAGTATATCTGACGCCAATAATGCCATTAAATTAAAAAATAAAAAACCCTATAACAAAAATATATCCCTCGTAAAAATTGAAAATTAACATATAAGTCAAGGCTCAACTCCTTTTCAACATATGCTATGATTTCGATGGATTGAACAAAACTGAATGATCATGAAAAGCCCTACACTTACAAAAATCATAATAATAGCTTTATTATTATCCTTTGTCATGCCAATCCATGCTCAAAATTATGAGTCTTTTACACCTCGATTTAATGAAGATTTAAAAGGAGATATTCTCCTTATTGGAAACAATATTTTGGGACCTAACAACGCTCCCTTTAATATACCACAAGCTTATAATCATTATGTTGATATGCAATATATAGATATTGACAATGATCCAACAACATTTAGCTCTTCAAGCGCCGAATTAGAAATTCCTAACTCCAATTGCTATCGAATTATCTACGCTGGCTTATACTGGGGCGCTGTAAATCCAGGAACAGCACCCATTAATGAGGTTAAATTAAAAGGTCCAACTGGTGGGTATCATGATGTTATAGGTGATATTATTTATAATGCAGGAACAAACTCTGTAGATGGAGGAAACAGTTATTCTTATGCGTGTTTTGCAGATGTAACAACTATCATTTCTAGTTTAGGTTCTGAATCAGAAATAGGGACATATACCGTTGCAAACGTATCTTCTGACGTGGGTAAATCTGCTTTTGATATTCCTTATAATGGCACAGGGCAATCCGCTGGGTGGTCACTATTTCTTGTATATGAAGACCATGAATTGCCTGGTAAGTCGATTACAAGTTTTGATGGTTTTAGTGCAATTAGTGTGCCGGGGAATAACAGTAGCTTAGATGTCCTAGTTGACGGCTTTAGAACAGTTCCTGCTCCTGCTCCAGTAAGAGCTAATTTTGCCTTTGCTACATTGGAAGGAGATAGTCCAATATCTGGAGATAATTTAAGGTTAAATGGGATAGTACTATCTACAGCTGATCGTCTTTCGACAAATTTTTTCAATAGTTCTGTAACTCAACTTGACGGCACGCCAGTAAACAATAGAACCCCTAATAGTTCTAATACTTTAGGTTTTGATACCGGAATTATGGCGATTCCAAATCCAGGAAATACAGTTATTGCAAATGATGCCACTTCTGGAACAATTGGATTACAAACAAGCGGTGACACCTATTTCCCATATTTCTTTGCTTTTGCAGTAGAAATTATAGAACCCAATATTGTTTTAACTAAAATTGTTGAAGATGATGCCGGAAATAACATTGAAGGACAGATTGTAGATTTTGGTAACCCACTTAATTATGTTATCGCTTTTCAAAATACTGGAAATGATCATGCTGTAAATTTTAAAATTAGAGATATCCTTCCAGCTAACATCAATTTTAACTACCCAGATGGACTATCTCTTCCCGAGGGTGTTAGTGTTGCGAGTTACAACCCAACTACTCGAGAAATAATTTTTGATATTGATAATACCTTAGTTGAAGAAAATGACCCAATATACGAAATTAGAATTGCAGTATCAGTTGTTGATGATTGCAGCCAACTCACGGACGTATGCTCTCATATAATTGAAAATCAAGCATTCGCTACCTATAGTGGTTTTTACAACCCCACATTTCAAATCACAGATGACCCAAGTTTAAATAGTATTGAAAACTGTGTGTTTACTCCAGAAGTGACCAATTTTTTGGTTGATTTAGATTGTGACTTTACTGAAGACGTCATTTTATGTTCAGACACAATTAATCTAACAGCTGCAGACGGTTACAATTCATACACTTGGTCTACGAGCCCTACTGGTACACCTGTAATTGGAACAGGACAAACTATTACATTAGATGACGCTGGAACCTACTATTCGTTTAATAACGCTGTAGCACCTTGTCAATCCATAACTCAAAAATATGTTGTAACAGTTTATGACGGTAACTTTGAAAACCCTGTAATTCCTTTTGCAGATAACGTTGTCACATGTCCCAATAACGGAAAATTACTCCCAAATATATTTCTATGTGGTCTAGAAGATTCTCGCGTAATACAAACTAATATTACTGGTACAACATCAATTATTTGGGAGCAATTAGACGAAACCAGTTGCCCTCCTATATCGGAGTTGCATTGTGCTAATGAAAATAGTTCTTGTGGCTGGAATCAAGTTAGTACTGGACAAAATTACGAAGCAAATACATCTGGACAGTTTAGACTTACAATCAATTATGAAGGTGGTTGTTTTGCTCAATTCTATTTCAATGTTTATCAAAATTTGTTGTACCCCGACATACATGCAGAAGACATTATTTGTACAACATCAGGAACGATAACTGTTAATAATGTTCCCTCTGGATATGAGTATAGTTTGAATAACATCAATTTTCAAACTAGTCCTACATTTACTATAAACACACCAGGGTTTTATACGGTTTATTTAAGACAAATAGGCGTACCTACCAATCCTTGTATATTTACAATTTCTGATATACAAATTAGAGATCGCGACTTTACAGGAACAGCAACGATTTTACAGCCACTATGTCATTCGGATTTAGGAAGTATACAACTTGCCGCCAATGATGTAGATCCTCAATATAGGTTTGAGCTCTTTGAAAATGGAACCTTGGTAAACAGTATTGGTCCTATACTTGAGAACACCTACATTTTTGAAAACCTAAATTCAGGGACTTATACAGCAAATATATCAACCGAAAATGGATGTAGCTATTCAGAAGACATCACTATAATTGAACCTCCATTATTAACAGCTACCTCAGCTATAACAATACCTATAAGTTGTGAAGCTGGAGAAATAACAGTCTACCCAGTTGGAGGAACACCACCATATTTCTATTTTGTAAATAATTCAACTGAGTTTCAAACAACTCCAAAAATTGTCGCAAATACAATAGGAACTTATGATATTTTAATTTTAGATGCTAACAATTGTGAAGCAACAACCAGTATAGCTATTGACGAGATTTTGAAACCTGAATTCACAGTTGACCCTGTAAACATTGAATGTGCTGATACCACTAATTCGGGAGAAATTCATGTAAATGTTACAGCAGCTAATGGATATAGTTTAGCCTATAGTATAGATGGAGGAACAACATTTGTAAATACACCCATTTTTACAGCATTAGCGAATGGCGTTTATGAGGTTATAGTGCAATATAGTTTTGATGATTCTGTTTGCGAAACTACACCACAAACCGTTATAATTGCTGTAGATTCTACAATTGTTGGTGAGGCAGAACTATCAACCCCACTTACATGTGTAAGCACAGGAACAATTACCGTAAACAATGTAAGCTCTGAAAACCCACCTTACACTTATAGTTTAGATGGCATTAACTTTCAATCAAATAACACCTTTACAGGCTTAACAGCTGGAACATATAATGTTATCATTAAAGATGCCAATTTTTGTACTACAACAACCAATACGGTTGTAATTGAAGCGCTAGACCCACCTAATAATTTGGTTATAGCCCATACCCCATTATCATGTCCAACAGATACAACTACCGCCACAATTACTAGTGTCACAGGAGGTATAGGAACTTTAGAATATCAAATTATAGCTCCTACTGCCTTTGCAACAAACTACCAAACATCTCACATTTTTAATGGGTTGGAATCTGGAACTTATACATTTCAAGTGCGCGATGGAAACCACTGTTTATATAGCGAAATATACACCATAGATACTATCTCAGCGCCTTCAGCAAACATTGTATTAACTCAAAATTTGAATTGTACTACAACTCCAAATGCCATTTTAAATGGAACAATTACAGGAACCTCACCTTACACCTATGCCGTGTCAATCAATAACGGCGCTTACACAAGTCTAGGAGCTACAGGAGAACACTTTAATTATTCTGCGCTAACAGAAGGCACATATCAATTTGAAATTACTGATGCCAATGGATGTATAGCTCTATCTAATAGTATTACTATTACCCCTATTTCTTTACCAAATTTCAATTTAATTGAACAATCTAACCCGATTTTATGCTCTGGAGATGCCAATGCATCTCTGGCGATCACAATTGATACTACTGTTGGTACAGCTCCTTTTAACATTAACGTAAATAATGATAGTACTGGTGTGAATTATGGCACACAAACATCTGGATTATCAGTGGGAACTTATACTATTACCGTTACCGATAGCAATTTTTGTGAAGCAACAGAAACAATTACTATAACAGAGCCAGAGCCTATAGCAGTGGATTATGAAGCTGTAGACATAATGTGCTTTGAAGAAGGTGTTTCCAAGGGTTCAATAATCATCAACACTGTGACGGGAGGAACTGCGCCTTACAATTATTTTATTACAAGCACCAACGGTTATGACAATTCAGCACTAAATACTTCAGGAGCAACTTCAATCAATTTTGATCTTTTAGATTTTGGATTATATCAAATCAATGTGGTTGATGCCAACGGATGTTCGATTCTAATTCAAGATGTACTTATCGCATCTCCCCCAACTGATTTAGACATTGTAATTTCAGACACTATAGATTGCATCGCGGGTGGCCAAACTGAAGTTAGCGTAGAATCTTCACTAAGTAGCTCAGGACCATTTTTCTTTAGTATTTATCAGGGTGCTACCTCGGTATATCCAAACCCGACAGAGTCATGGATTCCTGAAGACACTCCTGGAAGTAAATCTGCTACATTTACAGAATTAACCTCTGGAATAACCTATACATTTATTGTTTATGACGCCTCAACACATTGTAGTTATTATGAAACTTCTACAACACCAATACCAACGAATTCTACGCTATTTATAACAGAATTAGATATCGAGAACATTACGTGTAGAGGGAATAATGATGGTAATATATCTTTTGTTATTAATAGTATTTACAACACTGATGTAGATGTACATTATGAAATATTTGACAGTTTAACATTAATTTCAACAGGTATTTATGGCACTGGAACGGTGTCTGCAAACGGAATATTATCGGTTGATAATCTCGGTAATATATCATTTGGAAACTACTTTATACTTATCAGTGAAACCTCTGGACCAAATTCTGGTTGTGCGATTGCCACATCCCCAATCAACATTACAGAATCTGAATTTCCTTTAAATATAACCACATCTATTGACCAAAATGCCAACTGTAATCAAAATTCTGGCATTATTAGTGTAATTGCAGAAAATGGAACAGCACCTTATCACTATCAAATCACAACAACTGCAACACCTCCACTACCTAACAATGAGGCTTGGCAGGCCAATAGTGTTTTTAATGTCAATGCTGGGAATTACTACCTACACGTTATTGATGATGTGAATTGTATTGTTACAAGTCCTCTTACTATAGTTCCTAGCGACCCCGAGCCCATTATATCTGCTAGCGTCTCTAATATTTGTGAGGTTCCTGAAGGTTTATATGAAATAGATGTAACTCTAGAAGCACTGGGTATCCCTCCTTATATCTATAGTATTAATGGAGGTAGTTTTCAAAACATGACTGCTCCATTTACACTCTCTAATTTATATTCGGGAACACATACCATAGAAATTAAAGATGTTAATGGTTGTGGAAATCTAGTTACTGTAGATATAATGGAACCACTACATATAGTACCTCAGATAGAAAGCGTACCTACATGTAACATATATGACGGACAAATAGCGATTTCGACTTCTGGTGGATCAGGAGCATTTACTTATGCTATTAGCCCTAATCCACCATCTACAAACCTTTCAGAATCCACATTTTACGGAGTACCTCCTGGAGTTTATACCGTTACAGTTACAGATACAACGACCTCTTGCTTTGAAGAAGTTACAGTGGCACTAGGGGAAGCGATTCCACCAACTGTTACTATTAACACCACAGACGTGACTTGTTTTGGTGAAGCCTCAGGAACAATTGATATTGACATCCAAGGTTATACTGGGACATATACGTATGAAGTTTTCGATAGTTCTGGAAATTCAGTAACTGGAAGTGTGAATGCTGATACTACAACTAATCCATTACCTGTAACTGGAATGACCGCAGGAAGTTTTAGTATTGATATTATAGCAACGCAACCCCCTTTTTGTAAAATTAGTGCAGCTTTTGCTATCTCATCTCCTATAGAACCATTGACATTAAATGCTACAGAAATATCAAACGTAAGTTGTGATAATAGCCAAGGAATAATCTATGCTGTTGCAGATGGTGGCTGGGGAAATTATCAATATGAAATTATCGGAAATGCAACCTCTAGCTATTCGAGTACTAACACATTCAGCAATTTGTCTGCTGGAAATTACACGGTTAATGTAATAGATGATAAGGGTTGTGTTGCTTCAGTAAATATGACCTTATCACCACCAAATCCAATAGATGGTGCATTTACACCAAGTGCTAATATTCTAGGATGCTTTGGAGATCAAAATGCGTCTATCAGCATCACTAATGTGACAGGTGGCCTAGGTCATGATTATATTTATACACTCAATACTATTTTGCCAACAACGAGTAGTTCTGGGCCACAAACTTCTAATATATTTGAAAATTTAGGTGCTGGAACTTACACTGTAACTATTTCTGATGGAAATAACTGTACGCACACGTCACTAGAGATGATAATTGACACACCAGCCTCAATCAGCTCAATATTGGCAACAAACACAACACAAACTTGTTTAAATCCAGCCACCTTAACATTAAGTGCTTCAGGAGGTACAGGGCAATACACCTATAGTGACGACAGTAATTTTAACACTATCTTAGGAACTTTTAATAGCACTATTACATTTTCAGTAACACCAGGAACTCACCAATATTACGTAAGAGATGCTAACGGTTGTATAGGAAATGTATCTAATGATATTACCATTGAAACCATACCAGATTTAACGCTTAATTTTGAAACAGTAAATCCAACTATCAATTGCGTTGGAGATAATACGGGTTCAATTATAGTTACCGCACAAGGAGGGTTTGGGAATTATGTCTACACCCTCTTAGATGAAAGTGGATTAGAAATTCTAGAAGCTCAAAATACATCAGGAATCTTTACAGGATTGGTTTCAGGAACATATAGCGTTTATTTAGAAAGTGATGATTGTAATATTACCTCTGATCCAATCACTATAACTGAACCAGAAACACCATTAGAAGCCACCTTTATAGTTAATGATATAACTTGTACTGGCAATAGTGATGGACAATTAATTATTAATGCTACAGGCGGTACAGGCATCATTCAATATGCAATTTCTCCTCATTTAAATCAATTTTTTGAAACCCATACATTTAACAATTTATCTGCTGGGGATTACGAAGTCATTGTTCAAGATCAATTGGGATGTTATTTAACATATCATTTTTCAATTACAAATCCTGAACAAGTTATATTAAGCCTTGTTCCAGACACATTATATGAAGAAACTTGCATTGGAGATGCTAATGGGGCGTTCAGTATTGACATATCTGGAGGAAACTCACCTTATAGTGTAAGCTTAGACACACCTAATGGCCCTTACACCACTGGAAGTATAGACCAAAACATTTTTGATTTTGAAGGCGTTACTGGTGGAGATCATATGGTTTATGTCAAAGATGCACGCCATTGCGAAACGCAATGGAATATCCCTTTTCCAGAAACACCAAGATTTAACCCAGATATAACCTTAGAAGCAGCGTGTGAAAATAATGCCGTACGTCATACTGTCACTGTTCATATTGAAGGTACGGAAACATTATTAGAGGCATTAGATTATTCATTAAATGGAGGTCAATATCAATCTAGCAATGTATTTACGAATGTACCATCAGGTCATGATAATTACATCGATGTACGTCATACCAATGGCTGCGTTAAATCTACGGAATTCTTTTACTTAGAAAGCTATAATACTTTATCTCTTGAATTAATTGAGGGTGATGGTTTAGGACACATTTTAGCGATTGCAACTGGAGGAACAGGGGGTTATGAATTTACTCTAAATGAGCATTATTACGGTACTACAAATAGCTTCGAAGTTAAAGAAGACGGAACTTACATCGTTACAGTTACCGATAGCGCTGGCTGTAAAGCTATAGCAGAAATTGAAATAGAAATTCAAGCTCCTTGCATACCAAATTATTTTACTCCAAATGGTGACGGTGTTTTAGATTACTGGTCTCCTGGATGTTTGGAAAATTATCCAAACTTAACCTTTGACATTTTTGATCGTTATGGAAGAAGAATAGGCTCTTATCGCTCGGGACAAAAATGGGATGGACGCTATAATGGTAAGGCACTGCCAACGGGAGACTATTGGTACGTTGTAAAACCAAATAATGGCATATTAAACAAAGAATATGTAGGACATTTTACATTATATAGATAAATAAACAAAAGATTAAATACAATAGCATCATGAAAAAAATCATATCATACATCGTATTATTTGTTACGTCTTTTGTTTCTGCACAAGAATTAAATTCACCCACTTGGACGCAATATCTAGCTGACAATAACTTTATCATCTCTCCTACTTATGCCGGTATTGGAGATAATCTAAAAATAAGAGTTAACGGGTTAACCCAATGGGTGGGTATAAAAGATGCACCAGATAATCAAGCCTTCTATGCCGATGTAAGACTTATGAATCAATCTGGCTTGGGACTATCTCTCTATAACGATAAAAATGGTAATACACGTCAAAAAGGATTTAAACTATCCTTTGCGCACCACATTATTTTAGACTATAGATCCAAACAATATTTATCTTTTGGACTTTCTTACAATCTCAACAACTTTAGATTGGCTATTGAAAATTTTACAACAACAGAAGAGACTCCTTACATAGATACAAGTATTACTGATGACAGATCTTTTTCCAATCATAATTTTGACGTTGGTATTCTGTATCGTTGGAATCGCTTCTATTTAAGCCTTAGCGGCAATAATATTTTAGAAAAAAAAATCACTCCAGTTATGGGTGATGAACCACAACATTTAATGAACTTACAAGGCTATTTAGGCTACGTGTATTCTCCTAACAATAACGTAGAAATAGAACCTTCCTTATATTATCAATACTATCAAAGTGACCGACGTTCTTTAACAGATTTGAATCTAAAGTATCGCAAATACAATAGAGACGGTGACTATTATTGGTTGGGGATGTCATACCGTTATCTAAATGATCAATTCTTAAATCCATTGAATATTGGTCCTATGGCAGGGGTAATGAAGGGAGGTTTCTATTTTGCTTATTCTTACCAATTCACAATAAATGAATTGTCATCATTTAACTCCGGAACACATAGTATAACACTGGGGATAAATATTTTACAAGGATTAAGTAATTGTGATTGCACCATCGGAAACAACTATAGAGAGCATAAATACAACCGCAGCAATCGCTATTAAACCTAATTAATGAACTCATAAACGTTCCATCTATAACCTATTAATATGTATCTAAACCATGCTAATCATACAAATACAGATGTCATTTCATTGTTTGTAATGTATTTTAGAATTTAGCAAGAAAAATAAGAAAAACATCTAAGTTTTCGAAACCATGAAATTATAGTTTTGAATCAAAAATATACCTTAGCAAACACAAGCAGACCCGCATAATTTAAGGTCACTTAAAAGTGACCTTAGTTATGCTATTCTTAGTATCAGGTTAAAAAGTCCATTGTCTAGACAGGCTATTTAGTTCTATGAAGTAAATCATTAAATTATACCATTTGAAAGTACCACAAAAAAAGATGATTTTTTTCTTTAATAAAGTAGAACATCAAAACATAGCAGTAGCTACGGTTTTTTATACTGAAAGAGAAAAGGTCGTTTTATTCAAGTCATTTCAAATATAAAAAAATGGTATTAATATCTTTTTAATATTTATTAGCCCTTCAATTTGATTTGAATTTCATCAAAATTCTCTCTTATAAATGAACGTAATTTCTTTTTGTAATCATCTTTCAACCATGACAAGAAATTATGTGTACTTTTACTGATACACTTAGAATAGCGATGAATTCTAAAATCGATATCCTCATCTAACAATTTCATAAGAATTAAGGCATCAAATACATCTTCACTATTTTCTATACAGATAGTTGCATGTTGCTCTATAGAACGTTTTAAAACTACTTTTGTGCTTTCTCCTTTTCGTACCGAACTAATATATGTCTCGTTAATATCAAAATACACCTCTTTAGAATTCGCAAACTCCTTTCTTACTGATGCTGGCATTTCATATCTAAAATTACTTTCAATAATTTCATCGGTGAGTACACTATCTAAGTAATAATTTGGAGACTTAAATATACGTTGCCAATCGAGGTTACTTCCCCATGCTCCAAAACGATAAAAATTGTTTCCTAAATCAATAACATCAAAAGTTGTTTTATCTTTTAAGATACGAGATCCACGACCAATCATCTGATAATACAAAGTCAATGATTTAGTAGCCCTGTTTAATATAATAGACTCTACTGTTGGTTCATCAAATCCAGTGGTTAATATACTCACCGAAGTTAAAATGGCATTTGGCGTTTCTTTAAACCATCTTAAAATACTTTCACGTTCCTTTTTCGAGGCAGTATTATCTAGATGTGCAATAGGATATCCAGCCGATCGAAACAAATCATAAACAAACAAAGAGGTATTAATACCATTGTTAAAAATTAATGTTTTCTTTCCTTTACAACGTTCTTCATAGGCCATCATAAGCTTGGATAACATCTCATTGTTTGTATATAAATCTTCAGAAGACTTTACAGTATAATCGCCATTAGCACCAATTTCAAGAGATGTCAAACCTACATTATAACTAAACATTTCTGCCTTAGCCAAAAAATTGTTATCTATTAGGTTTTCAATAGACTCACCAACAATTAATTCATTATAATTATCGGTCATTGGAAGCTCTATATTAGAACTTAAAGGTGTTGCTGTAACCCCAAGAATAAAGGACTTATAAAAAAACTTAAACAACTTAGTAAATGAGTTATAGTGTGCCTCATCAATAATTACTAAACCTACATCTGAGATATCTAATTTATTATCATTGAGCCTATTATTTAAAGTTTCCACCATTGCTACAAAACAATCATATTCTTTTTGATCGTCTAATTTAGCCTTACTATTTACGATTTTATTTGCAACTCCAAACTCGGTTAGCATCTTCGAAGTTTGGTTACATAGTTCTATACGATGTGTCAAAACCACAACTTTTTTCTTGTGATTTTTTAAATATTGTCTTACAATTTCGGAGAAAATAACTGTTTTTCCTCCACCAGTCGGTAACTGAAATAATAAATGATAATCTTCTGGCGAATCATCAAAGGCATTAAAAATCTTTTCTATAGCACCTTTTTGATAGTCATATAACTGTTTTCCTTCTTTTCTTTCTTCTAATTCTGTTGTCTTTAATAACATAACTTTAAATTACCAAGTTTGCAAAAATAACATCTTTATTTAGTTTTTATAAACGAAAATCATAAAAAAATAAAAAATATTATTGACCTAATGCTGTTGACTAAAACATCAATTTTTTTGACCCATACCATCTAATTACTTCAAAAACAAAACACTTCTAATTGCTCATTAAAAACATCAATAACAGTGTTTTGACATCAAAAAAACAACCTGTGCATTGATTCGCTTTTGAAACGATTTAATGTGCTTAGGCTAAAACAAAATTACCAATCTTAAGGTAAACTCTAGCTCTTTTTGGTATCTTTTTTGTTATTAGGTACCTACATTAACATTATAAAAATTTTATTATGAGACTTTCAAAACGTTCGAGACCAGAAGTAAACGCTGGTTCAATGGCAGATATTGCCTTTTTGCTACTTATTTTCTTTTTGGTTACAGCCACAGTTCCTAAAGACAAAGGCTTTAATCGTAAACTTTCTAAACTATGTCAAAACCCACCCTGTGATATAAATACACACAAACGAAACATTTTACAGGTGCTACTAAATGATAATGATGAGATTATGATTAATGACAAAATAACTCACATACAAAACGTTGCAAATGAAGTTAAAGCATTTGTTGATAATAATGGCGACAGCTCCTGCACCTACTGTGATGGTCCTCAACTTGCAAACGCATCAGATAATCCGAAAGAAGCAATTATATCTCTACAAACAAGTCCAAAGGCATCATATGACGCTTTTATTGATTTACAAAATGAAATTACAAGAGCTTATAACGTTTTAAGGAGTCAATATGCTCAGGAAATCTTAAATGTATCTTTAGAAAATTTAAGTAAAGATGATATTAAAGCAGTCAAAGACGCTTATCCATTTATTTTATCGGAGGCGCATACCAAAGAATAATTGTTTTAAACAAAAGCCACAAAAATTGTGTGGCTTTTGTTTAAATTATCTTCAAAGTGGCTACTGCTATTCTTCTTGAGCTTGTTGCGGCACTTCTGGTTGTTTAAACAAATCTAGATAAGCTTTTCCTAGATAATCAATAACGTTGCTTGCTAATAAACTTTGGTATCCAAAATCGTTTAACGCAATATCTGCAGATTTACCATGTAAATATACACCAAATACCGCTGCAGTAACCGAATCATAACCTTGGGCCATTAAACCCGTAATAACCCCGGTAAGCACATCTCCAGTTCCTGCTGTAGATAACCCTGGGTTTCCAGTAGAATTGATAAAAATTTTATCTTGAAACAAAATCATCGTATTTGCACCTTTAATTACAAGCACAACATTATATGTTTTTACAAAAGCCTTTGCTTTTGCTATTTTATCAAAATCATCTTTCCAAGACCCTATTAAACGTTCCAATTCTTTGGGATGCGGTGTCAAAACTGAATATTGCGGTACTGTTTTTAAAAATGACTTATTATCGGAAAGGATATTTATACCATCTGCATCAATAACCAACGGTCCTTTATGAGTCTGCAAAAACGCTCCAAATGCCTTTACCGTAGCTTTTTCTTTACCAATGCCTACACCTATTCCTATAGCCTGAACATTTAAATCAAAGTTAATATTCGCAATACGCGCTTCATCTGTATCTGTTATAACCATAGCTTCAGGAAAAGCGGTTTGCATAATCTGACAACCACATTTTGGTATATACGCGGTAACCAAACCAGCTCCAGCAACCAAAGCAGCTTTACTTGCCAACTGCACTGCTCCCATTTTTCCGTATGAACCTCCAATAATTAAAGCATGGCCATAAGTTCCTTTGTGTCCAAATTTTTCTCTAGGTCTATACATTGGCAACACTTCATATTTGCCAATAAGTTCTACTTCTGTTGGCGTCATATTTAAAAATTCTGCATCTAAACCAATATCAACAACCTCCCATTGTTGAGTATATTTCGAAGTATCTGGTAAAAAGAACACTAATTTTGGAGAAGCAAAGCTTAAGGTATGGTTAGCCCAAACGACATCATTTTCATCTCCAGGTACCTTATCTGCATATAAACCAGATGGCATATCTACAGCTAATGTATAAGCCCTTGATTTTCTAAAATGTAAAAACAAATCTTTTACCCACCCATCTATAGAACGATTTAAACCAATTCCAAAAATTGCATCTATAATGATATCCTCAGGTTTTATTTCAGGAAATTCTTCAGCACAACTTAACAAAATTGGCCAATCTTTAGTCACATTTTTGATACGGTCATAGTTGCTCAAAAAGTCCTTTGAGCGCTTATCACTGTAATTTACCACGTAAGTTATGACGTTATAACCATGAGTAATCAAATGCCTTGCAATTACCAATCCGTCTCCACCATTGTTACCTATACCACAAAACACGTGAATAGGCACTTGAGCACCTTGCATTCGCATATGTAACCAATTAAAAACCTGAGTACCTGCACGTTCCATTAACTCATTTTGTGATATATTTTGGCGTTGTGTTGTTAAGATATCGCCTGTATAAATTTGCTCCTTAGCGAAAATTTTCATCTATTATATGTTATTATTAAAAAAGAATATTACTTTAGTACTTTGAAAAGTGGTTATATGTTTTTTACAAATGCATCATTTGTCTGTGTAAAAATACACTTTTTAGAAAGTATTACATTAAAAATGGATAATTTAAAGCAAAATAACACATCGACCGTAGTTTACGTTTCAGTAAACACTTTTGCTTATACCACAACAACGACCCTTTTGGGTTGTTAATATATATTCTTTCGTCACATTTACTCTACCTATTTTTTTATTTTATTAAAAGCTTTTCATCATGAAAGTATTAAAATTTGGAGGAACTTCTGTGGGTTCTTCTAGTGCTATAGCACAAGTCATCCGTATTGTCAAAAACCTATCCCAAAACGAGCAATTAGTAGTTGTAGTATCTGCCGTAGGTGGTGTTACAGACCAACTTATTAAAGCTGCTAAATTTGCTGCAAAAAAAGATATCACCTACAAGCAGACCTTAAATGACATTAAATCTAAGCACCTATTAATATGCAAAGACTTACTACAGGATGCATTCTCATTTGACACAACACTTAAAATCCTAAAAGACAGATTTATCCATTTAGAACGCCTACTAGACGGTGTATATCTGATTAATGAATTGTCCCCAAAGACTACAGATAAATTATTGAGTTTTGGAGAGCAATTTTCTAGCCTAATTCTATCTAAAACGATGGAACTTTCCAACATAGATATTGTATTAAAAAATGTACAGGAACTTATCATTACAGATACAAATCATACGAGCGCAAATGTTGATTTTAGCCTAACAACTCATAATATTAAAACATATTTTAAAAATAACTCTAGCCGTGTCACACTGTTACCTGGGTTTATTTCAAAATCTAAATGTGGTGAAATCACAACCTTAGGACGTGGTGGTTCTGACTACACTGCTGCAATTATAGCTGCTGCATTAGATGCTAAAACTCTACAAATATGGACTGATGTTAGTGGTATGTATACCACCAATCCAAGCATTGTAAAACAAGCTTTTCCTATTTCACAATTATCCTATGAAGAAGCGGTTGAATTATCTCATTTTGGTGCCAAAGTATTATATCCACCAACGGTGCAACCCGTTTTAGATAAATCAATTCCTATAGTAATCAAAAATACAATGGAACCCGAAGCTAAAGGCACGCTTATAAGTAGTGAGAGTAAAAACAACGTCTTACAACCTGTAAAAGGAATTAGTAACATCAATGCCATCGCTCTATTAACACTTCAGGGACATGGAATGGTTGGTATTCCTGGATTTTCAAAGCGTTTATTTGAAACCTTATCTCAAGAAAAAATTAATATTATTCTGATTACACAAGCCTCATCTGAACACTCTATATGTATAGGAATTTCAGAAGATGATTCTAGTCTAGCAAAAGCGTGTATTGACAGTACGTTTGAAAACGAAATTATCTTAAAAAAAATTGACCCTATACGCATAGAATCTGGTCTTTCTATTATTGCCATTGTTGGTGACAACATGAAAAGTCATCAAGGTATTAGCGGGAAAATGTTTAGTAGTTTGGGCAAAAACAATGTTAATATTAGAGCTATTGCTCAAGGTGCTTCAGAACGTAATATTTCTGCTGTGATTGCAAACCATGATGTCAAAAAAGCCTTAAACACATTACATGAAGAATTTTTTGAACTTAAAACTAAGCAAATCAATTTATTCATTACTGGTGTTGGTAATGTTGGTGAACGGCTTATTAGTCAGATTCTCAAACAGCAAAAACACATTATAAAACGACTAAATATTAATCTTAGAGTTATTGGTTTGGCAAATTCCAAAACTATGCTTTTTGACTCTAATGGCATTGATTTGAACTCATGGAAAACACAACTAAATGAAGGACAACCTGCAAGTATCGAAGGTTTTTTAAGTCATATAAAACAGCTCAACTTACGCAACTCTATCTTTATAGATATTACAGCTAATGCCAATGTTGCACAAATCTACAGAGCTTATTTAAAAGAAAGCATAAGCGTTATTGCCTGTAATAAAATTGCATGTTCTAGCGCTATAGAGACTTATGATGAACTCAAACACCTATCTAGAAAATACAATGCTCATTTCTTATTTGAAACCAATGTTGGTGCAGGACTTCCAGTTATAGACACCTTAAATCATTGTATTAATTCTGGAGATAAAGTACATAAGATACAAGCCGTACTTTCGGGCAGTTTAAACTATATATTTAATCATTTTAATGCAGCCACGAAATTTCATGACATCGTTAAACAAGCACAAATTGAAGGCTACACAGAACCAGACCCACGAATAGATTTAAGTGGTGTAGATGTAGCGCGAAAAATATTAATTTTGGCTAGAGAAAGTGGAACACGACTGAATCTTGAAGATATTCAAAACGTTTCTTTTTTATCAGATTCGGGATTAAAAGCAGATAGTGTTGAGGATTTTTACCAAACTTTAATTACCGATGAAGTTTATTATCAAGATCTATATGCTTCAGCAGTAGCAAAGCATTGTCGCCTCAAGTATGTCGCAACATTTCACAATAATAAAGCCTCTGTTGGTCTAAAAGAAATTCCGGAAGACCATCCATTCTATAATCTAGAAGGAAAAGATAATATCGTTATGTTTTATACAGAACGTTATCCAGATCAACCTATGATTATCAAAGGTGCTGGAGCTGGTGCAGAAGTAACGGCATCTGGACTTTTTGCCGATATTATTAGAATCGCCAATACCTAAATTATAAGCGAGGTTGTAATTAACACAGCAATCTAAAAACATCAATATATTAAAGATTTAATAGTGCAACATTTTATAGTCAACTTATGAAAAACGAAATAAAAATTTTTTCACCAGCAACAGTAGCAAATGTCGCTTGTGGTTTTGATGTATTGGGCTTTTGCTTAGACAGTCAAGGAGATGAAATGGTCATCCGAAAAACAACTAAAAAAGGGATTGAAATTACACATATAGAAGGGTATGATTTACCTTATGAAACCGAAGCTAATGTAGCTGGAGTTTCTGCCTTAGCCATGTATAATCACATAAAACCAAAATGTGGTTTTGAAATAGAGATTTACAAAAAAATTAAACCTGGCAGTGGTATTGGCAGTAGTGCTGCAAGTGCTGTAGGAAGTGTATTCGGCATGAATGAACTTCTAGGACAGCCCTTTACCAAACAACAGCTTACCTATTTCGCTATGAAAGGTGAAGCTCTAGCAAGCAAAAGTGAACATGCCGATAATTTGGCTCCAGCTATTTATGGTGGATTTACGCTGGTAAAAAGTACAGCTCCTTTAGATATTTTACAACTTCCTACACCACAGCATTTGTATGCAACAATTATTCATCCACAAATTGAAATAAAAACCGCAGCTGCTCGTGCCGTTTTACCAAATGAAGTTTCTCTTAAAGATGCGATTACGCAATGGGCAAATCTTGGAAGTCTAGTTCACGCTTTACACTGCAACGATTACAAACTGCTTCATCGTGCCTTGCAAGATAATATTGTGGAACCCTACCGTAAAAACCTCATTCCATATTTTGACAATGTCAAATATGCAGCAATGTGTGCTGGTGCATTAGGCTGTGCAATTTCTGGTTCTGGACCCTCAATTTTCACATTATCTAAAGGTTTAGACGCGGCAAAAGCCATAGAACAAGCTATGATTAAAAGCTACAAACCTACCCAAATAAAATTTGAAACACATGTTTCTAAAATTAATACTAAAGGAATTAAAATCTTAAGCTAATGAACTATTTCTCACTAAACAATAAAAACGAAATATCAAGTTTTAAAAACGCTGTAATTAAAGGACTTGCTCCTGACAAAGGACTTTATTTCCCAAAACAAATTAGACGTTTATCTAAAACATTTTTTAAACACATTGAACAGTATTCCAATGAGACCATTGCTTTTGAAGCACTGCAACAATTTATTGTACCTGAAATACCCGAAAATACCTTAAAACAAATTATAAAAGAAACACTATCCTTTGATTTCCCTATTATCGAATTAAATGATCAGATTTCTACACTTGAGTTATTTCATGGTCCAACTATGGCTTTTAAAGATGTTGGCGCTCGTTTTATGGCAAGATGCTTGGGCTATTTTAATCAGGATAACACCAATGAAGTGACAGTTTTAGTTGCAACATCTGGAGATACTGGAGGTGCCGTTGCCAATGGTTTTTTAGGAGTAAAAGGTGTAAACGTAATCATTCTCTATCCATCAGGAAAAGTTAGTGCTATTCAAGAAAAACAATTAACCACACTCGGACAAAATATTACAGCCTTAGAAGTTGATGGTGTTTTTGACGATTGTCAAGATATGGTTAAACGCGCATTTTTGGATGATGAATTAACACGTAATATGCAACTCACTTCTGCCAACTCTATCAATATAGCACGCTGGTTACCACAACTTCTATATTTCATGTTTGCTTACAAAACATTAAAATCGAAATATCAAGACATTGTATTCTCTGTACCTAGTGGTAATTTTGGAAATATATGTGCAGGAATTATGGCACAACAACTCGGACTTCCTATAAAGCACTTTATCGCTGCTAATAATGCTAATAATGTGGTTAGTGAATACCTCAAAACACAAGAGTACCAACCTAAAGCAAGCGTACAAACACTTTCCAATGCTATGGATGTAGGTAATCCTAGTAATTTTATTAGAATTCAAGAAATGTATCATCATGATTTTAAGACACTCCAAAATAACTTAAGCGCTTATAGTTTTAGTGACGCAGCAACCAAAACGGCTATGAATACGATTTATAACAAATACAACTACATTGCAGACCCACACGGCGCTATTGGTTACCTAGCAGCTCAATGTTATATCAAGGAACATCCAAACGTTCATTGTGTGTTTTTAGAAACCGCACACCCCTCAAAATTCTTAGATGTTGTTGAACCTACTCTTGGAAAAAAACTTCAAATTCCTAATCAAATTAAAACCGTAATTGACAAACCAAAAGTTTCCATAAAAATTTCATCATATGAAGATTTAAAACATTTTTTAATTCAATTTAGATAAGCCCATATTACATGACTTATGATATTACTATAGACAAACTCTAAACCGAATGACGTCATTCATTTTTGTTTAAGACGTACTAAATTTTGAGGCATCATTGGTCGTAGAATATGAATGTATTTGCATTAAACCAAAAAGATGTCTTTTCAAATGAAATACATCTGCTAATATTTCATCAGCAATAACGCATCTATTTGTTTTAAAATTCATTAGTTTTGCTATGCAATACAAGCATTATGAATCGGTAGCATGAAATTTTTAAGAAACTAAGGTTCATAGATATTAATTTCAGAAGCTCGTAAAAACTTTTATCGAAGTATTTATATGCTTATCCTTGTAATGTTAATTTATTATACCTAACTAACGATTTTAATTAAATTATGAAGAATACTGCATTAACTGCAACACATGAAGCTCTAGGCGCAAAAATGGTTCCTTTTGCTGGATATAATATGCCCGTACAATATGAGGGCGTTACTATAGAACACCAAACCGTTAGAGATAGTGTTGGTGTATTTGACGTGAGTCATATGGGAGAATTCTTAATTGAAGGTTCACATGCCCTGGACTTAGTACAAAAAGTAACGAGTAATGATGCTTCAAAACTTACTATAGGAAAAGCACAATATAGCTGTATGCCAAATGAAAATGGCGGGATTGTAGATGATTTAATTGTATATCGCATCAAAGACGACTCTTATTTACTCGTAGTAAACGCTAGTAATATTGAAAAAGATTGGAACTGGATTCAATCAAAAAATGATGTTGGTGCAGAAATGAGAGATTTGAGTGAAGATTACTCTTTATTAGCGATACAAGGTCCTAAAGCAGTTGAAGCAATGCAGTCTCTAACTTCTCACGACTTATCTGCTATCCAATTTTACACATTTGAAATTGGAGATTTTGCAGGTATTGATAATGTAATTATCTCAGCAACGGGCTATACAGGAAGCGGAGGTTTTGAAATCTACTGTAAAAATGAAGATGTTCAGCAAATTTGGGATAAAGTATTTGAGGTCGGAGCTGATTTTGGTATTAAACCCATAGGTTTAGCTGCACGTGATACCTTGAGACTTGAAATGGGGTATTGCCTTTACGGAAATGATATTGACGACACCACCTCTCCTATTGAGGCTGGATTAGGTTGGATAACCAAGTTTACAAAAGAATTTACAAATTCTGAGGCTTTATTAAAGCAAAAGGAAAATGGAGTACATAGAAAGCTTATTGCCTTTGAATTGGATGAACGAGGTATTCCAAGACAAGGTTATGATATTGTTGATGGTAATGGTAATCGTATTGGAAACGTAACTTCTGGAACCCAAAGCCCAAGCCTTGGGAAAGGCATTGGAATGGGCTATGTCCCAAAAATATTTGCAAAACCTGGAAGCAAAATCAATATACAAGTTCGTAAAAAAGCAATTTCAGCAACTGTTGTTAAATTACCATTTTATAACGTATAATTCATGAACTATCAGCCTATTCTTAATTCGATTTATAAAGCTATAAAAACGACCAAAGATAAAGGCAAAGTTGCAAACTATATACCAGAATTATCTCAAGTTTCTACTGATAATTTTGGTATATGTTTACTTAATAATACTCAAGAAACCTTTAAAGTTGGAGATGCTTTAAAACCCTTTTCTATTCAGAGTATTTCTAAAGTTTTAGCATTAGCTAAAGTATTTTCGCTCGTAGACAATGATTTATGGAAACGTGTAGATGTAGAACCTTCAGGAAACCCATTCAATCATTTATCACTTTTAGAACACGAAAATGGAATACCTAGAAACCCTCTAATCAACTCTGGAGCGCTTGTAATCGCTGATATTTTGGTTTCAAACTTAGAAAATCCAAAAGAAGATTTCCTCCAATTTATTAGAACAATAACCAATGATAATAGTATTGATTATAACTTAAACGTTGCAAATTCTGAACGCCTTACAGGTTATAGAAATTATGCTGCTGCATACCTTTTAAAATCTTTTGGAAATCTTGAAAACGATGTGGAAAAGGTATTAGATTTTTACTTTCATCAATGTGCTATTGCTATGACTTGCGAGCAATTAACCAAGGCTTTTTTCCTATTTTCTAACCAAGGAAAATGTATTCAAGAAAAACAAATTTTAAGCAAAAGTCAAACAAAACGTATCAATGCTATTATGCTTACTTGTGGTTTTTATGATGAGGCTGGAGAGTTTGCTTTTGAAGTTGGTCTACCTGGTAAAAGTGGTGTTGGCGGCGGTATTGTTGCACTTTTACCCAATCATTTTGTAATTTCCGTTTGGTCGCCTGGACTCAATTCAAAAGGCAATTCAAAACTAGGTATGCAAGCCTTAGAAAAGTTTACTACAGAAACAAAAATATCAATCTTTTAACGTTTAGAGATGAGTACTTTTCATAAAAAAGAGCGCATCTTAATTTTAGGTGCTAGTGGGTTTATAGGTTATATGATTTATAAAGAACTCTGCGTCTATTTCAATACTTTTGGAACATATAATACGCCAAGAAAAAAATTTGAAAAGAACACACATTTTCTTCAGTACAAGGTAGAAGAAGATGATATCATTGCACTTATTAATACGGTAAAACCCTCTATAATTATTTCTGCGATTAGAGGAAATTTTTCTGCCCAAATCTTAGCACATCGTCACCTTTGTGAGTACATTATAAAACACCCTTGTAAACTCATATTCCTATCTTCAGCCAATGCATTTGACGCCTATAGCAACTATCCATCCTATGAATACGATAAAACCTTAAGTCAAAGTATCTATGGGCATTTTAAAATTCAAATTGAAAACATGCTATTACGCTTGCCTCCTAAGAATATTGCAATCTTAAGAATACCAATGGTTTTTGGTGCCCAATCTCCAAGAGTAAACGCAATTAAAACCCTCTCCCAAAACAATGAGGCTATTGAAATTTATCCCAACCTGATAATGAATGTGACCAATGCCACCAAGCTTACGCAGCAAATTCATTATATTATTAATCGAAAAAAATATGGCATTTATCATTTGGGAAGTAAAGACTTAGTATACCATGAAGATTTTATTAAAGATATCGTAAGACTCTTAAATATTAAAGCACCACTGTATAAAATGATACATACAACTGACAATGACCGATATTTGGCTATTTTACCAAAAGAAAAACAGCTTCCAAAGCATTTACAAATAACAAGCGAAATTGTCTTAGAAGACATAACCAACAAAACAGACACGCTAAAAAGAAACACTTAAAACTTTTTTAATACTCTATTTTTTGTAATTTAAGACCATAGTATATTTTATGAAATACAAACTATTTATAGCTACTACTTTTCTGATATTTCCTATTTTGGCTATAGCCCAAAAACCCCCCGATTTTTGTAACCAAGTGAATGCACTGCATCAAATAATTGACCGTAATCATTACAATCCAAAAGCTTTAAACGACTCACTTTCCAAGCATGTACATCAGTT
The DNA here is from genome assembly GCA_013215095.1 of Flavobacteriaceae bacterium. GTDB lineage: Bacteria > Bacteroidota > Bacteroidia > Flavobacteriales > Flavobacteriaceae > DT-34. Next base: position 44,884 of record JABSPM010000060.1, on the reverse strand, counting down.
ATTTATTGAAACCTTAGACCCGAGAAAAACCTTATTTACAATCGCAGATGTAAAACAATTTGAAGTTAATCAATTTCATATAGACGATTATATTAAGACGAAAAACTGTCTATTTATTGAAGAGTATATTTCTGTTTTTGAAACGCGTTTAAACGAATGCATAACTTATATTAGTTCTCTCACAGACCAAAATTTGGATTACACAGGAAGTTCTCAAGTGCGTTTTATAGGCAATGAAGAACAGCAGTATTTTCAAAATGTATCCGAAATAAATGACTATTGGAATAAGCGTATTCGTTTTAAAACCATTCAAAAAATATTAGAAAAAGATTCTATTTACAGTTCTATTGAACAAAATTTCAAAACTCTAGAATCCATATCAAAGCGTGAAGTCATTGCTAAAGAGGTTTGCAGATTAGAAGAAATCAAAAATAAAACTGGAGGTATATCTCAACATGTTAAAACGTATTTTCTCAACGCAATAGCCAATTACTACGACCCGCATACCATGTTTTTTAGCAGCGCAGAAAAGACCTCTTATGAATCATCTTTAGCGATAAGTAACAACAGTTTTGGTATTCATACCACAAAACAAAGTGATGGAGAAATTATTATCTCATATATTGTAACTGGAAGTCCAGCGCACAAGCACAATAAACTATCTACAAATGACATTATCCTTTCGCTCCAATCCAAAGATGAGACTTTAGAAACCATTTGTATCTCAAATCATGATGTACAAAACTTTTTAAATGCACCACAAAATACAACAATAACGCTAAAAGTAAAAAAACAAAATGGAGGTATAGAAACAGTAGAACTAAATAAAGCAATCGTTAAAGTTGCGTCCAACAATGTCACTGGTTTCGTTTTGGAGCGCAATGAAGAAAAGCTCGGATATATTCGCATTTCAAGCTTTTATACCGATATTACAAATCATCAAATAATGGGTGTTTCCAATGATGTTGCTAAAGAACTATACAAGCTTCAAAAAGAACATATTAACGGCCTTATTATTGACTTAAGAAATAATGGCGGTGGTTCTATGAAAGAAGCCAATAGTTTATCTGGAATGTTTATCGATAGAGGTCCAATTTCAATTCTAAAATATAGAGATGGAACTTCATTTACGGTGAGAGACATGAACAGAGGAATGGCCTTTAGTAAACCATTATTAATTCTTGTTAATCATTTTTCGGCATCAGCATCTGAATATTTTGCAAGTACAATGCAAGATTACAACCGTGCCATTATAGCTGGAAATACTACACATGGAAAGTCTAGTGCCCAAATCATATTACCATTAGAGCCAAACTCTAATTTAGGTTTCTGTAAAGTAACTACAGACAAATTTTATAGGGTTACAGGGCAAAGTATACAATCAAAAGGTGTCTTGCCAGATATTGTATTTCCTTCAATTTATGACAATGCAAAATACGAAGAGGCTGAAAAAAAATTTGCACTAGCAAACGATTCTATTACAATTAAATTGCCAGCTCGCACATTAACGCCTTTTGACCTCAAAACACTCCAAACCAATAGTGAAAATCGATTAAAATCAAACCTGTATTTTGAGACCATAAAATCTTTAAATCACGTATTACTTTCAGAATACCTCTTTAGTCAAAAAAGCTACAAATTGACTCCAAAAAACATTTATGACGACATTACTAAGAGCCAGAACACTTGGAAACAGTTGTCTAACAAATTAATTAAAGCGCAACTTACAATCGAAACGAAAAATTCAGCGAGCACCAAAGAAATTCTATCCTACAATTCGGAAGATGCTGAAATCAATCAAACTATTTTAAAAGATATTGCCAACGATATTTATATCGAAGAAGCCTATAATATTCTAACAGACTATATTAACATTAACAAGTAACATCACCTATGAAACTCTTTAAATTATTCTCTATTTTATGCTTTTCAATGACCCTAAGCCTCTTTTCACAAAACTTTAAAGCTCCTGTTGAATATCTAGACTTTATTGGAAAAGAGCAAGAAACAATTTCAAAAAACATGTGGAAATACACACAAGCTGTTGCCCATAGCAAGAGTGATCGCAATATTGAACAAAAACGAAAAACCATTATCAAATCTATAGAACGTGCCATTACAAAAATCACAAAAGCACAAGGTTTTGATGGCGACACCTATAAGAACCAAGTTTTAGACTATCTGAATTTCAGCAAGGATTTAATGAATGCGGATTATGCAAAAATCGTTGACATGAAAGCTATAGCCGAACAATCCTATGACGCCATGGAAGCGTATATGTTAACCCGAAAGATGGCAGACAAAAAAATGGTCGAATCGCAGAGCAAATACGAAGCAAACTTCAATCAATTTGCAAAAAAACACAAGATAGAAATTATTGAAGGTGACAGTGATTTGAGTAAAAAAATGGAAATATCAAATACTGTTTTTGAAGACTACAATGCGATGTATCTCATTTTTTTTAAAGTTTATATTAATGAAGTTTATCTTTGGGAGGCTGTTGAACGTAAGGATGTCGCCGCCATTCAACAAAACGCTAATGCACTTAACCAATCTGCAAAAGAAGGCCTAAATATAATACAAGCAGTCAAAAACTATAAAGATGACGCATCTGTTACAAAAGCAACAAAAGAAGCTTTTGAATTTTTTATCGACGAATCTGAGAACAACATACCTGCAATAATTGATTTTTTTGTTTTAAACGAAAACATGGCTAAGATAACAGAAACCATAGAAAAAACTCCAGAAAAAAAACGTACAAAAAAACAGATTGAAAATTACAATAAGAAAGTTAAAGAAATAAATAAAGCAGTAAGCAATTATAATAAAATCAACACCAAACTTAATACGAACAGACAAAAGGTGTTACATAACCTCAATGTGGCAAATGACAATTTTTTGGCAAGACATATTCCAAAAGATTAATTGCGTTACTCATAGTTCATATCTAAATCAATACCAATGAAACTTAAAGACCAAGACATAGAACAAAAGTTAAAAGACTTCCCAGAATGGGATTATTTTGAAAATGCATTACAAGCTGAATTTGAATTTGATAATTTTAAAGATTGTTTTAGCGCCATGAGTCGCATTGCATTTGAATGCGAAGCTATAGGTCATCATCCAGATTGGAGCAATAGTTATAATGTGCTTACCATTTCGTTATTTACACATACAGAAAATGGTGTTACAGAAAAGGATTTTGAATTAGCAAAAGCCATTGAAGCTATTGTAGAACCCGAAGAATAAATTTGTTTTTAGTTCTATCATTTTTAAATTTGCCTTAGATACCTTTTTAAGGGTTATTTTAATGTTTAATTAATTTAATATTGATATATGGGAAGAGCTTTTGAATTTCGAAAAGCACGTAAAATGAAACGTTGGGCCGCAATGAGTAAGGCCTTTACGCGTATAGGTAAAGATATTGTAATGGCTGTAAAAGAAGGCGGTCCCGACCCAGACAGTAATTCTCGTTTACGCGCTGTAATTCAGAATGCGAAATCTGCAAACATGCCTAAAGACAATATTGAGCGTGCTATTAAGCGTGCGAGCGATAAAAGTCAAGGTGATTTTAAAGAAGTGCTTTTTGAAGGTTATGCACCACATGGCATTGCAATCTTGGTAGAAACTGCAACCGATAATAACACTCGTACAGTAGCTAATATTAGAAGTTACTTTAATAAATGTAATGGTAGCTTGGGCACACAAGGGAGCGTATCTTTTATGTTTGACCACACTTGTAATTTTAGAATCAATCCAGAAGGACAAGACCCCGAAGAATTAGAATTAGAAATGATTGATTTTGGGGTAGAAGAAGTTTTTGCAGATGAGGATGGAATCATGCTTTATGGGCCCTTTGAAAATTTTGGGACCATTCAAGCAGCTTTAGAAGAAAGACGCTTAGAAATTTTATCTTCGGGATTTGAACGTATTCCCCAAGTAACAAAACCACTAAACGAAGAGCAGGCTGCAGATGTGGAAAAGTTATTAGAAAAAATTGAAGAAGATGATGACGTCCAAAATGTGTACCATACCATGCAGGAGTAAAGCACTATGATATGAGACTTAAGTCTTGTTTTTAGACGTTTCTGAAATAATAATATTCGATATTATTGCATAAATAGTTAAGCATTTTCTGTCTAGCTCCAACGACTTCAAAAACTGTGTTTTGAAGGGTTATAGTACATCAAAAAAACTTTAGAAATTCATTATGGTTTTAAACTTTATGTAAAGTTACAGTTTTTTTATTTATCACTGTTAAGTCAAACTATTAGGTTTATGTTTTTTTAGACCGTATTAGGCGTTGGTCTTTATTTTTCCAATTGTTCTAAAAATTTAAAATCCACCTACCAATAAAATAGGAAGGTAGTTTAAAATCAAGTCAACGTAGCATAATTCTGATATTCTGCTTGAAGTTGCTCCAGCACTATAAATTAAAAAGAAAGCAAGTATATCAATAAAAAATAAAAGTAATAGAATTCCAATAAAGAGACCTGTCCTAATTCTAATTCCGAGATAATTTGTTTTTTATTTTTAAAAATTCAGTTGTTTTCAATTCAGTGTTTTATTTTCCAAAATGTCAAATCCGAAATATCCTTTTCTAACTTCCAATTCAACATTTGAGTAAAATTCCATTTTTTCATAATACGTATGAGGAAAAACTAATTCTTTAATTTTTCCATTATAATTTATGTCAAAAGTTGGTTTTCGTTCATCTCGATGATATTTTCTTCCAGGTAAAGATGAGCGTTCAATTATTTTATAAGACTCTTTTATGGGTTCTGAATCCGCCATATAGTAATTTATCAGCATAAATATTGAACAAGCCATAAATCCAAAACCACAGATATAATGCATCGAGGAAGAAAAATAAAGTATAATTCCGCTGTATTTAAATGTTTTTCCATAATTTTTGAAGTCAATAAGAAAAGTCATAGTTCCCACAAAAAGTATAATTCCGATTAAGATTTTAAAGTCAATTATTGTATTCCGAAATATTGTGATTTGCCAAGTCATTAAAAACAATCCTAGAATGAATATTGTCGGATAAAATATTTTTCGTTGCTTTTTCATCATTTCTCAAATATGCGGTAACGTGATTACAGTAGAATAGATAAGGGCAATTTCAACCCAAACCTCTCACAGAACCTTACGTGATAGTCTCCCATCAATCATATGGCTCTTGTTATACAAATCTAATTGATTTTGTTGCATTACCTAAAATCTTCCTCATTTTATTTCCATTGAGTTATTAAACGCATTGCAACTGTATCACCTCATATCTTCACTCCAGTTTCATTACAAAACCTTCATCACTAATACGGATTATTCCGCCTCTGAATATAACATTGGTTTTCATCCTCTAGAGTTTTCCTATTATGATTTTCTCGTTACATTTATATTCAAATTCCCGAGTTCCGTAATTACCCATAATTAGAATTCATGCCCCATGAATGACGCCTGCCGTATAACCAGTAAATAGGTTGCCGTTATACGTTTTAACTCCATATCATACTACGTAGCTTTTGACAGCATGTTCCTACTTCTCAACACCTCGTAAGGGGTTAAATTTAGCTCATCTCTTCTAATATTACCTGAATAATTATCAATTATCCGTTTCCTAAACGGGCAATACAATAGCGCTTTACCAATGTACCTTTAGGTGATTTAACGTCTATTCCTATACATCAACATTGGTGGGTCGGTTTCAGCATCTTAAATACAGTTCACAAAACCTATTAATTTATACAGTTTGCCTGCTCGGCAAACTATAAGTAGTTATGTGGCTTAGCACGTAACTTTCTAAGTGCACACTGTGCTGAAAATCCACAAAGATTTTCAGAAGTAGGCGAGAAAAGCAATTACTTATAGCCATTATTTAGTTATTTAGCTAAAGTTAATTATTAAAATTCAATGTTGTTGATTTACTTGGTGGTGTAAGAATTAAATAATCAAATCTGTTCATATATTCTTTAAGTGATTTATATTCAATATTATTTTTCCACGAATATTCCTCAATTTTTTTCAAATCTATAATTATCCACTTTCCTTTAGCATTGTTAATTAATGGTCGAATAAAAATTTCATCTTTTTCATCAATATTATTCTCTATTGAACCATCGTTATTCAAGTATGCGGAAGGAAATATTAACACTGATGTTGATTTTTTTCTATTAAAATTGGCTAGCTCCATTGTAAAGTTTCCAATATCAAAAATACTATGTAAACTTTTCCCTTTAGAAGCATGTACACCTCCAATTTTAACTATTGCTTTTGGTAAAGTATCTATTTTTACAGCTTGTGAATAATAGTCGATGAAATTACTTTTTAACATATTCACTCGCTTGTGATAACTTGAATAAATATCATTTATTTCTATCAATCTGTAAACTTCCCACGAGTCCTTCAAGTCAGATATTATTTTTTGCATCCTACTATTTGTAGATTCAGTATTATTAAAAAACTGATTTACGATTAAGGATTTAGACAGTTCAGTGAACAATTTATATTTGTTATTTTCTATTCCTTTTTTTGTTTCTTTAATTAAGTAATTTTTTGCTTTCTTGTATGAAGTGTATAAACCTGATTTATTTTTAGATAAATTATATATCTCATCAATGAGAAAAACTTGTGAGGTCAAGTATTCTTGGTCAATTCCCCAAAGTTCAAATCCTTTATCTAATGCACTTTTTAAAAAAGCTTCGTCCTCTTTACCATCAAAAAAAGGCACTGGAACTTCTCCTACTAAATCATTTACTTTACTATTAAATTCATATAAGGATTTATTCTCTTTGATTATATCATAAATTTTGGATGCACTATTTGGTCCAATTTCTGCCACGAAGTATTTATAATTTTCTTTTGCTAAAATTGGAATAATAGCACTTGTAAATTTTGAAATTTTAGCAGAAAAATGTTCCTCTCCCAAAATAAAAAATTGAGATTCTTTGATGCTATTCTTTAAAATATTAGCTCCTTCACCTTTAATGTTAGATTTGTTTATTTCAAAATAGTATGTATTCTCTTTCACATAGTCTATTCTTGTTTCTGTTTGTGCAAAACAAGATAAAGTAGACCATATACTAATTAATGCAAATATGTTCTTCATCGTTCTAATTATAGCTAACAATTATATAAAGTTATTAACTTTACACACCTTGTATGATTTTTATTTGTAAATCTAGTAATTTGAGTGATTTTTTTTAATCACTAAACTTATTATTTCTTATACAAGTATAAAGTTCTGTTGTTTTTATAGAATTATGACCTCAATAAAATTTGTATCGTTCGTGTATTACAACAATTCTTCTATTAAATTACTCATTAGAAAAATGATGATTTTTTGTACTAGATAAGAAATAAAAATCAGTTATAGTCTAAGTTAAGAGTTATTTTTATGTTGAAAGATAAGTCAAAAAAGCGCATTTTAATGGAGTAATTTATGAGTAGATATGGTATGAAATGTCATTTGTTCTCTTTTTTCACTTCTGACCAATGTCAAGGTTATAATTTGTATATCGATTGACGTTTGCCAAAGTGCTCAGGAATTTTAGAGTTCTATAGAGGATTCCGTAAAACGTCTCATAAATAATATCGTAATCTAAAAAACTTAATCCTTTTAGTCTGTTGATGTATGTGATTTACAACCAGTCCTTTCTTGCTAATTTATATCTTCTGTCTGTACAATTATCTTCTTTATTGTAAAATTCTGAATATCGACTAAAAAACTTGTCAAGTATTTTAATAGATCGCTCATTAGTCGTATTAACATCAGCTGTAATTAAATCTAGTTCCAAATTATAGAACCCAAAATTAATCAATCCTTTTGTAATTTCAGTTCCGTAACCTTTTCCCCAATACTGCTCCAATAACCTATATCCGATTTCATCTTCTTCTTCATTATTTTTTAAGTACGCTACGATACCGATAAAAGAAAGCGTTTCTTTTTCTTCGACCGCTAAAACTCTAGTTTTTGATGTACTATCTAAATTTAAATATTTATAGAAACACGCATCACTTGTTTCTCTATCCATTGCTTGTCGTGGGATAGGATTCATAATATTTGGGTTACTCATCATACCATAGAAAGCATCTCGATCATCCAAATGCAATAATCTAACTATTAATCGTTCTGTTTCGAATATCATTCTAATATATAGTTACATAAAAAATAGGTTAAGCATTTTCTGTCTAGCTCCAACGACTTCAAAAACTGTGTTTTGAAGGGTTATAGTACATCAAAAAAACTGTAGAAATTCATTATGGTTTTTAACTTTATGTAAAGTTACAGTTTTTTTATTTATCACTGTTAAGTCAAACTATTAGGTTTATGTTTTTTTAGACCGTATTAGGCGTTAATCTAGTAGGCTATTTTTAGAGGAGTTAGATTTACAAATCATTACTACATTTCAACTAATGACGCATGAGACTTTTCCTTTGGTCTTACAATTTCTTTGCGATATACTCATACAGTAAAGCTATAGCAATTGCTAAACCAAAACTAACCAAAGTACCTATAAGGATATATTCTGTGAGTTTTCTATCCTTAGCCCTAGAAAGATCACCAAATCTAAAAACAGACTTTGCAGCTATTAGCAATCCAATAGCACTCCACTGATTTAATAGAATGAAACCAAAAACAAACAACCGTTCTAACATTCCTATATATTTTCCGGCATTTTCTAAGGAATCTTCAGATTTATCTTCTTCTAAAACCCATTTGCTCATTATGATTTTCATAACTATTGATAACACAAAGGAAACAGTAATAACAGCTAGTAATAGTAAGAGTACTTCTGCTGAATATAATGTTTCGAATAAAATAGTATAAGGCGTGTGAGCATAAACAACAATACCGATTACCACTAAATGTAATAGTTGATCTAATACAAATAAGAACTGAGAATTAATTTTACGCTCTAGCTTGAGCTTAAGTAAGTCTATTATGAGATGACTGGCAACAATACTCAATGTAGACAGCCAATAAGAACCATTAAATTCTAAAAAAACAAGAAGTAATATTAGGTGAACAAATCCATGTAAATAAAAATATTTAGACATAAATGTTTTACTTTTCTTATCCTCAACCCAACGGTTAGGTTGTAAGACGAAGTCACCTAAGACATGCGCAACTAATAATTTTATTATCAAAGTTATCATAATTGAAAAATGTTTTTAACGTAAAAATTATTCATATGCACTATTTCTTCATAACCACCCCTTTTAAGAGCTTCACTTATATTACTTTGCGATCTATCTAATAGTTGCGCTAAATCTTTTTGATTCTTTTCTGGGTGTTCTATCTTGGCTTTTATTACTTTAGAAACTACACGACTCCAGCTATCTGTTATTAAAAGTGATAACCTCATCATAATATTTAAGGCCTCATCCAATTTTAAGTTATCCGATTTTATAGCTAATGAATTTTTCTTTAATGCTTCAAAACATTCACCTGAATTAACATATGCGGTACCATTAGACTCGGTTATTTTATTAGAACTATAGTTTTCTTCTCCAATGCCAATGGCCATTCTAACATCATGTGCTTTTACTTGCTTAATAGTTGCTTTAATATGAATTGCTGCAAGTAGTGCTTTTTCTGGAGCTAAAGACAACTGAAAACTATCTCCTCTATATATTTCCCAATCTTTAGGAGCATTCCCATACAGATTGAGCGTATCTTTTAGAGCATTTATCCAACATTGAATATCTCCTTTTCTAGAATTAACTATATCTCCCGTTATAACAGCTATCATTTTTTACGTTTTACCAAATATATCTATAAAAAAGCAGATATGAAAAAAAATCTGTAAAAAAGCAGATAATATGATATATCATATTTAAAGCAGATATTAACACCATCTCTACTCCTAAATTACTCCATTAAAATCCGCTTTTTTGACTTATCTTTCAACATAAAAATAACTCTTAACGAAGGGGTTAACTGATTTTTCTTTCTTATATAATTCAAAAAATCATCATTTTACTAATATGTAATTTAACAGAAGAATCTGGTATAACACAACACATTCTACATATATTATGCGATACAATGTTCTAATGCTTCTATAAAAATGTAATTGATATTCATAGAATTCACAAAAAACAAGGGAATATTATTTTATTCGCTTATTTTTGTATAATGGGTTTAACAAACAATGATATTTTTAAAAAATTAAGAGTAGCGCATCAATTGAAAGACACAGATATTGTTGAGATTTGTGCTTTGGTAGATTTTAGAGTCTCTAAAAGTGAAATTAACGCTTTTTTCAGAAATGAAAGCCATCCTAAATATATTGAATGTGGTGATCAAATTCTACGCAATTTTTTAAATGGTTTAATCATTCATCTCAGAGGTCCTATGCCAAAAAAACAAGACAAGAAATAAAGAATTACTCCAGCCAATCTTTAAAAGATTTTACGCGTTCTCTAGCCACGATAACCTTTTGCTCATCATAAGACTGTAACTTAATTTGCAAGCGTGAATTGGTATAACTCAGGATATCTTTTATAGTATTAATATTCACAAAAAACTTCCGGTTAATTCTAAAAAATAAATTTGGATCCAATTCCTTCGCTAGATGCTCTAGTGTGTCATCTATCAAATAGTTTCTACCATCTGTATTATGTAAATACGTGCCTTTATTTTGACTGTAAATACACTCTATATCTTCAATATTAATCAATTTGATATGCTGCCCTATTTTAACCGAAAATCGCTTTTTATATACGCGTTCTATTGGGTTTACAAGTAAACTTTTAATATCTTCAAAATCTAAGGTTACCGATTGTTGCTGTGGTAAGCGTTCTTTATATTTTGAAACCGCTTGCTCTAGCTCTTCGTTATCAATAGGTTTTAACAAATAATCAATGCTATTTAACTTGAAGGCTTGCAATGCGTATTCATCATAAGCTGTTGTAAAAATAACAGCTGATTTAATATCAATCGCCTCAAAAATCTCAAAAGATAAACCATCACTAAGCTGAATATCTAAAAAAATTAAATCGGGATGTATATTCGATTTAAACCACGCTATAGATTCTTCGACCGAATGCAACATGGTTGCTGCTTCTACATTCAAACTACTAAGCATACGCTGTAGACGTCTTGCTGATGGCTTTTCGTCTTCTATTATAATCACCTTCATATAATGTAATTCCTATCTATTATTTTAATACTTAAACTGAATATTGCGTAAATGCATCATTTAACTTTCACCTTTTATTCAAACTTACGTTGTTCCTCACGATCTTTATCCATAAACTCTTTTATTTTTCTTTGCTCCCAATCCTTACCAAACAAAACATTTGGACCAAAAACACCAAGGAAATGAAAAATCAATCCAACACCCCAAAACAATGGCGTTGCAAAGGTACCGAAGTGCCAAAATCCTTCATCTGAATTTACACCAATTAGAATAATCAAAAATAAATTAACCACAATATAAACAGCCAAATGCCAATAGAAACCTACTATTTTATCTACTTTCTTTTTTGCTCTTAAATAAGCTTCTTCCCTTTGATAATCATAATTCATATCATTGCCTTCATAAGGCTCTAAATCATAACGCTTCATAAGTTAGTCTTTAAATTTTATTGTTTTCTTCTGCTTCCATAAACGCTCTAATTTTACGTTCTTCCCAGTCAACTCCAATTATTTTTGGTAATACAAACACTGTAAACCCATGTATTACTAATCCAAAACCCCATAACAACCATACTCCAGAAATATCAATATCTGAAATTAAAGTTTCAAAAGACACGTCTCTTTTAAGTTGTTTTATCATTTTTAAACCAGTAATTAAAGCGTTCACAAAAATATAAATCGCCAAATGATTATAGAACCCTTTTAACTTGTTTACACGCTTTTTGGCATTTAAAAAAGCTGTTTCTCGTTTTAAATCTTCCATAACTATAGTTTTAATTCCATGTCTCCTTTTGTTCCTCTTCTTGCATAAACTGTTCTATTTTTCTACGTTCCCAACTGCGACCTAAAACGCTATCATTAACGTAAATTTTATACGCATGAAATGCTATTCCCATGCCCCAACCTAACATTGGAAACCAAAACCATTGGAAGCTCCAATAGGTTCTATAATTGATAAAAATTAAAAACGGAATCACGCAAGCATAAGATATTAAACTATAATAAAACTCTTTAACTTCAGTCACATATTTACGTGCTCTCACATAACTATCGTCATATTGATTTTGTGTTCTTACTCTCATTACTGATACTTGTTTTGTAAGCAAAGGAATAGTCACTCTAAAACCCTTTGCTCCTCTATTAATAATTACTTTTTTCTGGGTTAGCAACTCATAGCGTTGCTTAATATTTTCTAATCCTACTCCATTACTTTTTTTTAGGATTTGTTTTGGTTGCAAATTGTTTATGACAACAAGATTTTCGCCTTCTTCAAAAATTTTGATATGTAATGGCTTAGTCGAGGTTACCATATTATGCTTTACTGCATTTTCTAAGAGTAACTGTAATGACAATGGCACCACCTTGCTATCTGAATTAGATGCGTGTTCTGGAATCTCAAAAATGATACTATCTTCAAATCGCATTTTTAAGAGCGACATATAAGTCTTTGCAAATTGAAGCTCTTCATCTAAGGTAACCAATTCCTTATTTTTTTGTTCTAAAACATAACGATATATTTTAGACAAAGCAGTTGTAAATTTTTGGGCACTATTTGGATTTTCATCAATAAGGCTAGATAAAACATTTAGGCTATTAAACAAAAAATGCGGATCTAATTGATTTTTTAAAGCATCAAACTTAGCACTTGCTGTTCCAGCAATAACTTTCTGTTCTTTAATACGCCTATGCTGATATTTGTTGTAATAATAGATGATATGAAAAATAATAACTATTGTCATTGTTATCCACATTCCAAAATGATAATAACTTAAAGATTCATTTTCTACAAACGCTTCAATTGATTTCCCAAAAATAACTATAGACACAAAAGCCCTCAAAAAAACCAATTCTACAAATGTTATAACCATTGAGCTTACAAGACCAATTATTATACGCTTCGCCCCTAGACTATCTTTCCATTTGATACGTTCCAAATAGTCAAAGAAATACATATTACTAAAACCTAGCACAACACCATATAGCTGATATATTGCAAAGTTTAATAAAAAGTCACTTGTAGAATTGAACTTAAATCCTTTATAAATTAAATTCCCTATTACAAATACAATTGTTCCTATTAGAACTATAAGTACCAAATTTTTTATATACTTTCTCATGCTTTTATCTTGATCAATCGAGTATCTCCAGCAGTACGCAAAAGCCACAAAACGATTATTTACAATCTTTTAAAACCTGTTCTGCGCGTTCTTTCCCCCAGTTTGGATGAAACTCTGATGCTGGTTTAAAGTTAGCAAAAAGTTCTAAAGCTTTTTCTATATCTTTACAAAATGGTGCCGTGTCTTGTCCAAAAAATCGTGCACTTCCAATATCCCACTCTGCTTTGCTTAAAATGACCCTTGGATTTGTAGGATCTATTTGTGTTGCCTTAGTATAAAGTGCCCCAACCTTTGGCGATAAGGTCATACCGTAGGTAGCGCCATCATAAGCCACCCAAACTGTATGCAATAAAGCCTGAAGCACCATTATTTCTGGATTATTATTTGATATTGGTGTTGCATCATTTATCAAATCTTGAGCTTTATTTAATTGGGCTGTTAATTTATCTTTATCACGCTCTCCAAAACTTTGCAGAATATTTACTTGCGCAGCATAATAAGTTGGCAACCAATTATCGGTTTCTACTTGAGCTATGCGCTCAAACAAATTAGAAGCGGCAGTAGGATTATCTTTCCACAAACCAAATGCCTTTTGCATTCCCATTTCATAATTCTGCGCACCAATTACTCCTGTAATATAAAGCGCTATAAAAAGTGCTATCTTTTGCATAATATTATAATTTTATATGATGTATCATTATTTTCTCTTTTAATTCAAACTTGGCATCCTCCCATTCTGGTGGCCCCATAAAGTCCCTTGCATCATTGGAGCATCCGTAATCCTCGGTTGGAATACCCATAAAATTCGTATCCATTTTACCATCATTATTTTCATCATGAAAAAGTGATATCGCATAAGTACCTTCAGGAATATTTTTAAAGCTCACCGAGCAACTTTTATTATTAATTTCAACACGTTTTCCATCTATAATATGTTTTAAAAAATCATCCGAATTAGCATATAACCCAACAATAATTTTACCTTTATTAGAACTTATTTCACTTACATTAACCACAATGGTACTGCCAGCTTCTTGTGCTTGCAATGTAAATAAGCACATAAAATTTAATACGAAAATGACTATTACTTTTCTCATAAGTATTCGTTGTTTAATTACAATTCAAAATTGTATCAAATACAGTAATTTTAAAAAATAGTTGTTCTCAAATGTCATTTTTTTGTTCTGAATTGTAGATACTATCATTTTTTGTACCTTAAACATCAAAAAATATGATTCCTAAGCAACTAAAACCGCTTCTTTTTATGACCCTCCTTTTTGTGTTGGCTTGTCAAGAAAAATCAAACATAAAAATTGAAGAAACGTACCTAAATCAACTAAAAACTTATAAAGAAAACCTTGCAAAAGGACGTATTACATATTTACAAATTGCTGGCTTATTCAAATTAGACAGTTTACAAACCTTCGGAAAAAGCAAAACTAACGATATTGTATTTCAAGTAAAAGGGATTCCAGAACGCTTAGGCACATTAATCTACAAAGATACTTTATATATAAATCCTGAAGCAGACCTTGAATTTACCACAAAAACAGATACTATTTCTAGTATGCAAATGCTTCCTATCGATACGGATGGCAATTCTTTAAAAATGCATTACAAACATGTAAGTTGGCAAGTGATTACCCGATCTGGAAACAAATATCTTAGGGTTTGGGATGAGAACAATAGTGCTATTGATGCATTTAAAGGCTTTACATCTTACAAACCAAATCCTAAAATGATATTTAAAGGAGATTTCACATATTATGATTCTAAAAAAGAGGCTTCTGTAAAATCACAATTAGGCCTTTCTGCCAATACCAATTTTATTGGAAAATTAAAGTTTACTCACAAAAATAAAACCCATCACTTAGAAGTAGGACCAAATGGTTTTACAATGGTTGGCGATTCAACTTCTGGAAATGAAACTTATGGAGGAGGACGTTATATTTACTTAGATTTACCAGCGTCAAATGGTAATGTGACTTTAGATTTTAATTATCTTTATAATCCGCCTTGCTCGTATAACAGTTATACCACTTGCTTGTATCCTCCACGACAAAATCATTTACCTTTTAAAATTTTAGCTGGTGAAACCATTGCAAGAACAAACTAAAAATCACATAGAATCTTAGATATAAGATTGCGAAGTCACACCACAGACAGCAACACTCTAAAACTTTTTTTAAGTTGAAGGAAAGTGTACTTTATACCATATCTACTCCTAAAACACTCAATTAAAATGCGCTTTTTTGCGTTATCTTTTCAAAATAAAAATAACTCTTAACTAAGGCTATGACTGATTTCTCTAATATGTAATTTAACAGAAGAACTGGTATTATTTTCATTTGATTTAGCTTAATTTCATTGGTCAAACCTTATCAACCTACCTAATATGCAACACGAGCAAAATGTTCTCTTCCAAATTATGACACACACCCATAATAACACCAGGTGCTATAAGGTTTAATCGTAATATTTTGTAGCTATACAAATAGTTCAAAAAGATTGTTTTGACAAAACAATTAATCAACGCATCTGATAGCTCTATTTCAATTAAAGGTTATCCAACTGATTACTTTTCTTGTCTTCGCTTATAGTCCAAAAGAATCCAATAAAGAAAAACTGATCTGCGGCTGGTTTTAAGGTACGTCGTTCATAGATTCCATTCGTGTTAGGTGTATTGGCATATTGATAGCCATTAACATTATTAAACCCCAAAGCATTATTTACAGACATATAGAGTATTTTTTGCGGACTAATTAAATACGCCCAATTTAAACTCAAACTATTGTACGATTTTGTTTTCGAATTTAAAAAGCCTGTTTCATTTGGATTGGTATAAGTTCTTCCTGAAGCAAAATTATAACTCATACCTATTTGACTCTTCCAATCTTCAATCCAATATTTCCCAACCATAGACAAATTATGTGTATTCGCAAAGTTTGGTTGTGCATCCATTGGATAGTTTTTATGATTGCGTTCTGAATCTAAATACGAATAACTCAACCAATAATCCAAGCTTTTTACACTTCGATTATCACGCCAAAAGACATCAATACCGCGCGCAAAACCATCTCCTAAATTACTATACATGCTATCATAATCTGGGAATTCTGTATTATATTTTACAAGATTATCGTAATTTTTATAATAAGCTTCGACTCTAAACATTTTCCCCTCTTTATTGAGTTGATAATTTAAGATATAATGATCTGTACGTTTCGATTCTACATCGGTTGTAAACTTAAGAATATCGCTATTAGGGTTTTGGTAAAAGTTTCCATAAGCTAATGACAGCTGGCTATTCTTTGATGTTTTATAAGCCAAAGAGACTCTTGGTGCAATTGTAAACGCTTTAAACAAACTACTATATTCCGCTCTTACACCTGTTTTCAAAGCTAATGATTTTGAAAAGAAAATATCCGTTTCTGCATAAGCAGCAAAAATAGAATTGCTATAACCATAATCTAAATATGACATGAAAACAGACTGGAAATTTTCAACAAACTTCGTGCTAAAAAGCTCTGTACCAAAATTCAGTTTAAATCTACTGCTAAAGCGTTTATTTAATTTCAATTTTGCATGTATAGAATTTTCATCGTTATTTACATTTGCATCATTAATTCGAACTTTATTTTTAGCATAAGTATAACTCATACCTCCAAAAATAGTCCAAATATCATTCAGCATTCCTTTATAAGATCCATTAAGATATAAATTGTTGTTTTTTAGTTTAAAACCAATACCTTCTGATACATTGATATCGTCCTGCGTTAATTGGAAATTAGATGCGTCAAATGCTGAATAGAATTTAAAAAGTCCATTATCCAATTTTTGTCTAAACACCGCTTCTCCTGAGGTGCTTTCAAACGGTTTTTTCCAATCATTCCTATCTGGAAATAATCCAATATACGGTGCTAAATTGATATATGATGTGTTTATGCTTAATGAATTTTTTTTCCATTTTTGTGTATTGCCTATTGTTGCTCCAACAGTCATAATACCGATATCTGTTTTTTCTAGATCTGGCGTTTCAATAGTATTTAATAAAAGTACACTGGATAAAGCTTGACCATATTCGGCGGAATAGCCTCCTGTAGAAAAGGTAATTCCATCAAATAAAAATGGAGAATAGCGTCCACGCGTTGGAATATTGTTAGTGCTTGGCGTATAAGGTGTAAATACACGAATACCATCAATAAAAATTTGTGTTTCATCAGCTTCTCCCCCACGCACAAATAAACGCCCATCTTCTGCAACTGTTGTAGTACCAGGTAACGTTTGTAAAGCCCCTACAAAATCCCCTAGAGCACTTGCTGTGGTTACTACATCTAAGGGTTGTAAGGCGTTAACCTTGCTATTATCTCCTGCTTCAAAAATCCCTGCAGATAAAACAACAGCATCCAATGCATTTACATCGTACCTAAGTTTAATAGTTAAGTTCTTCATATAACTTAAATCTCCTACCATAGTATAGGTATCAAACGATAAGTATGAGACAACTAATTTTTGTGTCTCTGTTGTTATTGTACTAAAAGAAAAATGTCCCTTTTCGTCAGTGCTACTCCCATCATAAGTCCCTTCTAAATATACATTAGCACCAAAAATAGGATTACCCGTTGTATCGGTAACTATACCATTAATGGTTGATTGTGCCATAGAATTTAACCAAAGACATAAAATACATAAAGTCGCCATAAATCTCATAATCTGAATTATTTTGTTCGTTTTTTAATTGATGTCCCAAAATTCTATTAAAACCAAAACTTTTAAAACAAATACTAACCGAACTGTAAATTTTAAATGACGAATCGATATATTACAAGCTCATCATAAATAAATCAAAACCATTACACTTTTTTCTATTATATCTTTTAAAAATTATATCTTAAACTATGCAATATAAACAACTTATCCCTATCTCTATCGTGTATTTTTTAATGGTTATTAACACCATTATTCTAAGTTATAATTTGCCACTTACAACGATGTATTATATTTCTAAACCTGCAATTTTAGGCATACTTATTTTCGTTTTCGCAAAACTAAGTTATGATTTAGACGCTAAAACAAGATTATTTACAGTTTTAGCATTGGTGTGCTCACTTACTGGCGATATTTTATTAATGTACAGTTCTACTTCTGAGTTGTATTTTATTGGCGGACTAATCGCCTTTTTATTAGCCCATATCATGTATATTATCGTATTTTTAAAACAGCGCGACAAACACACTTCAGTACAACCAATAACTTTAATATTACTCCTCTATGGAGCCGGAATATTTTATATGCTCAAAGCGGGTTTAAATACGCTTATGATTCCTATAATTGTTTATATGCTAGTGATACTTAGTATGGCAGTTACAGCATTTATGCGTAAAGGCAAAGTCTCTAAAACTAGTTTTACTATGGTATTCTTAGGTGCAATTTTATTTTTAATTTCAGATAGCATACTCGCTTTAAACAAGTTTTATGAACCTATGTATTCTTCAGGTATTACGGTTATACTTACCTATGGTATTGCACAATACTTAATTGTTTTAGGTTTGTTAAAACAAAACGCCTAGAATCGCAATTCTTATAATTATATTTTTTTCAAATTGCTAACATCTAAAAGCAGGCTATTTTATTTGCCTGAAAATCAAACATTAAAACTATAAAAACCATAGCTTTAGTTGACAACACATACAATAAACCAATAATTTAAATATGAGATTACAGCTATTTAGCTCCATATATTCATCTAAAAAAAAATCAAAAAAAATAATATGCAATTAGTATTTTCTTTATTTTGTACAAAAAAAAATGAAGAAACTTCTAACTTTTCTAATTCTTATTAGCGTAAGTGCAATTTTTTCACAAAATGTAAATGAAAAAGTGCATCGTGCCCGCATTTATTATTCCAGCATGAAGAGCTTGAAAAAACTATCCGATGCTGGAATAGCAATAGATCATGGTAATCATAAAAAAAACATATTTATAGAATCTGATTTCACAGATGGTGATCTTAAAATCGCAAAAGACCTTGGTCATAACGTAGAAATCATTATTAATGATGTTAAATCCTTTTACCTTAAAAGGAACTTAAACGCCCATGATCATGACCATCATAAACATCATACAAGAAATGCATCTTGTAGTTCTAGTGATGGCACGATTAACTATGAAACGCCTGTGAATTATGACATCAAACCAGGTAATGATTTTGGTGGATTTTATACCTACAGCGAAATGCTTCAGGAATTAGACGACATGTCAAACTTATATCCAAATTTGATAACAGTTAGAGCGGATATCAAAGACCCCGCAGACACGTCAAGCCCGCACAAACATGAAACTCATGAAGGACGCTATTTGCAATGGGTTAAAATCTCAGACAACCCTAATACAGACGAACCAAGCGAACCTCAAATTCTATACACTGCCATACATCATGCACGAGAACCTGCATCTTTACAACAGACTATCTTCTATATGTGGTATTTACTAGAGAATTATGATACCAGCGATGAAATAAAAACAATTGTAGATAATACAGAGCTCTATTTTGTGCCATGTATTAACCCGGATGGTTACGTCTATAACGAAACTACCGACCCCAATGGCGGTGGTAACTGGAGAAAAAACAGACGTGATGGTCATGGGGTAGACAACAACAGAAACTATTCTTATATAACAAGTGAAGGGAACGAAGTATGGAATACAACAGGAACATCCAATAATCAAAATGATGACACCTTTGCTGGTACAGGACCATTTTCCGAGGCGGAAAATAGAGCTATCCGCTATTTTACCGAGACACACAATTTTTCTATAGCATTAAATAATCATACCTATAGTAATTTATTGTTATATCCTTTTGGCTACGATTATAATAAACCCACTTTAGAAGATGATCTCTTTAAATTAATTTCGGGAGTATTGGTTGAGCAAAATGGCTATAGCAACATTATTAGTTCTGAGCTTTATCCAGCATCTGGAGATAGCGATGATTTTATGTACGACATGCTAACAACAGAATCTGGTGGCACAAGGAATAAAATCTATGCAATGACTCCAGAAATTGGAAGTTCTTTTTGGCCTGCTGCCTCTTCTATTGAAGGCATTTGTAAAAGCATGATGTATCATAATATTACCGCAGCCAAGTTACTTCATAATTACGCTAATGTTAAGGACACAGCTCCTTCTTTTATTGAAACTACGACATTTAATGCAGACTACACCATACAGCGCATTGGATTATCTAACCCAGGTGACTTCACCGTAACCGTCAATCCTGTTTCTGCGAATATTATAAATGTTGGCACAGGCAATTCTCATAACAGTATGAATATAGGTGACATTGCAACAGACAATATAGTAATAACTCTAGACAATGCGATTAACAATGGAGATGAAATAATTTACGAATTTATAGTGAACAATGGGCTTTTCCAAACCACAAAAACCATTACAAAAATATATGGATCAACCTCTATAATTTTTGATGAAGTTGCGAATGACCTTACTACAAATTGGATAAACAATGGTTGGGGTACTACAACAGAAGATTATGTTTCTGCCTCCAGTTCTATTACAGATTCTCCAAGTTCTAATTATGATAGTATGGAAAATAGTAGCATTACCTTAGCTACACCAATAGATCTAACAAATGCAATAGTAGCACAATTGAGCTTTTATGCCAAATGGAATATAGAGGACAATTATGATTACGTCCAACTCGAAATATCATCAGATAATGGTAACAATTGGACTCCGCAATGTGGAAAATTCACTAACAATGGTGTCATTACTCAAAATGATGCGCAGAATGAGCCTGTTTATGATGCTAACCAAAATACGTGGGTTCTAGAAGAAATTAATTTAAGTGATTACTTAGGGGCTTCTATTCTTATTCAATTCAAGCTTATTAGTGATGGTTCTGTAAATCATGATGGTTTTTACTTTGATGATCTTCAAATTAAAACCATACAAGACAATTTAAGTGTCTCTTCTGTAGCACTAGACAAAATGCTTATATATCCAAATCCAACAAATGATATATTAACCATAAATACAAGACTTGAAGATTATAGTATTTCTCTTTACGCTATTCAAGGTCAGTTAATCCATAAAGACCTAAAGCTATCTGGAGATCACAGCTTAAGTTTAGAACCATTTTCTAAAGGCTTATACCTTTTAAGGATTTCATCAAAAGATGCGCAACGCACCTTTAAAATTATTAAAGAATAAAGCATCTAAATACCATAACTTAACAAAGGGGCTAAAGTATATTTAGCTCCTTTTTAATTAAACATTCACCATTTCACATCATTGCATGCATAAAAATGATGTTAAATTAATTTATATAATACTAGCTCATAAAAGATACTTACTAAACTATAGTATCGCAAAATAAATTGACATATCTGGTCGTATAATTTGCAAATAGGACAGTCCTATCAAAATACATCAAGAGTACATCTATTCAAATGCATTTCGTCCAAAAAAACATCTAATAAAGACACTTAGAACATAAATCCATAGGATTGACTGCTTCTAAATTTGAATTCTTATTTAAATTTTATACTTTACCACTCTCAAAACTTTTATAGCACATGACAGAGGTTACAAGATTATTTGACTTTCCTTATTACCAATTAGAAACATACAATTTAGATGCTGCTTTGGTAACCAAATATGATGGTAAATGGGTAAAAACATCAACACAAGAATATATTGACAAAGCAAATGCTTTGAGCAGAGCTTTACTTAAATTAGGTGTAAATAAAAACGATAAAATTGCCATAATCTCATCCACAAATAGAACAGAATGGAATATCACAGATATTGGCATCCTCCAAATTGGCGCACAAAACATCCCTATTTACCCAACGATTTCTTCAGAAGACTATGAATACGTTTTAAATCACAGTGAATCTATTTACTGTTTTGTGTCTGATGAAGAAGTCCTAAAAAAAATTAATAAGATTAAAGGAAACACGTCACTTAAAGCCATATATTCTTTTGACCATATTAAAGGATGTAAGCATTATTCCGAATTATTTGAACTTGGAAAAGATACATCTACTCAACCTGAAGTTGAAGCGAGAAAAGATGCGGTAAAACCAGAAGACTTAGCAACCATAATCTATACTTCTGGTACTACGGGAAAACCTAAAGGTGTTATGTTATCACATTGGAACATTACCAGTAATGCCCTAGATAGCGCACCTCGATTACCAATTTTAAAAGAAGAAACTAGAGTCTTAAGTTTTCTTCCTATTTGTCATATTTTCGAACGTTTGTTAATCTATCTCTACCAGTATAATGGTTTACAAATATATTTTGCTGAAGCCATAGATAAAATTGGGGATAATGCCAAAGAAATCCAACCACACTTAATGAGTGTAGTCCCTAGATTACTAGAGAAAGTGTTTGATAAAATATATGCTAAAGGCGATGAACTTTCAGGCATTAAACGCATGTTATTTTACTGGGCTATTCAACTTGGCGAACAATATGAACCTTATAAAGCTAATGGTTGGTGGTATGAATTTAAATTAAAAATAGCACGACGACTCATTTTTAAAAAGTGGCAAGAAGCACTCGGAGGCCAACTTAGAACAATGGTTTCTGGCAGTGCTCCATTACGTCCAAGATTGTCACGAGTTTTCTGTGCTGCCAATATGATGGTTATGGAAGGTTATGGTCTTACGGAAACTTCTCCAGTTGTTGCTGTTGGTATGTATAAAGATGAACATTTCCGAATTGGAAGTGTGGGAAAACCTATTAAAAATGTCGAAGTAAAAATTGCGGAAGATGGCGAAATATTAATTAAAGGACCTAATGTCATGATGGGCTATTATAAAGACCCTGAAAAAACAGCTAGCGTAATGACTGGTGATTATTTTCATACTGGCGACAAAGGAACTCTAGACAAGGATGGTTTCCTTAAAATTACTGGACGTAAAAAAGAAATGTTCAAAACTTCCGGTGGTAAATATGTCATTCCTACCCTGATTGAAAATGAACTCAAAGAATCACATTTTATAGAACAGGCAATGGTGGTTGGTGAAGGCGAAAAAATGCCAGCAGTAATACTGCAACTCAATTTTGAATTTGTTAAAGATTGGATTGAAAGAAAACAACAAAACATAGGTACATCAAAACAAGAAATTATTGCATCGGATATTATTAGAACTCGAATTCAAAAAGAAATTGACAAATGCAACACCAATTTTGGAAAATGGGAACAGGTCAAAAAGTTTGAACTCACGCCAGATATATGGTCGATTGAAGATGGTCACCTTACGCCAACTATGAAAATGAAAAGAGAGGTCATCAAAAATAAATACATAGACTTATATAACAACATATATAATTGCTAAATTTATTTTAATTGAAGTAAACTGCCGAAAATAAACCCTAGCTTTAGCTATCAATTAAAGAGATTATACAGAGGAATATCATATCACAAACATCTTGCCATCCGAAAGCAAGAGGTTAAAAACGCATAATCATGTATATACTTAAGCAACTACTAGTATACCCTACAAAATCTATATGGCATTACCACTCAAAAAACGGACTAAGTGTTTTCCCTGATACCAATCATAACAATGTAACATTAAACTAGAGCTATACAATGACTTACTGTAGTTGCCGTAATAACTCTCGCTACGTTTTATTTTATAATGCACTCATTCTTTTTGTATAGCCTAAAAAGACATAACACTACTGAAAATAAATACATATTTTTATTATGCATGCATAATTTTTACACAAATTACTATGCGTGCATAATAAATTTTACTATATTTGAGCATCCTTATAAAAACTATGAAAGACAAAACAATAGATTATATACTAAGAACCACATGGTTAACGGTAAATAAAATGTATAACGAGCAAGCCGCAAAGTTTGGTACAACTATGGCAACCGGATTTACCTTGTTAAGTATTGATCCAGAACATGGTACACCATCTACAGCTCTAGGTCCAAAAATGGGTATGGAGGCTACTAGTCTTTCACGGATCTTGAAGCGTATGGAAGCATTACAGCTTATAGAGCGCAAACCTAACCCAGAAGACGGTCGTGGTGTTTTAATTCATTTAACAGATTTTGGACGAGAAAAAAGAGCATATTCAAAAGATCGCGTCATCATTTTTAATGAAGCCATTAAAAGTAATGTCTCCGAAGAAAAGCTGAACCACTTTTACGAAGTTGCAGAAACTATCAACGAAATGATTTCAAACAAAAAAATATATAACAAAAAGAACACATTTTAATTTATAATGGGCAAACGTAGAATACATAAAATAGCAGTTATTGGCTCAGGAATTATGGGAAGTGGAATCGCTTGTCATTTTGCCAATATTGGAGTTGACGTTTTACTTTTAGACATTGTTCCTAGAGAACTTAATAATGCCGAAAAAGCTAAAGGTCTTACTCTAGATGACAAAGCCGTAAGAAATCGTCTTGTAAACGATGCGCTTAAAAATGCTTTAAAATCTAAACCCTCTCCTATTTATCATCAAAACTTTTCAAGTAGAATAACTACTGGTAATTTAGAAGATGATATTGTGAAGGTAAAAGATGTAGATTGGATCATAGAGGTTGTTGTAGAACGCTTAGATATCAAGAAAATGGTTTTTGAGAATCTAGAAAAACACAGAACACCAGGAACTTTAATCACCTCAAACACCTCTGGGATTCCTATCAAATTTATGAGTGAAGGGTGTAGTGAAGATTTCCAAAAGCATTTCTGTGGAACACACTTCTTCAATCCTGCACGTTACTTAAAATTATTCGAAATTATCCCAGGTCCAAAAACCGATTCACAGGTTTTAGATTTTTTAAATGGCTATGGAGAGCAATTCCTTGGAAAAACCTCTGTTATCGCCAAAGATACGCCTGCCTTTATTGGAAATAGAATTGGAATATTTGGAATTCAGTCGTTATTCCACCAGGTAAAAGCATTAGGATTAACCGTTGAAGAAGTAGATAAATTAACAGGACCAGTTATTGGACGTCCAAAGTCCGCAACATTCAGAACTGTTGATGTGGTTGGCTTAGACACCTTAGTTCATGTAGCAAATGGAATTTATGAAAACTGTCCTAATGATGAAGCTCATGATTTATTTAAACTCCCAAGTTTCATCAATACCATGATGGAAAATAATTGGTTAGGTAGCAAAACCAAACAGGGCTTCTACAAGAAAACAGTAAACGATTCTGGCAAAAAAGAAATCCTATCATTGGATTTAGACACACTGGAATATCGCTCAAAAAAGAAAGCTAATTTTGCTACATTAGAATTAACTAAAACTATTGATAATGTCATTGATAGGTTTAAAATTCTCATTGGTGGCAAAGATAAAGCCGGTACATTCTATAGAAAGAACTTTTCTGCGATGTTTCAATATGTATCTCATAGAGTTCCTGAAATTACAGACGAACTTTATAAGATTGATGATGCTATGAAAGCTGGGTTTGGCTGGGAACACGGTCCTTTCCAAATTTGGGATGCTATAGGCGTTGAAAAAGGCATAGAAATTATGAAAGCTGAAGGCTTACAACCAGCTGCTTGGGTAAATGATATGATTGCCTCTGGAAATTCTTCTTTCTATACCGTTGATAATGGCGCAACGCATTATTATGACATCCCATCAAAACACCAAACTAAAAAACCAGGACAAGATGCCTTTATCATTCTAGATAACATTAGAAAGACCAATGAAGTCTTTAAAAATTCGGGAGTTGTGATTGAAGATCTGGGAGATGGTATCTTAAACTGTGAGTTCCAATCTAAAATGAATACCATTGGTGGTGATGTATTGGCAGGCTTAAATAAAGCCGTAGATTTGGCCGAAAAAGATTTTGAAGGTTTAGTCATAGGAAATCAAGGAGCTAATTTCTCTGTGGGCGCAAACATCGGTATGATTTTTATGATGGCTGTTGAGCAAGAATATGACGAATTGAACATGGCTATCAAATACTTCCAAGACACTATGATGCGCATGCGCTATTCTTCTATTCCAACAGTCGTTGCTCCACATGGTATGACCCTTGGAGGCGGCTGTGAATTATCATTACATGCAGATAAAGTTGTGGCTGCTGCAGAAACTTATATTGGCCTTGTAGAGTTTGGTGTTGGTGTCATCCCTGGAGGTGGAGGTTCTAAAGAAATGGCATTAAGAGCGCAAGATTTATTTCATAAAGGGGATGTACAACTAAATGTTTTACAAGAACATTTCTTAACCATTGGAATGGCAAAAGTATCAACATCAGCTTATGAAGCTTTTGATACTAATATTCTTCAAAAAGGAAAAGATGTCATTGTAGTAAACAAAGACAGACAAATTGCAACAGCAAAAGCTCATGCCAAATTAATGGCTGATGCTGGATATACACAACCTGTAAAACGTAATGACATTTTAGTATTAGGTAAGCAAGCATTAGGAATGTTCCTAGTAGGAACCGATGCAATGAATGCTTCTAAATACATCTCAGAACATGATCAAAAAATTGCAAATAAACTAGCCTATGTCATGGCTGGAGGAGATTTATCAGAACCAACAAAAGTTACTGAACAATACTTATTAGATATTGAGCGCGAAGCTTTCTTAAGCCTGTCTACAGAACGTAAGACCTTAGAGCGCATTCAGCATATGTTAAAAACTGGTAAACCGCTACGTAACTAGACGTTATGAGATGTTTAGATTTCTATTGTTTAAGAACTCTAACCCTCAAAATGTTTAATTATCTAAAAATTAAAAATAAATATGAAAACAGCATATATAGTAAAAGGATATCGAACAGCCGTAGGAAAGTCTAAAAAAGGGGTGTTCAGATTTAAAAGAGCTGATGAATTAGCCGCAGAAACCATCAAATATATGATGCATAAATTACCAGAATTTGATATTAAACGTATTGATGATGTTATAGTTGGTAATGCAATGCCTGAAGGCTCTCAAGGCTTAAACATGGCTAGAATTATTTCTTTATTAGGATTAGACTCTGTTGATGTCCCTGGTGTAACCGTAAACCGTTTTTGCTCTTCTGGATTAGAAACTATTGGAATGGCAGTAGCAAAGATTCAATCTGGAATGGCAGAATGCATCATTGCTGGAGGAACCGAAAGTATGAGCTCTGTTCCGATGACAGGATTTAAACCAGAATTAAACTACGATTTGGTAAATGCTGGTCATGAAGATTATTATTGGGGAATGGGTAACACAGCAGAAGCTGTAGCACAACAATATGATATCTCTAGAGCAGATCAAGATCAATTTGCTTATGAATCACACATGAAAGCTTTAAAAGCTTTGGATAGTAATCGTTTTCAAGACCAAATTGCTCCTATAGATGTAGAAGAAACCTATATAGATGGAAAAGGCAAACGCGCCACAAAATCATATACAGTAACTAAAGACGAAGGTCCACGAAGGGGCACAAGCACTGAAGCTCTGGCTAAATTACGCCCAGTTTTTGCTGCTAATGGCTCTGTAACAGCGGGAAACTCTTCACAAACAAGTGATGGTGCTGCTTTTGTAATGGTTATGAGTGAGACGATGGTCAAAGAATTAGGCATAGCACCAGAAGCAAGACTAGTCAGTTACGCTGCTGCCGGAGTGCCACCACGAATTATGGGAATAGGTCCTGTAGCCGCAATTCCAAAAGCCTTGAAACAAGCAGGTTTACAACAAAATGATGTCGAACTTATTGAATTAAACGAGGCTTTTGCTTCACAATCTTTGGCAGTAATTAGGACCTTGGATTTAAATCCAGACATCATCAACGTTAATGGTGGCGCCATTGCACTTGGACATCCACTAGGGTGTACTGGAGGAAAACTATCCGTTCAGTTATTTGACGAAATGCGTAAACGTAATATGCAAGGCAAATATGGTATGGTTACCATGTGTGTTGGTACTGGTCAAGGTGCCGCAGGAATTTTTGAATTTCTTAATTAGGAGAGATTAAAAATAAGAGCTTAATGATGAGATAAATGGAAAATAGAAAAAAGCATAAGCATAAAAATTTAAATATTTGGATAATTGGTACTGAAATAATGAAATATTTCTATGATTTAAACGCTAATTTCCAAAAAAGAGAAGATTACAAATTAACCTCTCAAATCATTAATTGCGCCATGTTAATGCCTTCAAACATAGATGAAGGTTTATCTAGAACAGATAAAGGCTTTAGCACTTTTTTAGACTATAACTTGGGTTCTTCTTTTGAATTAGGAACTCAACTTATAACTCCTCAGAATGCAAAATATATTACTGAGAAATAGTTTGAAACAATAGATAATAAAAACAATGAATGTCAAAGAATGGTTATTGATTTCATGGGAAAATTTTAAAGTCTCATTTCTAATCTCTAACCTCTAATTTCCTAAGAAATAAAAAAAAAGATTTAAAAATTATGACTGAAATAGAGCACAAAGACCTACTAAGAGGAGGCCAATTCCTAGTAAAAGAAACAAAATGTGAAGACGTATTTACACCAGAAGATTTTTCAGAAGAGCAAATAATGATGCGTGATTCTGTAAAAGAATTTGTTGATAGAGAAATTTGGCCCAACAAAGAGCGTTTCGAGAAGAAAGATTATGCTTTTACAGAAGCGCTAATGAAAAAAGCTGGTGAACTAGGCTTCTTGAGTGTTGCCGTACCTGAAGCTTATGACGGCATGGGATTAGGTTTTGTATCTACAGTATTAACTTGTGACTATATTTCTGGAGCAACTGGCTCTTTCAGTACTGCCTTTGGTGCACATACAGGAATTGGTACAATGCCAATTACCCTTTATGGTAACACGGAACAAAAACAAAAATATGTGCCAAAATTGGCTAGCGGTGAATGGATGGGTGCTTACTGTTTGACTGAGCCAACTGCTGGTTCTGATGCCAACTCTGGAAAAACAAAAGCCGTCCTAAGCGAAGATGGTACACATTACCTTATTTCTGGACAAAAAATGTGGATTTCCAATGCTGGTTTTTGTAATGTAATGATTGTTTTTGCACGTATTGAAGATGACAAAAACATCACTGGATTTATCGTTGAATACGACCCAGAAAACACCAACGGAATTGCTCTAGGTGAGGAAGAACACAAGTTAGGTATTCACTCTTCATCTACACGACAAGTGTTCTTTAATGAAACTAAAGTGCCTTTAGAAAACATGCTTTCTGAGCGCGGTAATGGTTTTAAAATTGCAATGAATGCCCTTAACGTTGGACGTATCAAACTAGCTGCAGCGTGTTTAGATGCACAACGTCGTATTACTACCGAGGCTGTTAAATATGCCAACGAACGTGTACAATTTAAAACACCCATTTCAAGCTTTGGTGCTATCAAATATAAGTTAGCAGAAATGGCAACAAACGCCTATGTTAATGAATCTGCAACATACAGAGCAGCTAAAAATATTGAAGATCGCATTGCTATTCGTGAAGCCTCTGGAAACTCGCATCAAGAAGCTGAACTTAAAGGTGTCGAAGAGTATGCTATTGAGTGTTCTATCCTTAAAGTAGCGGTTTCTGAAGCAACACAAAACTGTACAGATGAAGGGATTCAAATTTTAGGAGGAATGGGCTTTTCTGCAGACACACCGATGGAGTCTGCGTGGCGAGATGCTCGTATTGCTAGAATCTATGAAGGTACTAATGAGATTAATAGAATGCTTTCTGTTGGAATGCTCGTCAAAAAAGCAATGAAAGGTCATGTCGATTTGCTAGGACCTGCAATGGCAGTTCAAGAAGAATTAATGGGCATACCATCATTTGATACGCCAGATTATTCAGAATTATTATCTGAAGAAAAAGAAATGATTGCAAAGCTTAAAAAAGTCTTCTTGATGGTAGCTGGAGCTAGCGTACAAAAATACGGCCCTCAACTCGAAGATCACCAACAATTATTAATGGCAGCTTCCAATATTTTAATTGAAATTTATATGGCTGAATCTGCAATATTAAGAACCGAAAAAAATGCAAAACGTTTTGGTGAAGCGGAGCAAAAACATCAAATAGCTATGACCCAATTATATCTATATAACGCCGTTGATATTATTATCAAAAATGCAAAAGAAGGCATTGTTTCCTTTGCAGATGGTGATGAGCAGCGCATGATGCTTATGGGACTAAAGCGATTTACAAAATATGTAAACCAACCCAATGTGGTTAAATTACGCACAATGATTGCAGATAAAGTTGCAGCTGAAAACAAATATTGCTTTTAAAAATAATGTTTAGTTTAGTTAGAGAAAAAGTCGTTTTCACATTTTGAAAATGGCTTTTTTTATTTTAAAATGGTATAAATTCTCTGACTTGTAATTTTTTATTAAAATTACCCCTAAACACTACGCTTTGGACAACTTCAAAATTAAAAACAGGCATAGATAGCTATCGCTGTACTTTAGTCTATTACCTAAAAAAGGTTAAACTCGCAATATAACCTATAAATAGAAGTATTGACTTAGGAATTTAACCACTAATATTTTTAATAAGACAAAGTTGAGTTAGAACCACCCTATTAATGTATCCCTCCGTCTAACCCATCTTGACGTGTTTTGTGTCTGGACTTATTTTTGATTTTTTATAGATATGGGCTTCCATAAAACTACCGAGATTTTTAGCATCTGCTTTATCAATCACTCTAGTATAAAGACGGCTAACACCTTTTTTATACAAAAAAAGCCCTCTATTTCTAGAAGGCTTGGTCTTTTTGGGTGGAAGATCGGTTTCGAACCGACGACCTCCTGAACCACAATCAGGCGCTCTAACCAGCTGAGCTACAACCACCGTTTTGATTACATTTCTGTAATGCGTGTGCAAATTTAAATCTTTTCAGTTTTAATACAAAAACTTTTTTTAATTTATTTTAAATCAAAAATGGAATTCACTGCTGCATAGCGTTCTACAGTAAACCCCTCGGCATGGTCTGCTCCAATGAGTCTTCCAAGATCTTTAGCCCTATACACTATACTATCTGTAAAGTTCTTACTGGATATTGGCGTTTCTGGTGCCTTACTCTTGGCGTCATAAAACTGTGTTTTATAAGCCAATACAGCTTCCATTTTGACAGTCATATATCCCGAAACATCAACCACGAAATCTGGCTCAATATTTTGCCATTGGATATAATGATATATATGCTTTGGTCTCCAAGGTTTTTGCCAAATCTCTTCTTCTTCAATTTTAGTTTCAATTTTTATCAAGCCACTCAAAAAACAAGCATCGCTTACCAATTGACTCCCTTTAGCATGATCTATATGTCTATCCGAAATTGCATTACAAAGCACCACATCTGGTCGATATTTGCGTATCATCTTAATAAGTTTTAGCTGATGCTGTTTGTCATTCACAAAAAACCCATCGGAAAATCCCATATTTTCACGCATTTCAACATTCAGAATTTTTGCTGCATTAAAAGATTCTTCGTCTCTTGTTTCAGCAGTACCTCGAGTGCCAAGTTCGCCTCTTGTCAAATCAATAATCCCAACTTTCTTACCATTTGCAATTTCTTTGGCTATTGTAGCCCCACAGCCCAACTCAACATCGTCGGGATGCGCTCCAATGGCTAATATATCTAGTTTCATAATATCTGCTTTGCTATAGCTTGTTCTATATCGTTAATTAAATCTTTTTTGCACTCTATCCCTAAAGAAAATCGTATCAATCGATTGGTAATCCCTTGATTGCGTCGTTCTTCTGACGTTAGCAATGCATGTGAGGTCTCTGCTGGTAATAACATGGTACTTTCCACTCCTGCCAAACTCATCGATGGTTTTATCAATTCTAGACTAGATAAAAAGCCTTTTACATTGATATGACTCTTAAATTCAAAAGACAACATCGCACCAAAACCATTCATTTGACGTTTTGCTAAATTGTAATTGGGATGCGATTTTAACCCTGGATAATTGACGTTTTCAATACTTGAATGTGCCTGTAAGAACTTAGCTAATCGTTTTGCATTACGCTGCTGCGCTTTGACTCTAAGGGCTAAGGTTTTCATACTACGTTCTAACATCCAGACTGTAAAATCACTCAAATTCCCTCCTAAATTAATACCCAATTGCCAAATCGCATCAATATGTTGTTGTGAGGCCGCTACCGCACCTGCACAAATATCACTATGACCTCCAAAATACTTGGTTGCACTATGAATAACAATGTCAATCCCCAAGGTTATAGGTTGTTGGTTTATTGGTGTTGCGAAAGTATTATCAATCACTGTTAAAACTCCTTTAGATTTGGCTAAATTAGAAACAGCTTCAATATCTACAAGTTTTAATAGAGGATTAGACGGTGTTTCTATATAAATTATTTTGGTGTTTGATTTTATACAGGAATCAAAATCTTCAAGCGACAAATCCTTGGTAAAAGTGTATTCAATACTATAATTATCGCATTGGGTTTCTATAAAATTTCGTGTACCTCCATAAATATCGTTTTGGAGAACAATATGATCTCCAGCTTTTAAAAAGGCTAATAAAGTTGTGCTTATTGCTGCCATTCCAGAACCAAAAATCATCGCCGATTCTGCCTGCTCCAGGGCTGCAATCTTCCTACATAAATGATCTTGATTTGGGGTATTAAAATACCTTGGATAACGTTTTACATTCACGTCCATAAACGCATAAGATGAGGCTAAAAATATAGGAGATACCCCACCTTTAAACTGTGTATCTTCAACCTCTCCTACATGTGTACATATCGTATTGACACCAAGATTGTGTTTGTCCATAAATTATTCGTTTTTAGAAGCATTTGCTTTCTGCATAATCGCTTTTAAACGTTCTTGTCTTAGCGCTTTTTCTTTTTTAAGCTTATTCTTTTTACGTGCTAAAAGCTTATTATGCTTGGATTTATTTTTTGTGTTTTTTTCGCGTCCTTGTTTTGCCATGGTTACTTAACATCTATTCCTTAAAAATAGGGTTATTTTTTTATTTGGTCTACGTCTTAGCCAAAATCTTTATCTATCTTCGTAAAAAAATAGAAGTATGTTAAAAGCGGTTTTATTTGATATGGATGGTGTTATTGTAGATACAGAACCTTTGCACTCCAAAGCTTATCATGGCATGTTTAATGAGATTGGAATAGATGTCTCAGATGAACTATATGAAAGCTTTACCGGTAAATCTACTTTAGAAGTTTGCAGAACACTTTGTGCACATTTTAAGTTAAGCCAAGCACCGCAGGAATTAATACAAATCAAACGTCGGATTTTTAAAACCCTTTTTTTTTCAGATACAGACTTAAGTTTAATAGATGGCGTTGAGGAGTTAATTAAAGACTATTATAACAATGGAGTTACTTTGGTCTTAGCGTCTTCTGCTTCGATGACTACGATAAACAATGTTTTCGAACGCTTTAAACTCAATCCCTACTTTGTTGCAAAATTAAGTGGTGCAGACTTAAAAGCCTCTAAACCTCATCCCGAAATCTTCATCAACGCCGCTAATGCTTCAGGGCATAAGGTTTCTGAATGTATTGTTATCGAAGATTCTTCCAATGGTATTAAAGCAGCAAATGCAGCACATATATTTTGCGTAGGATTTAAAAGTACAAATTCCAAAGGGCAAGATTATAGTAAAGCCGATAAGGTTATTGAAGATTTTTCGGAAATTCATTACAATAATGCGAAGGATTTAGTTTAAATTCTTATCGCTTTTTGCGGTAAAATTTACGGTATTTTCTATATGCAAAGAATCCAACAACAGTTATAATAGCCAATACTGTTCCTATTGTTTTTATACTATCAATTTGCTGACCAGCTTGATAAGAATGTAATCCTGCCAAATAGAAATTTACCCCAAAGTACGTAAATATGATACTCCCAATTGCAATTACTGATGCTAAATTAAACGTATAAGCCCCTCTTAATCCTGGCACCAAACGCATATGAAGAACGAAAGCATACACCATAATACTAATTAATGCCCAGGTTTCTTTTGGATCCCAACCCCAATAACGTCCCCAACTTTCATTAGCCCACATTCCACCTAAAAAGTTACCAATTGTTAGCATTACAAGACCTACGGTTAATACCATTTCATTGACAATAGTAAGTTCTTTGATATTTAAATACATTTTCTTTTTATTTTCAGCATTGGTAAGAATCATAAGCAATAAATTTACCAATCCCAAAATCATCCCCAAAGTAAATGGTCCATAACTACCTACAATAACCGCTACATGTATCATCAACCAGTAACTATTAAGTACTGGTGCCAAATTCCCAATAAAAGGATCCATCCAATTCCAATGTGCGATCATTAAAAGCATAGATGTTACAAAAGCAGTCGCAGCAAAGGTCAAATCACTCTTCCTTCCAAAAACAACTCCAAAAAACATCGTTGCCCAAGCCACATAAATCATGGATTCATAAGCATCACTCCATGGCGCATGGCCAGAGATATACCATCTTGCAATTAATCCAATGGTATGCAGGACAAACAAGAAAATAATAATGTATTTGAAAGCTTTAATCATCTTATGCATGATTTTGCTTCGGTCTTTAAAAATTTGAACAATCAACAAAATAAACATTATAGTACCAGCGTACATATACCAACTAAAGAGCTTTTTAAAAATATCGTACTTGTTGTAAAGCACCTCAGTTTTAATTTTCTCTTCACTAAGCATTACATCACCGCCCTTATTTACCTGAGTCTTCTTAATACCATTAAGCAACATATCGGCTTGCGAAAAATCTCCTGTCTTTTTGCATTGCTGTAGAGCACCTAAGTAGGCCAAAAAACCTGTTTTTACAAAATTTCCGTATAAGGAATCTTGAAATTTATCGTGTTGTTTTGCATATTCCTTAGGAGAAATCCAAGTATTATTTGGATCATTAGGTACTGGGAAAATTTTTATAGCACTTCCTTCTAATGTGTTATAGAGCAGGTTTACTTTTTGATTAGCTTCCAAAAATTCTTTTTGTATTGAAGTAGGCACTTGTACTCTAGAAGCACTTTCTAGCTGCTCGCTAATTTTATAAAACCCCTCTTTTGTAAAAAACTGTGACAACGTCACGTATTTTACATCATCCTCAACACCTATTACACTTCTTACCGTATCGGATTTCATACGCTTTAAATGAATTATGGGCACATTCCACCAAAGCATTGGACTCTCTTGCATCGATAAGAACGCTTGATTGGCGTCTAATTCTTCATAGTGATCTAACTTACTTATTTTTCGTAATAATTCTGAACCGTAAGTATTTACTGGCTTCATACGCCCATCTAAATCCTGAATCACCAAGTGCCCAAACTTTTCAGCTTCTGCTTTTGGCACTACATTAGCATAAAGTATAGAATCTAATATTGCTTTAGAAGGAATTTCTGGTGTTTGTATTGTTGCATCTGAGTGTTGATGCTCATTAGCATGGCTATCACCTTCTGTATGTACATGCTGCGCTTGTGAAGAAAAACTTAATGCAAGAATTACAACCGTAATAAGTTTGGTCTTTTTTAGTTTAACTTGTCTCAATAATTTACGTAAATCATCAAAACGTGTGTTCTTATTAAATAAAATAGCCAACATACTTAAATACAATAAAAAATACCCAATATAGGTGATATTTGTACCCCAGAAATCATGATTTACAGATAAAATCGTACCTTTCTCATCAGGGTCATAAGACGACTGAAAGAAACGATATCCTCTATGATTTAAAATATTGTTCATATAAATATGAAAATCAAAATCACCTTCTTGCTCGTCCAAAACAGTTACCTTACTTTCAAAAGCCGAAAAACTATTTTCGGTGCCTGGGTAACGTTCTGCAATAAAATCGTTAAGCTTTATACTGAATGGCAGTTCTATAACTTTAGACCCATATCTGAATGCAAAATCCAATCCACCAACAGAATCTTGTGTAAACGCATTATTAGAGCCTTTGCCTCCAAGTAGTTTTATAATTTTACTATCGCCGTTGGCAGATACTCTTAAGGCTAATCCATCTTCGTCATTTCTTAACAATTCAGATTTTTTAACTACATCAAATTTCCCTTTAATTACGGGTTTTGGAAATACTAAAGTTTGATGTCCTATTGTATATGCCGAACGCAAAATCAATGGCTGAATACTATCTTTTACCAAAAGCCCAGTAGCCCTTGTAGCCATAGTCATATAACGCCCCTCAAATGGCGATTGAATGGTTAAAGTTGAATCTGTGTGCGTAATATTAACAGCACCGTCCGTAAACTTATTTAAAGCATAAAGCACGTTATGAATAGATGATACCTGACCAGACTTTAAAAAATGATTATGCGGTTTTCCTTCACCAGATTCCACAATTTTTAAATAATATGCTCCATCAGGATGCGGAACTACATCTTCTTCTGCTCCAGCAATAAACTCTTCCAGCTCAATAGTTACGGGTTGTCCATCATAATCTGAATACACCTTAAACTTATTATTTAAACGTGGCGAAAAATCAACTTCATTTTCTAAAACACGACGCTGCAATTGACCATTTATTTCCAATTGACCATCGATATAAGTCGTTAAATATGTTTTTTGAGAAAGAAAGGTATTTTCAGTTGCGCCCTCCCTTACAGACATCATTCCTTCAAAACTAATATATCTTGTTATAAAAGCACCTAAAAAAATAAAAATAAATGATAAGTGTAATAATAATACATCCCATTTCTCTTTTCGCAATAAGCGATATCGAAAAATATTTCCGATAAAGTTAATCATAAAAAAAACCATGATGCTCTCAAACCACCAAGCATTATAAATTAAAGTTCTAGAATACGGTGTTGGAGAGGTAGCCTCACCTTTATCCATAAACGTTCCTACAATCATTGCGATGGCAAAAACAAAGAATAATACTGACGTCAGCCTTGTTGAAAACAAGAATTTAGCGAGTTTTTTTTGCATTTTATATTATTGGGTATTTTTAGCATCTGCAAATGTAACTATTTTTGTCTGATGTTAAACGTAATTATATCGGATTTAACAAGCCCGATTATCAACTAAATATTCCTAGCCTTAAAAATGTTAATATTTAAAAAAGTAGACATCTTTCTAGCGCGATGTTTTGCATTTTGAGCTATTTGACCTGCAAATAAGCTATCTATAGTAGCCATCCACAAATTAAGCCATAGTCCAAAATGATATTCAGAAATCGCATTATCATTACTATTATCTGCACGAATATGTGCTTCAATAGGATTGCCATAATAACGCGTCTTTAAAAACAAATTGCTTTGCCAAAACGTCGTAAGTTTCTCTATATGCTCATCCCAGTCTTCAACCGTTTCAAAAAACGCTCCTAATTCTTTGTCTATTCTTACTTTTTTATAAAAAGATGAGACTAACAAAAACACATCATCTTTGGTGGTAATATCTTTTTTATTCATTGTTTACAAAGATAATGCAATAGACTTTTAATTCATAGAATACTTACCTATTTTAGCGTTTATGATTTCGATAGTATTATTAGGCGCAGGCAATGTAGGCACGCATTTCTACAAAAAATTTAAAGTTGCAGGGCAAGTAGAAATATTGCAATGGTATAATAGGAGTTTATCTAAACTTCAAGAGTTTAAAAATGAAGTTGATATTACAGACAACTTAAATGAAATTAATCCAAATGCCGATATTTATATCGCTGCCATTAGTGATGATAAGATTATACATTTTTCTAAAGAATTTCCATTAGAGAACAAACTTTTTGTACATACATGTGGCGCCGTGGCTGTAAATGAACTCAGCAATAAAAATATGCGTGGTGTATTTTATCCTCTTCAGAGCATTACAAAAGAAGCTGAATTAGATTTTGCCAATGTACCCATTTGTATTGAAGCCTTAAATAAGCAACACATAGAACTATTAAGCACCTTAGCGTCTTCCTTAGGGAGCACTTGCTATAAAGTGAACAGTGAACAACGTGCTGCACTCCATTTGGCCGCTGTTTTTGTAAATAACTTCACCAATCAATTGTATCGCATTGGGCATGAAATTACAGAATATCAAAGTGTAGAGTTTGATATTTTAAAACCTTTAATACTGGAGACTGCTAAAAAAATCCAAAAAATATCGCCATATATGGCACAGACTGGCCCCGCAAAACGTAACGATAGAAAAACCTTAAAGAGACATCATAAAATACTAAAAAAAGGTATTCAAACCGATATTTATGACCTTATTACAAAATCTATAAAAATGACACATGGTATTCCGCCGAGAACACCAAAAAAGCAATAAAGAATGGGAAAGCATTATAAAGAAATACTTAACGATATTACAACATTTATTTTAGATATTGATGGCGTACTCACGGATGGTACAGTATTAGTTACCACCTCTGGAGAACTGCTGCGAAACATGAATATTAAAGATGGTTATGCCTTAAAAACTGCTATAGATAAAGGGTACACCATTTGTATCATCTCTGGAGGCAGTAATGACGGTGTTCGTCTAAGACTGGAAGGTCTTGGCATCAAAGAGATTCATCTAGGCGTTAAAGACAAAATCCAGTGTTTAAATACCTTTTTGAAACAGCACTCCATTAACCCTGAACACGCACTTTACATGGGTGACGATATCCCAGATTATAATGTTATGCAACAGGTTGGACTTCCTGCTTGCCCACAGGATGCAGTACCAGAAATCAAAGCGATTTCTAAATATATATCCCATAAAAATGGAGGAAACGGAGCTGTTAGAGATGTCATTGAACAAACACTAAAAGTACAAGGAAATTGGATGCAAAATTTTAGTGCGAAATACGATTAATTCTAAGACAAGAGATACCTAAATCCTCCCAAAATTCAATGCTATTGGATTTAGAGCTATATCAGGTGTTTTTATCAAGCTTTGCGAAAGGTATTTGCAAAAAACAGTATTAAAAAAAACAGATACTCTTAGTAAAGACAAAAAATGTAAAAAATCGTATTATTGTGCTTTATATTTGCCATTTAATATTGCTTTTGCAATAATTACCCTAATACTATAAATTCATAACTTTTACCTTATAATAATATTATGTTACATTTTCTAAACTTAATTCGCTGGAAAAATTTAACACTCATTATCTTAGCACAAGTCCTCATTAAATACGCTTTGTTTGATGCCTTTAATGTTGCGATAACACTTAATAGTTTTGGTTTTTTTTTATTGATAGCGGCAACGGTATGTATTGCAGCCGCAGGAAATATTATTAATGACATCTATGATATTGACACAGATATAATAAACAAACCTGAAAAACTTATCGTTACCAAATATATCTCAGAACAAGCTGCTTTTAATTGGTTTATTGCATTATCTATAACTGGTGTTGGTCTTGGATTTTATGTTTCTAATCTGGTCAACAAAAGTGGTTTTGCTAGTATTTTTATTCTTGTTTCTGGCTTACTTTATGTTTATGCCAATTACCTTAAACGTACTTTTTTAATAGGAAACATTGTTATTTCTGCTTTGGTTGGTCTAAGTATATTAATTATAGGTCTTTTTGAGTTGCTACCGGCAATTACAGATAGTAACCAACCAACACAAATTATGTTCTTTAAAATTCTATGGGATTATGCAGTTTTTGCTTTCATGATTAATCTCGTCAGAGAACTAATTAAAGACATTGAAGATATAGATGGTGATTATAATCAAGACATGAAAACCCTACCAATTATAATTGGAAGAGAACGCGCTATCAAAACTGTATTTGTAATCTCCCTTATACCTCTGTTTGCAGTGACTTACTATGTGGTTACCTATTTATACAAACAGCAGATTGCTATCATTTATTTTTTGGCATGTATTATTGCACCTCTACTCTATGTAACAATAAACTTGTTTTCTGCAACGACTAAAAAGGAACTAGCCCATTTATCAAACATCCTTAAATTAATCCTATTTTTTGGAGTATTATCCTTATTATTGTATCCTTTTATTCTGAAATAATGCTCAACGACAAACTCCAAAACCATAAGCTCATATTAGCATCGAGTTCTCCAAGAAGACAAGCCTTTTTTAAAGCTCTAGGATTAGATTTTGAGATTCGACCAAAACCAATAAAAGAAGAATACCCCAATCGTTTAAGGCATTTCGAAATCAGTGATTATTTGGCGCAACTCAAGTCCTTAGTTTTTGAACAGGAGTTAAAACCCCAAGATATTCTCATTACAAGTGACACCATTGTTTGGCATGAGAACAAGGCACTTGGCAAGCCTAAGAGTGAACAAGATGCTTATCATATGCTTAATGCTATGAGTGGAAAGACGCATGAGGTTATTACTTCGGTTTGTCTTAAAACCATAGATGCACAGCTTACAGTTCATGACACAACCAAAGTAACCTTTAGAGTCTTATCGGACGAAGAAATTTGGTATTACATTAGGAACTACAAACCTATGGATAAAGCTGGCGCCTATGGTATTCAAGAATGGATTGGGCAAGTTGGCGTAAGCAAAATTGAAGGTTGTTATTATAATGTTATGGGCTTACCCGTACAATTGTTATATAAATCTTTAGAAGGTTTTATTTCTAAGTAGCTTCTTTATATATTTGCTAGACAAACGCTTAGTAATCGAAAATTTTATCATTAAATATCAATCTGAAATACTCCATTCAATCTTTGTTTTTGGAGTCTTATTTGTACTTCAACTTATAGCACGCCTATTGGTAAGACGTCTTGGTAATTCTAAGCGCAAGAACAAAGGGCGCATTAAGCTTATTGGACGTTATGTAACAGTTACGTTCTTAATTATTGCCTTACTTATTGAAGCCTTTGTGCTCGGTGTAGAAGTGAATGACCTCGTCGTCTTGTTTTCTTCTGTATTTGCGGTTTTAGGAATTACATTATTTGCCAATTGGTCAATTCTCAGTAATGTTACTTCAGGAATTGTAATGTTCTTTTCATTCCCTTATAAAATTGGAGATAAGATTCATATTCATGATAAGGATTATGAAATCATTGCTGTGATTGAAGATATTCGTTCGTTTCAAATTCATTTGAGAAAAACTGATGGTGAGCTCATTACATACCCCAATAATTTAATCTTACAAAAAGCGGTGTCTTTAATAGAAAAAAATGCTTTTGACAAATAAACGGAGAAGTTAAAACTGTTATAAAGCCAGTGCTTTCATTGTTTTATTTTATATTTGGTAAACGAACTAATTTTATATAATGAAACAAGTACTCATCTTATTATTTAGCCTAATGGTTACAAGTTGCCTCTTGGCACAACCACCCCAAAAGTGGACCAGTTCTCAAATCTATGAAGCGGTTCAAAAACTCAACTTTTTGGGCTCTGTTTTATATGTTGCGGCACATCCAGACGATGAAAACACAAGACTTATTGCCTACATGTCTAATCATATCAAAGCACGCACAGCATATCTATCGTTAACACGTGGTAGCGGCGGACAAAATCTTATTGGACCAGAAATTAGTGCTCTTCTTGGCGTCATACGTACGCAAGAATTATTGGCAGCAAGACGCGTAGATGGTGGGGAGCAATTTTTCTCAAGAGCCAAGGATTTTGGGTATTCTAAACATCCAGACGAAACCCATAATATCTGGGATAAGGATAGCGTACTTGCTGATGTCGTTTGGACCATAAGAAACTTTAAACCCGATGTCATTATCAACCGTTTTGACCATAGGACTCCAGGTCGTACCCATGGTCATCATACCAGTTCAGCGATGTTGAGTCTAGAAGCATTTGAAAAATCTAATGACCCAAACAGTTATAGTTATCAATTAAACAGTACTGAAATTTGGCAGCCAAAACGTATCTTTTTTAATACGTCTTGGTGGTTTTATGGAAGCCAAAAAAAATTTAAAAAAGCCGATAAAAGTAATATGCTTCACTTTGATGTTGGTGTGTATTACCCTCAAAAAGGACTGTCTAATAACGAATTGGCAGCAATAGCAAGCAGTCAGCACTTATGCCAAGGTTTTGGAAGATTAACAACTAGAGGTACGCAGAAAGAATATGTCGAATTCTTAAAAGGCGACCCTCCAAAAAACAATGATATTTTTGATGGTATTGACACCACTTGGAATCGTCTCAAAGGCGGAAATAGTATTGCCACTATTCTAAAAGAGGTTGAGAACAATTTTAATTTCAAAGACCCCTCAATACATTTACCACAGCTTATTGCTGCATACAAGCATATTGAGAATCTTGAAAACAAACACTGGAAGAACATTAAGAAAACTCAAATTTTAAAAATCATTGAAGCCTGCGCAGGCCTTTACCTAGAGGCTACAACACCTAATCCAACCGCAACGCCAAACACTAAAATCAAACTACATATAGAAGCCTTAAACCGGAGCAATGCAGCTATTACATTAACATCCATTACATCTCAAATTGATGGAATGACTTTTGACAAGACCTTAGTTCTTCCGTTTAACCAAAAACAAAGCTTTTCAGAACAGATTACACTAAAAAATATAGATTATTCTACACCCTATTGGCTATCAAAAAAAGGAACTTTGGGCATGTAT
This sequence comes from Flavobacteriaceae bacterium, assembly GCA_013215095.1. Classification (GTDB taxonomy): domain Bacteria; phylum Bacteroidota; class Bacteroidia; order Flavobacteriales; family Flavobacteriaceae; genus DT-34. The sequence continues at coordinate 2,155 of JABSPM010000060.1, read as the reverse complement.
AAAGTTGAACATATGGATTGGATAGGTCAACCAGAAACGCCAAGACCTGTTCAGGTCGATTTTGACCTAATCATTAATGGCACACCAATTACAATTTCAAAACATGCTGTGTATCGTTATTCGGAACCAGACAAAGGCGAAATGTATAAACCTTTTGAAATTATACCAGAGGTTTCGGTAAGCATGAGTAATAAGGTTTATATTTTTGAAGATGGTCAACCCAAAGATATCGAAGTTACCATTAAGGCAAGTGGTTCGGCTATATCTGGTTTTGTATCTATGGAGCATCCTAAGGGCTGGCGCATTTACCCTGAAAAACAAAAGGTAGAGATTACCAATAAAGGTGATGAAAAAAAATTGATATTCACTATAATCCCACCAGAAAATCAAAGTGAAGGTTATCTTAAACCTATGATTCTAGTCCACGGAAAAACCTACTCTAAAGAGCTGGTAGATATCAATTATGCGCATATTCCGTTTCAAACTGTTTTATTACACAGCACAAGCAAAGTGGTACGTTTAGACATCAAAAAACGCGGTAAAAACATTGCATACATTGAAGGTGCAGGAGACACCGTAGCGCAAAGCCTAGAAAACATTGGTTACCATATCACTACGATTTTACCAGAAAACATTTCGGAAGAAACTTTAGCTGGTTTTGATGCTGTTGTACTTGGCATCAGAGCCTATAACATTATAGAAGATTTAAAGTTTAAACAAAAATATCTCTTTGATTTTGTAGCTAATGGAGGAAATATGATTGTGCAATACAATAAGAACAAGGGCTTAAAAACTACTACGCTTGCACCCTACGAGCTGCGTTTGTCAAAAGATAGAGTCACTGACGAAAATGCTAAAGTACGCATATTAGAACCAAGTCATGAGCTGTTAAATTACCCCAATAAGATTACCAATAAAGATTTTGAAGGATGGACACAAGAACGCGGCTTATACTTTCCCGATAAATGGGGCAAAGAATTTACGCCATTGCTAGCGTTTAGTGACAAAGGCGAAAAGGCAAAAAAAGGAAGCCTACTAGTCGCCAAATACGGAAAAGGACACTATATCTATACAGGGCTCAGTTTTTTTAGAGAATTTCCTGCTGGTGTTTCTGGAGCGTATAGACTCTTTGCCAACATGCTCTCTATGGGCAAAAAAGATACTATAATCAATAAAAAAACACCCCATTAACATGCAAAATTAACAACCAAAATATAAATGGAGTCCCTATTACACACTCGTACTTATTGCTAATGCAATTTACATAATACTGTTTTATTTTTTTACTAATTTTTTTGCTTAAACTATGCAAAATTTAGATTGGATTGTATTAACAATCACACTACTTACCATTGTACTCTATGGCACTTGGCAAACCAGAGGCAGTAAAAATGTACAAGATTATATTAAAGGCGGTAACGAGACCAAATGGTGGACTATCGGACTTTCTGTAATGGCAACACAAGCAAGCGCAATTACCTTTTTATCAACACCAGGACAGGCTTTTCATAGTGGTATGGGGTTTGTCCAATTTTATTTTGGTGTACCAATTGCAATGGTTATTATCTGTATGGTCTTTATTCCGTTATACCACCGCTTAAAAGTATTTACAGCTTACGAATTTCTAGAAGATAGATTTGACCTAAAAACAAGAACATTAACCGCTAGCTTATTCTTAATTCAAAGAGGACTAGCAGCCGGAATTACTATTTTTGCACCAGCAATAATTCTATCTGCTGTTTTAGGTTGGGATTTAACATTATTAAATATTGTCATAGGAATTCTTGTGATCATTTATACCGTATCTGGAGGAACCAAAGCCGTTAGTGTAACTCAAAAACATCAAATGGCAGTAATATTTACAGGAATGTTTATTACATTCTTTCTAATTATCAGCTATTTACCTGATGGTATTACTTTCCAAAAAGCTTTGGATATTGCAGGGGCGAGTGGTAAGATGAATGTTTTAGATTTTAGTTTTAAACTCGAAAACCGTTTTACCTTTTGGAGTGGAATTATTGGTGGAAGCTTCCTAGCGCTCTCCTATTTTGGCACAGACCAAAGTCAGGTGCAACGTTACCTCTCTGGAAAATCCATTAAAGAAATGCGTATAGGGTTAATTTTCAACGGTTTACTTAAAGTACCTATGCAGTTC
>JABSPM010000006.1 GCA_013215095.1 Flavobacteriaceae bacterium | reverse complement strand
TCAGTATTATTAACAGTCCAGTGAATATGACCATCTACACCAGATCCTGGGTTGCCTACCGAAAAGTTTTGAACAGCAATAGTAATATCTACACTTGTCGTGCCAGCAGCAATAACGTCACCATCATTTGGAGCGATAATATTTAATGCAGGGTCAGAAACACATCCAGTATATGAACCTAATTCGTCAACCCCACTATCTATAGCCCCTACAATCCATTCAGAATCATCTGTATTTGTTCCAAAGGAACCAAGTTCGTTAGGATTAGGACCACAGACACTTGATTTTCTAGTTAAAGTTTTGTCTTGCGTTCCGTTTGCAACACCAGCTACAGCCCAACCAGAACCAGGATCACCCTGAAGGTCACCAATGATATCTATAATAGTATATGCGTTAGCAGTAGCTCCAGCTTGTGTTAAGGCCATAACGTCATCCCCATTACTTATATATTGAAACGTTGTGTCAGCTTCTGCTAAAATTTCAGCATTAGCACTTGGGTGTGCAATGACATACACATCGCCATTTGCTAATGTAGTACCCGATGCAAAAGTTACGTTATCTGGATAGTCAAATTCACCAGTCGTATCACAACCGTTATTACAATATGAAATGGAGTAATTACTCAAGTCTACATCAGCTCCAGTGCCGTTATATATTTCTAGAAATTTGTTGTTTGATGACCCTTCTGCGTACATACTAAAGTATAATTCAGTAGCTTGACCAAAAGAAACTGTTGATGTTAAAAAAGTAACTATTAAAAAGTAAAGTTTATTCATGATTTAAAATTAAAATTAAGGATTGGCAAATATACGAAATATATTTCCTTTACTAAGTTATCATAAAGTTATGATTACTTTAGTAGTGTTGTTTGTCTTAGTGTAGTGCTAGATTAGGTTAGGTCGCGAAAGTTAAACTAATGTAATTACTAAGTTACCCCAATGTTATATATTGCTTTTACTGAAAGATAGTATGGGATTAATTTTATATTTACAGTATAATTACAATGAACAATGGATAAAAAAGATATTAAAATATTATTGGTTGATGATGAACCAGATATTTTAGAAATTGTAGGGTACAATTTAACAAACGAAGGATATAAAGTTATTACGGCGAATAATGGTTTAGAAGGTGTAGAAATGGCAAAAAAAGTAAAGCCGCAATTAATTATCTTAGATGTTATGATGCCAGAAATGGACGGTATTGATGCTTGTGAGCAAATACGTCAAATTCCTGAGCTGAAAGATAGTATTGTTACCTTTTTAACAGCTAGAGGTGAAGACTATTCTCAAGTCGCAGGTTTTGAGGCTGGAGCAGATGATTATATTACAAAACCAATTAAACCAAAAGTTTTAGTAAGTAAAGTAGGTGCTTTGCTAAGACGTTTTAGAGAAGAAGATCAGCAAGAGAATGTTCTTAGAATAGGTGACCTTACAATAGATAGAGATGCATATAAGATTGTGTTGAAAGGAAAGGAAATGATTTTACCCAGAAAAGAATTCGAATTGTTATCCTTGCTTACATCTAAACCAGGGAAGGTCTTTAAAAGAGAAGAAATTTTAGACAGTGTTTGGGGGAATGAAGTGGTTGTTGGTGGCAGAACTATTGATGTTCATGTTAGAAAACTTAGAGAGAAAATTGGAGATAAATCCTTTAAAACAGTTAAAGGTGTTGGTTATAAGTTTGTAGATTAATGGCTAAAATTTTTAAAAAATCATATAAATTTGCTATTAAATCTTCCGTATTCATTTGTGCGTTGCTCACTTGCGCTATAAGTCTATTTTTATACCGTTTTTATGCTTTGTTTGTATGGCAGGTTTTGTTGTTTGCTGGCTTAACTTTTGCAGTTCCATTTTTTATAATTCAGTATAGAGTGGAGAACTTTATTTATAAAAGGGTTAAGAAGATTTATGATGATTTGACTTTACTAGAATCGAGTTCGTTTAGAAAACAACAAATTACTACAGATATTCGAACGCTTACCGAAGAAATAGATAAGTATGCTAAGGACAAGAAATTAGAGATAGAAACTTTAAAAATTAGAGAGGAATATCGGAAAGAGTTTATTGGTAATGTGTCGCATGAGTTAAAAACACCTTTGTTTATGGTACAAGGTTACATTTCTACTTTAATAGATGGTGCTGCAGATAATGAAACTATTAGAGAAAAATATTTGAAACGTGCAGATAAAGGCGTAGAACGTTTGATTTATATTATTAAAGATTTGGATATGATTACCAAATTAGAAGTCGGAGACCTGAGACTTCAGATTGAATGTTTTGATATTGTTGAGTTAGTACGCAATGTTTTTGAGCTTTTGGAGATGAAAGCTGCCAAAAAAAGAATCACTTTAACCTTTGATATGGATTATAAGCAGCCGATAATAGTTAGAGGTGATAGAGAGCGTATTCAGCAGGTCTTATCAAATTTAATTGTCAATTCGATTAAGTATGGTCATGTAAAAGGTACCACAGAGGTAAGCGTGGAGAATTTAATAAAGAATAAAGTAATTATTAGAGTAAGAGATAATGGAGAGGGTATTGCTCAGTCGCATATATCAAGATTGTTTGAACGCTTTTATCGCGTGGATAAAAGTGGGTCTAGAAGTGTCGGAGGTTCTGGTTTGGGGCTAGCTATTGTAAAGCATATTATTGAAGCTCATGACGAAAAAATCTATGTAGAAAGTGAATATGGCGTTGGTAGCGAGTTCTCATTTACACTCGAAAAGATAAAATAGAGCTTTAAAATCAATTTGACATGACACCGTATCAAAACCAGTATAAGTTTTTATACGATGCAATTGGTCAATAGTAAATTCTTCTTGATGACAATACGGTGCAATACCGCGTTTATCTAAACGTTCTGCCAAATATTCTTGCTCAAATTGTCCAGGAGTTGGTATAAAAAAAGCCTTTTTACCTAATTTGGCTAAATCTAAAATCGTGGTATATCCCGAACGTGATATTACAGTTGAACTAACATTTAAGGCAATTTCCAGTGCATCACTTTTCATGTAATTGACTATAGTAAGATTGCCTTTAATGGTTTTGGTTTGTTGCGCTTCTATTTTGCCCTTGACAAATAGTATTGTGCCATTATAAGTTTTTAATTGTTCTAATATATGCTGTTCTAATAAGGTTCGCTGTGGTTCTGGACCAGATAATAATACCAATAGATCATATTTTTTTTCTAAAGCAATGGGATTAAATCGACTGATAATTCCCATATATTTAATAGGGATGTTAAATTGCTTTAAATGACCAAGTTTACCACTTAAACTGGGGGTGTTTGTAACATCAGGAACCCAACATTCATCAAAATTATGTATCATCTGTTGATGTATTTTACTGCTCATCCAGGTTGTACTTCCGCTAAGTACATTGAGTTGATGCGTTATAAAAACAGAAGGGACGTTTTTATGATATACGCCAAAGCGATTGTCCGAAATAATACCGTCAATTTTATTATGCTTAATCAAGCTTTGTATTTGTGATTTTTCAGCTCTAATAGCGTTTAGTATTTTTGGGGCGGTCTTCATTAGGTGTAGTTTAAAGTACTTCCCGTTTTTAGGATAAGAAATATGATATGATGGTAGGGTTATAGCTGTTAAGGTCGGGAATTCTTTTTTTAAAAGTTCTAAGGCTAAACCATCACTTGCTATAACAGGTTCGTAATGATATTTCATCAAAGCATTAATAATAGGGATGCATCTTGTGGCATGACCTAAGCCCCAATTTAAAGGCGCGACGAGTATTCTTTTTTTCAATTCCATGTAAAAACAAAGGTAACTCTAAAATGTTTGCTTAATTTTGTCAAAATTTAAAATAACAGTGGGTAGCAAAAATAAACTAAAACGCTTTAAAGAGAACGATACATTTTCAAATGTAATACAACCAACACGAGAAGAGCTGGTTAATGGTAATTTTAAGCATAAAGGGCAGTGGCTCTCGTTTTTTAAAAATGATAACCCAATCGTACTAGAGCTTGGTTGCGGAAAAGGGGAGTATAGCGTTGGATTAGCAAAGCGATACCCAGAAAAGAACTTCATTGGCATTGACATCAAAGGTGCGCGTTTTTGGAGAGGTGCCAAAACTGCCGTAGAAGAACATATTTCTAATGTCACATTTATTAGAACACAAATAGAATTGCTAGAATATGTTTTTGCAGAAAATGAAGTGGATGAAATTTGGATTACGTTTCCAGACCCTCAAATAAAATATAGGCGTACCAAGCATAGAATGACCAATACCTCATTTTTACAGCGGTATAAAAAAGTACTAAAACCAGATGGGGTTATGAACCTTAAAACAGATAGTGAATTCATGCATGGCTATACCTTAGGGTTATTGCATGGAGAAGGGCATGAGGTGTTGTATGCTAATCATGATGTGTATAGGCAAGAAGGGAGTCCAGAAGAGGTAACTGCAATTCAAACCTTTTATGAGTCTCAATATTTGGAGCATGATAAAGCAATTACGTATATTAGATTCAAAATTAAGTAAGTTTGGATATTACCGTTATCTTTTTTATTGGTCTCATTTTAGCATGCTTCGGTGTTATTCCTCCGGGTTTGCTTAATATGACAGCTGCAAAAATTAGCTTAAAAGAAGGGGCTTCAAGAGGCGTTGTGTTCTCAATTGGTGTATGTGTAGTTGTTTGCGTGCAAACTTATATAGGAGCGATATTTGCACGTTATTTGAGTCATCATCCAGATACGATTGATGTTTTAAAACGGGTCGCTTTAATTATTTTTATTTTAATTACCGTCTATTTTTTAATTGTGGCAAGGCAGCAACCAAAAACTCAGATGGTAACCCATGTAAAAAGTAAACATAGTCGATTTTTTCATGGTATGTTATTGTCAAGTCTTAATGTGTTTCCAATACCATATCAAGCTTATATGACAGTAACTTTGGCGTCTTTTGGTTGGTTAAATTTTAAGCAAACTAATATTATGTCTTATGTTGCAGGTTCGGCAATGGGAACCTTTGTTATGCTGTATGTTTACATTTTTTTCTTCGATAAAATAAAAGATAAAGCGTTTACATCTCAAAAAAACATGAACTATTGCATTGGTAGCATTACGGGGTTAATAGCAATCTTGACTTTGATTAATATATTAAAGGATATGTAGTGGAACCTAAATCATTAAATTTTTTTGAGCGCTGTTATGAAGTTGCACGCTTAATACCTTACGGTCGTGTTACTACTTACGGGGCTATTGCAAAGTATTTGGGCGCAGCACGAAGCGCTAGGATGGTCGGCTATGCCATGAATTCTTGTCATAAAGATGTACCAGCGCATCGCGTTGTAAATCGAATAGGTTTACTCACTGGAAAACATCACTTTGAAGGTACAAAACTAATGCAACAGCTTTTAGAAAGCGAAGGTGTAAAGATTGTGGATAATCAAGTTCAAAATATGACTGAAATTTTTTGGAACCCTTCTATAGAATTAATGTAAGTTATAAGTCCGCCTAAGTATTCAACAATAGTCATTTGATAAGCTTGTATTTTAACCATGGTGACATGTTTAAAAACGATAAAACCTTATGCTTTATTCTACTTTCTATTTGAAATGATATAAATAAAACACCTTTTTGCCCTTTCTCTTTCAGTATAAAAAGAATCCGTAGCTGCAATTGTGCTTTCATTTTCTGTTTTATGTAAAGAAAACAATCTTTTTTTACAGTACATTTAAATGAAAAATGGGATTACATTCGTATTACCGAGATCTAATGAATGGTTGGGAGTAATGCTTTGCTTTTAGGAAAATAGCGATAGTCTTAGATTGAATTTTGTTAGTGTAGAAGTGTGTTTTGGGGTCTATGTATTTGAAAATCAGGTGTAAAATGGTTTGGATGAATTTTAGAGTTTTTTAAATAACTGGTAGATTAAATAAACCCAATTTAGATATAAATCAAAACAATCGATTGACTTCTCAATTTGAACTATTAGCAGTATATTTGCAATTAGAAAAAACGAATAGAAATTAATGTCATTCTTTTGACTTAAAGAATATAATATATTGAATGTTAGCGAGTTTAGGTTGATGTTCTGCGAATCATATGAAATTAAATAAAAACGATATTTTAAATGCATTAAAAACCATTACTGTTCCTGGCGAAGGAGAGAATATGGTCGATAGCGAAGCAATTAAAAATATAATAGTTTTTGGAGATGAGGTAATTGTTGAAATTACAATCAAAAACCCAAGCTTACAAGCAAAAAAACGTACCGAAGTGGATATCATGAAAGTAATTCATGATAAGGTCTATGCAAAGGCAAAAGTAAAAGTGAACGTAAGAGTAGAAGCGCCAGCACCCCCAACAAATGAAATAAAAGGAAAGGCAATTCCTGGGATTAAAAATATTGTAGCTATTGCTTCTGGTAAAGGCGGTGTAGGAAAATCTACAGTGACTGCTAATTTAGCTGCTACTTTGGCGAAAATGGGATTTAATGTTGGTGTTCTAGATGCAGATGTCTATGGACCATCAATACCAATTATGTTTGACGTTGTAGATGATAGACCATTAGCAGTAACAATTGATGGAAAATCAAAAATGAAACCTGTAGAAAACTATGGCGTAAAAGTATTGTCTATAGGCTTTTTTACACAACCAAATCAAGCAGTAATTTGGAGAGGTCCAATGGCGGCAAAGGCTTTGAACCAAATGATTTTTGATGCCGATTGGGGAGCATTGGATTTTCTATTAATTGATTTGCCTCCAGGGACAGGAGATATACACTTAAGCATTATGCAAGCACTGCCAATAACTGGTGCTGTAGTAGTAAGTACACCGCAAAATATAGCCTTAGCTGATGCAAAAAAAGGCGTCGCAATGTTTCAACAAGATAGTATTAATGTGCCCGTATTAGGAATTATTGAAAATATGGCATATTTCACGCCTGAAGAATTGCCTAATAATAAATATTATATCTTTGGAAAAGAGGGAGCAAAGAATCTTTCAGAAGATTTGAAAGTACCGTATTTGGGAGAAATTCCTCTTGTACAAAGTATTAGAGAAGCAGGTGATGTTGGAAGACCTGCTGCATTGCAAACAGCAACACCATTAGCAGAGGCGTTTAATGCGCTAACCAAGGGTATTGTTAGAGAAGTAGTAAAAAGAAACAAGAGCTTACCTCCAACGGAAGCAATAAAAATTACAACAATGGCTGGATGTGGTCCAGCGTCTAAATCATAATACGCAATGACTTCAGAAGAAATAAGAAATAATGTTGAAAAAGCACTAGAAGAAATACGTCCATTTTTAGAAAGTGATGGCGGTAATATATCATTAATAACTATAGAAGATGATAAGTTAGTTAAGGTACAACTTCACGGTGCTTGCACATCTTGTAGTGTCAACCAAATGACTTTGAAGTCTGGAGTTGAGATGACAATTAAGAAATATGCTCCGCAAATTGAAGCAGTGATAAACGTGGAGGCTTAATCTGACGTTTATTACTATTCTTATTTAGGGCGGCGCATTAATTTTGCACTTGCAAACTATTAAAATCCATGATTACAACAGATATTATTATTATAGGAGCTGGACCAACAGGATTGTTTACCGTTTTTGAGGCTGGCTTATTAAAATTAAAGTGTCATTTAATAGATGCACTACCTCAGGCAGGAGGGCAGTGTACAGAATTATATCCAAAAAAACCAATTTATGATATTCCTGGATTTCCCGAAATTTTGGCGGGAGACCTTACAAAAAATTTATTAGAACAGTGTAAACAGTTTGAACCTGGTTTTACACTTGGAGAACGTGCTGATCATGTTGAGAAACAAGAGGATGGTATGTTTATTGTAACTACTAATAAAGGAACACAACACAAAGCACCAGTGGTTGCTATTGCAAGTGGACTTGGTAGTTTTGAGCCTAGGAAACCACTTTTGAGTGATTTAGATCTCTACGAAGACAAAGGTGTGGAATATATGATCAAAGAACCAGAACTGTATCGTAATAAAAATGTGGTTATTGCTGGTGGTGGTGATTCTGCTCTAGACTGGAGTATTTTCCTCTCTGATGTGGCGTCAAAGGTCACTTTGGTGCATAGAAGAAATGAGTTTAGAGGACATCTAGATTCAGTAGAAAAAGTACAGGAATTAAAGAATAAAGGTAAACTTAATTTAATAACACCAGCTGAGATCACAAAAATTTATGGTAATGGTAAAATTGAAGGCGTTGAGGTTACAAAGAAGGATCAAGATCCGATGCGTTTAGAAACAGATCATTTTATACCATTATTTGGGTTGTCACCAAAATTAGGTCCAATAGCCAATTGGGGGCTAGAGATCGAAAAAAATGCTGTAAAAGTTAATAATGCGTTAGATTATCAAACTAATATTCCAGGTATTTTTGCAATTGGAGATGGTAACTATTATCCAGGAAAGTTAAAATTGATACTTTGTGGGTTTCATGAAGCAACCTTAATGTGTCAAGCCGCTTATAAAATTATACATCCAAACAAAAAATATGTGTTAAAATACACAACCGTAGCAGGAGTAGATGGTTTTGATGGAACCAGAAAAGAAGCTCCAAAGGCGGTGGTTAAAGCAATAGAGTAGTTTGTATCTTTTAAGGTAAGTTCTCCTCGTCTTATATCAGAGCATGGATCAGGATATAAATATAAAAATCACAGATAGAGATGGTGTAACGCACAATGTAGAAGCACCCACTGATATGGCAATGAATATCATGGAAGTCGTACGCGCCTACGAGCTTGCTCCCGAAGGAACTATAGGTGTTTGTGGTGGTATGGCAATGTGTGCGTCTTGTCAATGTTATGTGAAATCTGATCATGAATTGCCTGAAATGCACGATGAAGAAGAAGCGATGCTAAGTGAAGCCTTTTATGTCGAAGATAACAGCCGATTGGGCTGTCAAATTCAAATTACACCAGAGCTAGATGGTCTTGAGATAGAACTTGCACCAGAATTTTAAGAAGAAAATAAGATGTTTAAAAAGCGCTTCCTAATTAATTGGGAAGCTTTTTTACTTTACCACCAAACAAAAACACTTTTTTGTAATCTGCCATTTTTGGATTTTATCCAACATAATGGCGAAAATTCATCCAGTAGATAAGATTTTAGGATGAATTTAAAATGGTCAAAATTCATCCAATTTACATGAGTATGAGGTTGTACTAACCAATCTTTCTTATGAGGAATATAGAATTTATAATCCTTAAAAAAGTCAAGTTCTTCTGGAGTAATATATGTACCAATGATACAATCTGAATTGAGTGTTTTTAATTGAAGATATGGCAGGCTATAAGGGATAAATAGTTGCGCTTTAAAATAAACTTGTTGTGAAATGCTTTGCGCCTTAAGTTTGTGTTGTTTCAAATAAGGTGTGCAGCTATTGTTATGAAGTAGAGGTAGTTGCTTGGTCTTTAGTTTGTGAAGTTTTTTGACTAGTGTGTCTTTTCTATTTGGACCAATAAAACGTGTGATTTCATCAACGCCCATATTCGGTTGGTATAAATAGAATTTATAAACAATTTCTAAGTGAATGGGTTGTTGGTCTTTTTGAATAAGACAATCTAATTCTCCTACCGTAACTTTAGCGTCTTGAATTTGAATGTTTTGAGCTATTATCGAAATTGTATCATCTTGAAGCAATTGAAAATCAACCAAGCGTTCAACATATTTGCCTAGTCTTAATGTATTGTTAATGGGTCTGTTGATTTTTGAAAATAAAGGCGTGATTTCAAATTGTTGCAAATTAAAAACCGTATTGCCTTTCCATAAAGTTGGTGTTTGCAAAAAGCCATCATATCGTTTTTGAAGTATGGACACCTATTATGAATTTGTGTTATAATTGGAAAGTTTTTGCGGACCTTCTAGTAACCTGCGTTTAATTTGAAGTGTGCCGTCATCTTTGGTAGCAATATTCCACTTAATTAACGATATTTCGCCATGTTCTATTTCAATACCAGTAATGCTTCTAGGGTGGATACAGCTACCAGCATTAAAAAAAGCAATATTTCCAGGTTCAGGAAAACGAGGTCTGTGTGTATGACCAATTATGGTCATTAAGTTCTTGTTTTCAGCAATCCATTGTTTTGTTTTACGCTCAACTTTTATGAGTTCTTTGTAGTTTTTAGCAGGACTAGTTGGGTCTGCAATTCCCATCACATTTAGGGGTTTCCATAGCGCACGTACCATAAATCTGCTCCATCTCCAAAATAGAAAATTCCACCAGTCTGCTTGATGACCGTGTAATAAAAATAATTCTTGTTTCGTTTCAGCATGTTTTAAGATGATACTTTCATGGTATTGAATGCCGCAAAATAAAGGTTCATTGTGGTCTGTTTTAGGATCAAAATAAGATGATAGATGCTTTTCTACATAATGGGGGTTACGATATACCATATCATGATTGCCCCAAATCATATGAAGACGCTGTTCTTCATGAAATTTTTTCAGGAGTAAGTATACGTTTTTATGTGCATTTAGGATGTTACTAAACTTAGTGTTTTCCCATAACTCATCTCCATCTCCAAGTTCACAATAGTGAAATCCCTTTTCGTAATAGTGTTTTAGGGCGTGGAAATAGAGGTTTCTATTTTTGGCAAAGTCATCGGCAAAACTGTTATCGCCCCTATGACAATCGCTAAATAGAATAAACTTGTCATTGTCATTAAAAGATATAACTTTGGCATTAATATAAGCCTTATCTAATCTGGTTTTTGAAGACATAGGATAAATGTAATTAAAAATTGTCAGTTTTAGTGCAGATAAATCATATAAGCTTAGGATAATACCACATGCTATAGCTTTACAAAAAAAGCTCTTACAATCGGAAGAGCTTTTTTTATATTGTTTAAAATAGATTTATGACTTAAAATAGTCATAAAATATGTTGGACTACTATTTAAATGCGTTTAATCCAGTAACATCGAATCCAGTAATTAATAAATGGATGTCATGTGTACCTTCATAGGTAATAACACTTTCTAAGTTCATAGAGTGACGCATGATGCTATATTCGCCAGTAATACCCATTCCTCCGAGCATTTGTCTTGCCTCGCGAGCAACATTAATTGCCATATCTACATTATTACGCTTCGCCATAGAAATCTGTGCAGATGTTGCGTTACCTTCATTTCTAAGTACCCCAAGACGCCATGTTAATAATTGCGCTTTAGTAATTTCTGTAATCATTTCAGCTAATTTCTTTTGTTGTAATTGGAATTGTCCAATTGGCTTGCCAAACTGTGTGCGCTCTTTACTGTAACGTAAAGCAGTGTCATAACAATCCATAGCAGCGCCAATAGCCCCCCAAGCAATACCATAACGTGCAGAATCTAAACACCCTAGAGGAGCGCCTAATCCAGATTTATTAGGTAACAAGTTTTTCTTTGGAACTTTTACATTATCAAAAATCAATTCTCCAGTGGCGCTAGCTCTTAATGACCATTTATTGTGAGTTTCAGGAGTAGAGAAACCTTCCATACCACGTTCAACAATTAATCCATGAATACGACCTTCCTCGTTTTTTGCCCAAACCACAGCAACTTGTGCAAAAGGTGCATTTGAGATCCACATTTTAGCACCATTTAAAAGATAATGATCTCCCATATCTTTGTAGTGGGTAGTCATGCCTCCAGGGTTACTGCCATGATCTGGCTCAGTTAAGCCAAAACAACCAATCCATTCTCCTGAAGCTAGTTTTGGTAAGTATTTTTTGCGTTGCTCTTCAGAGCCATATTTCCATATCGGATACATCACCAAGGAAGATTGTACAGAAGCTGTACTTCGTACACCAGAATCTCCACGTTCAATTTCTTGCATAATTAGACCGTAAGAAATTTGATCTAATCCAGCACCACCATATTCCTCAGGAATATAAGGACCGAAAGCGCCAATTTCGGCTAGGCCATCTACAATTTGATTTGGAAATTCTGCACGTTGTGCATAGTCTTCAATAATTGGAGATACATCACGCTTTACCCATTCTCTTGCGGCATCTCTTACTAATTTATGCTCATCAGTTAAAAGATCATCTAGTTGGTAATAATCTGGAGCTTCAAATAAATCTGGTTTCATTTGTTATAGTTTGCTGTTTGTAAATATCAAATACAATTCGTGTGTTTGAAAAAAATTATAAGCAAAAATAGTGAAAACCTTTGCATAGTCAATAATAAAATGTTACATTTTTAAGTAGAAGTCCTTGGTAAGATTAATATAGTCCTCGGTGTAATTTTGACGCGTTTTCTCAATAATTAACTCAGTCTTTTTGAGGTCTAAATTGTTGAAAGAAAACTCAATAAGGCTTCTTATTGTTGGGCTAGAATTATGTCCTTTTACATGAAGTATTTGATTAGGGAATAACCCAAATTCTTTAGATAAATTGATAAAGTGGGCTTCTTCTTTGAAAGGAATTATAACTACAAATTTTCCATCTTCTGATAGAAGTTTTCTAGCGGCGGAAATCAAATGCTCAAATGGCATAGCTTCTGTAAATCGTGCTAAATCGCGCTCAATTTTACCAGTTTTATAAGCTTCTGAGTAAAAAGGCGGGTTTGAAATGATTACATCATAGGTGTCTTCAATTTCAGTCATAAATTCGACCAAAGAAGCATGGTAACAAAATAAACGATCACTCCAAGGTGAGGCCTCAAAATTAGCAACACATTGTTCATAAGCATTATCATCAATTTCTAAAGCATCAATAACTTGTGCGCCACTGCGTTGCGCTAACATTAGAGCAAGTATTCCAGTTCCAGCACCAATATCTAAAATAGAATATGGGTTGTGCTTAAGGTTAGCCCAAGCACCCAGAAGTACACTGTCTGTGCCTATTTTCATAGCACATTGATTTTGATGTACTGTAAATTCCTTGAACTTGAAAGGTTGATTTGCCATTACTCTAGGTATAGGTCAATAAGTCCTGAAGGTGTGTTTACCAAGATGGTTTTAGAAACCCTGTTAACTTCAAGAATAAACTCATCATGCATAGGGATTAATATTTCTTTGCCATCTCTGTCTATTTCAAATAAAGCTTGAGCAGTAGAATCATTAATGTTTCTTAGAACTCCCACTGTTCCGAAATTTTTATCTACTATCGTAAATCCTATAACTTCATGGAAATAGAATTTATTCCCTTCTAGTTTAGGTAGCAGCTCTAAAGGTAAGAATAAGTCGCTTTTTAGTAAAGCATCTGCATCTTCTTCGGTGTTTACCTCTTCAAATTTGATACGTAACAAGTTGGATTTGTGCAGTTGCGAGTTTTCTATAAAAAAAGGAACTAAGTTGTTTCTTAAAGCTACAAATATAGCGTCTAAGTTGTTATAGATTTCTGGTTCGTCAGTATCAAGTTTAGCTAAGAGCTCTCCTTTAAAGCTATACTTTCTTACAAGTGTTCCTAAGTAAAAACAATCTTCTTTTTTCATAATGTCATAGATTTATAATCCCAAAATGTTACATTGTACTTATCCAAATGTAGATTCAGGATGTATGAGATACTTGGTCTAGGTGCGTTAAAAATTCTCGTTGTCACAGGAATAAAAAAACCTGATAGCGCGCGCTATCAGGTTTTAAAAACATCAAACAATGTGTTTGTTATTCTTCTTCATTTGTTGCCGCTTCTTCTTTTGCTTCAACTTGAGGGGTTGCAGCAGCAATTCTAGCCTCATTTACAGCCTTTTCAGCTTCTAAAGCTTTCGCTTTAGCCTCTGAAATTTCCTTTGCTAGGCCTTCTTTTTTAGCATCAATATTACTCCCTTTTTCTTCCAACCAAGCATTGAATTTCTTCTCAGCTTCTTCCTCAGAAAAAGCACCTTTTCTAACGCCACCTGCTAAGTGATGCTTTAGCATTGCACCTTTATAAGATAAAATCGCTCTCGCCGTATCCGTAGGTTGCGCTCCATTTTGAAGCCACTTTACAGCACCATCAACATCCAAATTGATAATTGCTGGGTTTTGGTTTGGATTATAAGTACCTAATTTCTCTAAGTATTTACCATCTCTTTTTGCTCTTGCATCAGCTGCAACAATCCAGTAAAAAGGTTTTCCTTTTTTACCGTGTCTTTGTAATCTAATTTTAACTGCCATTATAAATTAATTTGTGAGGTTCTCGACCTCTATTATTAATGAGGGCGTAAAGATACTATATTTTTCTAATTCTAATCCAAATGTTATATTTTTTTGTTTACATTTGGGACACTTAAAATAGTTGCATTCTTATGAAGAAAATATTTGTTGTTTTAACTGTGCTAACGACACTTTTTAGTTGCCAGGATAATACTACCTTTTATCAATCCGTCTTTCAAGGAATCAAAGATGGAAATGAGTTGTGGAAAGCCTCATCTTATCAAGTGTCTATAGATGAGAATGGCGCATTGACGTTCTTCGGAACTTCAAATCAAAGAGAATTAAAGATTACAATACCTTATGTTAGTGTCGGCAAGTTTAGATTGAAACACACTGATGCTGGATTTGCAACTTTTGAGGCGTTTGGGAGTTCTTATTCGACGAAAAATCCACCTGCGTCAGGGGTTCAGTATTTATATGGAGAGTTAGATTTAGAAGCAATTGATTATGTGTCAAAGACGTTTACAGGAACGTTCAAATTTAACGCTTACAATGCAGACGGTACAGCAGCGGTGAATTTTATAGAGGGTAAGATTTTTAAATTACCATTGTCTTCTGGTACCTTGTCCTCTGATTCATATAATTGTTCCGATGCAGAAACTGAAACAGCTAATGCATTGGCAACTTTTGAAGCTACAGATTTAACAGATAGCGATGCTTATGAATCAGACTGTGCGTCGTATGTTACAGCGCTTCAAAATCAAATAGATTATTGTGGAAGTGATGGTATTACAGAGATTATAGAAGGTCTTAATGGGTGTGCTTTTCCATGCAATTATGCAGAGGATAATGTAGTAAATGCAAAATCTGCATATGATAATGCTACCATAGGAAATTATATCCAGGCTTGTACAAATTATATTGCATTTTTAAATCAGCAAATTGAATATTGTGGTGATGAGGATGGTGCTATACAAGCAATTAGAGATGCTCTAAATTGTGCAGATGAAGACGGAGATGGTGTAGCAAATACGTTTGAAGATATTAATGGAGATAGTGATTTTGATAATGATGATACAGATGGAGATTTAAATGCAGATTATTTAGATACAGATGATGATAATGATGGCGTAATGACTGCAGATGAGTTAATGTTTGATGCAGACGGTAACCCTACAGATACCGATGGTGATGGTATTTATAATTATTTAGATACGGATGACGACGGTGACGGTATACCAACAAGTGCTGAAGATGTTGATGGTGATGGCGACCTTACAAATGATGATACCGATGGTGATGGAACTCCAAATTACTTAGATAATGATGATGATGGCGATGGTGTTCATACGAGTTTTGAAGATTTGAATAACGATGACGATTTCACTAACGATGATACAGATGCTGATATGACGCCAAATTATTTAGATTCAGATGACGATGAAGATGGAACACCTACATTAGATGAAAATGCAGACCCAAATGGTGATGGTAATCCTGATGATGCTGTAGATACAGATAATGATGGAACTCCAGATTATTTAGATGCATAAATAAAAAAAATATTTTTTTAAAAGCGCAACTTTTGTTGCGTTTTTTTTGTTTAAAACGTTTCATAAATTACATGTTTAAAGACGAGTTGTACCATTTTCCACTTGAAAGAGCCGAAAATAAAAAGATTTTTTTCTTTAGATAACTTAGAAAATGAAAGCATAGCTGCAGCTATAGTTTCTTTTTGTACTGAAAACGAAAGGAGAAAAAGGCGTTTTATATGAGTAATTTGAAATGGAAAATGGTATTAAATACGTATTTTTATACGCTCGTTAATCACTAACGAATAGATAGTCATAGTAATAAATAAATAGATCTAATGTATTTAATTTTTGATACGGAAACTACAGGTTTGCCGAAACGATGGAATGCGCCTATAACTGATATTGAAAATTGGCCTAGAGCCATTCAAATTGCATGGCAGCTGCATGATGATATGGGTAAATGTATTGAGCATCAAGATTATTTGATTCAACCTGATGGCTTCAATATTCCTTATGATGCAGAGAAAATTCATGGGATATCTACAGAGTTAGCGCAAGAGCAAGGTTTACCATTAATTGAGGTATTAGATAAATTTAATGATGCTTTATCCAAAGCAAAGTTTGTAGTAGGGCAAAATGTTTCTTTTGATTTGAATGTCATGGGGTGTGAGTTTTTTAGAAAAGATGTGACAAGCATACTTCAGGAGCTACCCGTACTAGATACATGTACAGAATATACCGCACGACTTTGTCGTCTGCCAGGTGGTCGTGGAGGTAAATTCAAGTTGCCAACATTAACAGAGTTGCATGAATTTTTATTTAATGTTCCATTTGCAGAAGCTCATAATGCAACTGCCGATGTTGAGGCAACAACACGTTGTTTTTTAGAACTCATACGTAAAGCACATTATACGATAGAACAGCTTGATGTTTCTGTAGATTATTTCGAACGATTTACTCAAGTTAACCCAGCGGAAATTCAACTTATAGGGCTTCGACATATTAATTTAAAAGCCGCTTCAGAGAAAATAAATCAACGTCTAAAAAAAGCGCAAGAAACGTCTCAACAGCAAATTTCTGATTTAGATTTAGAACGATTAAATGCTATTGATTTTGTGCATCTTCATAACCATTCACAGTTCTCAATTTTGCAATCTACAATTAGTGTTGGTGATTTGGTAGGAGCTGCCGTAAGACACAATATGAATGCTGTAGCCATAACAGATCATGCAAATATGATGGGAGCCTTTCATTTTGTAAAAGAGGTTGGAGCTTATAATAAAGATATTAAAATAAAGAATGAAGCGGCAGTAGCAAAAGGAGAAGCGCCAACAGCTAAAGGCATAGTGCCTATTGTGGGATGCGAATTCTACGTATGTGAGGATCATACCAATAAGAGTCAAAAGGATTATGGGTATCAAATCGTGATGTTAGCTAAAAATAAAAAGGGCTATCACAATATGGCAAAAATGTCTTCTATCGCATATACGGATGGCTTTTATTATGTGCCAAGAATTGATAAGAAAATTATAGCACAATATAAAGACGATATTATTGTACTTACTGGAAATTTGTACGGAGAAGTTCCTAATAAAGTATTAAATGTTGGAGAACGTCAAGCTGAAGAAGCTTTGGTTTGGTGGAAAGATATGTTTGGTAGCGATTTATATGTTGAGCTTATGCGTCATGGCCAAGAAGACGAAGATCGTGTTAATCCAGTACTTATCAAATTGGCAAAAAAACATGAGGTTAAATTAATCGCTTCAAATAACACCTACTACACTGCCAAGAAAGATGCCAATGCACATGATATTTTACTTTGTGTTAAAGATGGCGAAAAACAAGCTACGCCTATAGGAAGAGGAAGAGGCTATCGTTATGGTTTGCCAAATCAAGAGTATTATTTCAAATCCTCAGAAGAGATGAAAAGTTTGTTCATGGATATTCCTCAAGCCATTTTAAACACCCAAGAAGTTGTTGAAAAAATAGAGCCATTTGAGTTAGCACGTGATGTACTACTTCCCAAGTTTGATATCCCACAACAGTTTCAACATGACCAAGATGATTTGGATGGTGGGAAACGAGGTGAAAATGCTTTTTTAAAGCACTTAACTTATGAAGGTGCAAAGAAACGTTATGGAGAAATTACATCAGACATAAAGGAGCGACTCGATTTTGAGTTAGATACGATAGAAAAAACGGGGTATCCTGGGTATTTCTTAATTGTAGAAGATTTTATTAGAGAGGCAAGAAACATGGATGTGTCTGTTGGGCCAGGACGTGGATCTGCAGCAGGTTCTGTAGTAGCCTATTGTCTTTGGATAACAAATATAGATCCTATAAAATACGATTTACTTTTTGAGCGTTTCTTAAATCCAGACCGTGTGAGCATGCCTGATATTGATATCGATTTTGACGACGAAGGTCGAGGTCGTGTTATGGACTATGTTATTGATAAATACGGAGCAAATCAAGTTGCTCAGATCATCACGTATGGTACCATGGCTGCAAAATCGTCGATTAGAGATACCGCACGTGTGCTAGATTTGCCATTAAGTGAAGCAGATCGTATTGCCAAGCTGATTCCTAATATGTCTAAACTAAATAAAATTTTTGGTAAAGATGAAAAGGAACTCAAAGCCAAATTTAGAGCAGAAGAAATCGTTCTTATTAATGAGCTTTTAAATATCTCTGATGGGAATGATTTAGAGGCAGAGACAGTTAACCAGGCAAGAATTCTTGAGGGGTCAGTTAGAAATACTGGAATTCATGCTTGTGGTGTAATCATTACACCAGATGATATTACTAAATTCGTTCCTGTAGCTGTTGCTAAAGATTCTGATTTATATGTGACTCAGTTTGATAACTCGGTGGTAGAAAGTGCGGGGTTGCTTAAGATGGATTTCTTAGGATTAAAAACCTTAACCTTAATTAAGGATACGGTTAAAATTGTAAAAGCAAAGCATGGCGTAGAATTAGATCCCGAAAATTTTCCATTAGACGATGAAGAAACTTATGCCTTATTCCAACGCGGCGAAACCGTTGGGATTTTTCAATATGAATCTCCTGGAATGCAAAAACATATGCGTGATTTAAAGCCTACAGTTTTTGCAGATTTAATTGCGATGAATGCCTTATATCGTCCTGGACCAATAGAATATATTCCAAGTTTTATTCGACGAAAACATGGCGATGAAGACATTGAATATGATCTTCCAGAATTAGAAGAGTATCTTAAGGAAACTTATGGTATTACAGTCTATCAAGAGCAAGTTATGTTGCTCTCTCAAAAGTTAGCAGACTTTACCAAAGGTGAAGCTGATGTCCTCCGTAAAGCGATGGGTAAAAAACAAAAAGCAGTGCTAGATAAGATGAAGCCAAAATTTATTGAGCAAGCTGCTTCCAAAGGAATGGACGTTAAAAAATTAGAAAAAATATGGAAAGACTGGGAAGCTTTTGCAAGTTATGCCTTCAATAAATCGCATTCTACTTGTTACGCTTGGATAGCCTACCAGACCGCTTATTTAAAAGCACATTATCCGGCTGAATATATGGCTGCAGTGCTTTCAAATAATATGAGTGACATCAAGCAAGTGACCTTTTTTATGGAAGAGTGTAAGCGCATGAAATTAAATGTGCTTGGGCCAGATGTAAATGAGAGCTATTACAAGTTTTCTGTAAATGATGATAATGCAGTGCGTTTTGGAATGGGCGCAATTAAGGGTGTTGGCCATGGCGCGGTAAAAACAATTGTAGAAAACAGAAAAGAGGATGGTCGTTTTCGTTCCATATTTGATCTAGCTAAACGTATCGATTTGCGAGCGGCTAATAAAAAGGCATTCGAAAATCTTGCAAATGCCGGGGCTTTTGATTGTTTTAAAAATACACATCGCGCTCAATATTTCCATAATGAAGGTGATGGTGTTACTTTTTTAGAAAAAGCAATTAAATATGCCAATAAATATCAAGAGAATGAAAATTCTGCTCAGGTAAGTCTTTTTGGAGAATCTAGTGATGTGCAAATCCCTGAGCCCATAGTGCCACCTTGTGAAGAATGGGGAAACATGGAGAAGTTGGCAAGAGAAAGAGAGGTTGTTGGGATATATATATCTGGACATCCTTTGGATGACTTCAAAATCGAAATATCCAATTTCTGCAATGCGGAAGTAACTTTATTTAATAATTTGGAAAATTATGTAAATAGAGAATTAACCTTTGGAGGTGTAGTTACTGATGTCCAACACCGAGTGAGTAAACAAGGAAAAGGATGGGCCGCTTTTACAGTTGAAGACTATGTAGATGCTCATGAATTCAGGATTTTTGGAGAAGACTATCTAAAATTTAGACACTTTCTAATGTATAATAATTTTGTATATATTAGAGCGTTTGTTAGAGAGGGGTGGGTCAATAGAGATACTGGAAAAAAAAGTGATCCAAGAGTACAGTTCAATAATTTTCAATTATTGCATGATGTTATGGATACCTATGCAAAAAAGTTGTCTATTCAATTAAATGTAAAAGAATTAGGAGAAGAAAAAGTGGCTTGGTTAAAACGTGTAATGGAAGCAAATCCTGGTAATCAATCCTTAAATTTTGTGATTTATGATGATGCAGAAAAAATCAAACTCCAAATGCCAAGTAGAACACAAAAAATTAAGGTCTCTCAAGTCTTACTAAAAGCGCTTGATGAAAGGCAAATTTATTACAAAATAAACGCATAATAATAGAAATCAATTTTGCAATAAACAAAACAAATGGTTGTTTTGTAAACTTTGGTAGAATTTTTGACTAATATTGTAAAAACAAAGTAAATTTAAACCCGTAATTTTTCATTGGGATGTCTTGGTAATCATAGGGCTGAAAATCTAAGCTTTGTAAGGTTTTGAAATGATACCGAAATAGATTCTAATTAAAATAAAGACGAGTTAAACACAATTTTAAAAATAAATAGATTATGGCATTAGAAATAACAGATGCGAATTTTGAAGAAACAGTATTAAATAGTGATAAGCCGGTAATGGTTGATTTTTGGGCTGCTTGGTGTGGGCCATGTCGTATGGTTGGGCCAGTTATTGATGAAATCAGTAATGATTATGAAGGAAAAGCTGTTGTAGGAAAGTTAGATGTTGATGCTAATCAGAAATTTGCAGCTGAATATGGTGTGAAAAATATTCCAACGGTTTTAGTTTTTCATAATGGAGAAGTTGTAGGAAGACAAGTTGGCGTTGTTGCTAAGAAAGCATATGCCGAAGCTCTAGATGCACTTCTTTAATTAAAAAAGTAAAAGAAATTATAAAAGGTTTGTCTTAATGGCAAACCTTTTTTAGTTTAGAGACATCATGAATTTAGAACACGAATTACATAAAACATCTGGATTTACAAATCTAGAATTACTTGCAAGAGAGGTTGTTGAAGGTTTTATTGCAGGAATGCATAAAAGTCCATTTCACGGGTTTTCAGCTGAATTTGCGGAGCATAAAATATACAACCAAGGCGAGAGTACGCGTCATATCGATTGGAAATTGTTTGCAAAAACAGACAAACTATATACTAAGCGCTATGATGAGGAGACCAATTTAAGATGCCATATTATTCTAGATAATAGTGCATCTATGCATTATCCTAATTTGGGTCAGATGTCTATAAGTACATTGAATAAGGTTGGGTTTTCTGCTTTAGCAGCAGCTTCTATGATGCATATCTTAAAAAAGCAACGTGATGCAGTTGGCTTAAGTGTTTATAGTGATACCTATGAATATTACGCACCAGAAAAGGGAAGTGAACGTCACCATCGTATGTTGTTGGAACAATTGAATGCGGCCGTTATAAGTACGCCAAAAACAGCACCAACAAATACCTATCAATATTTACATCATATCGCAGAAAAAATACATAGACGGTCATTGATTTTTATATTTACAGATATGTTTCAGACCACTGTGGCTAGCAAACAACTTTTTGAGGCTCTTAGACACTTAAAACATAATAAACATGAAGTTGTGCTGTTTCATGTTTTTGATAAGGCTAAAGAGTTTCAATTTAACTTTGATAATGCACCAAGGCGATTTGTAGATGTAGAAACTAATGTGTATTTAGATCTCTATGCAGAAAATATAAAAGAAGCTTATGAAACAAAGGTTCAAGAGTTTTTTAATGCCATAAAATTAAATTGCGGACAATATCAAATAAAATATGTGGAAGCTGACATCAATGCTAATTTTGATAAAATACTGACAACATTCATGTTAGAGCGAAATAAGTTCGCTTAGGAAAAATAATTCAAAAAAAACTAAAAAAATGTTTGTGATATCTAAAATGGAGTGTATATTTGCATCCGCAATAAGGCAACGGTCTGGTAGTTCAGCTGGTTAGAATATCTGCCTGTCACGCAGGGGGTCGCGGGTTCGAATCCCGTCCAGACCGCAAAACATTGCTAAAGCTTCTCCTTAGGAGAAGCTTTTTTTGGCAAAAAAATTTAGTTGTGTTGTTTGATAAGTGATAACTTATCAAAGGTTTAAGTAGTAAACCAATGGAAAGCTTTCCTTTTTTTGAGCAATCAAAAATAGGGATGCTTTTTTATTTATATCCTAATTTGCGTTTTAAAATACTCAGAGAGGCATTTTTAAGGTGTCTTCACAAATTTAATACCAATTCTTCTGTTAAATTATACATTAGAAAAATGATAATTTTTTATCTAACGCAAAAAAGCCCATTTTAATAGAGTAATTCAGGAGTAGAGATGGTATAATATCAATAAAATATACAGTTTTACTGCTTAAAAATGTGGTAATGTCTAGTTAAAAAGAATGATACTCGTATTTTGTTACACTTATAATGCCACGTCTATTTGTGAGCAACGAAGGTTTTGGCTACTGTGACACATGAATCTCATGATTTTTGACTTCAGTGTTTAGTATGTCCTCTTTATTGCTTAGTTTTGTTAGAGAAGAATTAACCTTCTTTTTTAACTAAACTAACGTGTAAATATGACAGATCAAGAAATTGCAAAAGAGGTTGAATTAAAACACATCACCGCTATTGCAGAAAAAATCGGATTGCATGCAGACGATATAGAAATGTATGGTAAGTACAAAGCAAAACTTCCACTAGCAAAAATTAATTTAGATAAAGTAAAGGAAAATAACCTTATTTTGGTTACAGCAATTTCGCCAACACCTGCAGGTGAAGGAAAAACTACGATGTCTATAGGTCTATCCGAGGGCTTAAATAGAATTGGTAAAAAAACCACAGTTGTTCTTAGGGAACCTTCTTTAGGGCCTGTATTCGGAATCAAAGGAGGTGCTACTGGTGGTGGATATTCTCAAGTGCTCCCTATGGAAGATATTAACCTGCATTTTACAGGTGATTTTTCGGCAATAGAAAAAGCACACAATTTATTATCTGCTGTGATAGATAATAATATACAAAGTAAAACCAATAGTTTAGGCATTGATGCACGTACTGTAGTTTGGAAACGTGTCATAGATATGAACGATAGGGCTTTACGAAATGTCATCGTTGGACTCGGAGGAACAACCTCTGGAGTACCAAGGCAAACAGGGTTTGATATTACCGCTGCTTCAGAGATTATGGCCATTCTATGCCTCTCAGATGATATGGTAGATCTCAAAAAACGTCTTGGGAATATTTTTATAGGATATACCTTTAAAAAAGAACCAATTTATTGTAGAGATTTAAAAGTAGAAGGTGCAATGGCAGCATTACTTAAGGATGCCATTAAGCCAAACCTTGTGCAAACTATGGAAGGTAATCCAGCTATTATTCATGGCGGACCATTTGCAAATATAGCTCAAGGAACAAATACAGTAATTGCAACACGTATGGGTATGAGTCTCAGTGACTATACGGTAACCGAAGCTGGTTTTGGTGCAGATCTTGGTGCAGAAAAATTCTTAG
Organism: Flavobacteriaceae bacterium; assembly: GCA_013215095.1. GTDB lineage: Bacteria > Bacteroidota > Bacteroidia > Flavobacteriales > Flavobacteriaceae > DT-34. The sequence continues at coordinate 42,360 of JABSPM010000006.1, read as the reverse complement.
ACATCAAATGCCAAAGTGCAGGTATAGCCCCAAAAGCAGTCGTTATTACTACTACAATTAGAGCACTTAAATATCATGGTGGAGCAGATTTAAAGCAACTAACAGAAGAAAATGTTGAGGCGCTTAAAAACGGTTTGCCAAATTTAGAAAAACATTTAGAGAATGTTCAACAATTTGGAATAGAACCAATAATTGCTGTTAATAGATTTGTTTCGGATTCTGATGCAGAAATTGAAATAATTAAAGCATTTGCCAAAGAGAAAAACGTCCGTTATGCTTTAGCTGAAGGATGGGCAAAAGGAGGTGAAGGTACTATCGAACTTGCAAAACAGGTTGTAGCAGTAGTGGAATCTGACAATGCCAACTTTACACCAATGTACGATTGGAATATGTCTGTAGAGGACAAAGTAAAAGCAATCGCGACTAAAATTTATGGTGCGGATGATGTAGAATTTTCGGCATTAGCAAAACGTAACTTGAGAACAATCGCAAATCTAGGTTTGGAAAAACTTCCAGTTTGTATTGCTAAAACGCAAAAATCATTATCAGATAATGATAAACTTCTAGGAAGGCCTACAGGGTTTACAATTACAATTAGAGAGATTGAAATTGCTGCAGGTGCAGGATTTTTAGTTCCAATTTCAGGAAATATTATGAGAATGCCTGGTTTGCCAGCACATCCAGCTTCTGAAAAAATAACCATTGATAATGATGGTAATATCACAGGATTATTCTAAAATAAACTTTGGTTACTTTAAAGCCTTATCATTTGATAGGGCTTTTTTGTGGTTTGGAATTTACTTTTTTCTATTAAATTTGCTTAAAAACGTATTATATAAAGATATTTTTTATGGTAAATCGAAACTATGAAGCAATAAAGATAGATGGTGCTTTAAGCGTAGTATTGGAGGAGGATGCCTTGCCAATTGAAGAGGCGATTCAAATTATCATAAATCAAAAACCATTTACTATAGCCATGTGCACGCCTGGAGATAAAGAGGCTTTAGTAAGAGGATTGCTGCATGCAGAAGATGTTATTGATGATGCGAGTTATAGTCCAATAATACGCTTTGAGAAAGAAGATAATAGTATTATAGCTATAGCGCATTTGGATATTTTGCCTGAAAAATTAGGAGATGGATATCAGACCAGTAGAAGCCTCTTGTCGGTCTCATCTTGTGGTATTTGCGGTAAAACAGAATTAGAAAAGCATTGCATTGAAGATAAGGTGTTTAGCCAACGCAAAAAGTTAGCAATAAATTTAATTCCAAATTTGTTTAAAAAAATGCATACATTACAAGATAGTTTTAAAAGAACTGGTGGTACACATGCTGCCGCAGCATTTGATTTGGATGGGAATTTGCTAGTTGCTAAAGAAGATATTGGGCGTCATAATGCCGTAGATAAAGTCGTTGGACAGCTTTTGTTAGACAAGAAACTAAGTTCGGCAAAAGTACTTACAGTTAGTGGACGTATTTCATATGAGATTGTCATCAAATGTTTTAAAGCCCAAATCCCATATTTGGCAGCAGTTTCTGCACCCTCATCTTTAGCCGTTGATTATGCTAAAGAATTTGGAGTAACCTTATTGGCATTTTGTAGGGATAATAGAGCCACATGCTATGCTAATGCACAACATTTAATTTGAAATGAGTAGAAAAAAAACAACAGCGCAACCGCCTGAAACATTTACAGGTATAAAAACACATGAGGTTCCAAAATCAGCAGCTGGTTTTAAAGGAATCGTCAACGCCTTAAAGCATGTGAACTCAGAGGTAGGAATTGTTAAAGGGGTCAGTTTGTTATCAAAACTGAATCAAAAGCATGGGTTTGATTGTCCGGGATGTGCATGGCCAGATCCAGATGAGAAACGCGCGTTTTTAGCCGAGTATTGCGAGAATGGCGCTAAGGCTATTGCTGAAGAAGCCACTAAGCATCGCGTATCTCCACTGTTTTTTGCTACACATAAGGTTTCTGAACTAGCTAAACTTTCAGATTATGAAGTTGGTAAAAAAGGGCGTGTTACTGAACCTGTTGTTTTAAAACCGGGTAGTGATTATTATGAACCTATTTCTTGGGATGCTGCTTTTGAGCTTATAGGGGAAGCATTAGATCAATTGAATTCACCAGATCAGGCAATTTTTTATACCTCTGGAAGAACCAGTAATGAGGCCGCTTATTTGTATCAATTATTTGTTAGACAATTCGGAACCAATAATTTACCAGATTGCTCCAATATGTGCCATGAATCTAGTGGGGCTGCCTTATCGCAAACTCTGGGCATAGGAAAAGGTTCGGTTACGTTGGATGATTTTAATCATGCAGACTTGGTCATGGTTATTGGCCAAAATCCAGGGACTAATCATCCGCGTATGCTTTCTGCTTTAAAGGATACTAAAAAGCATGGCGGAAAAATTATAACCGTAAACCCGCTGCCAGAAGTAGGTCTGATGGCATTTAAAGATCCTCAAAATCCAGTCAAATGGTTTTCAGGAGATAAGTTGACAGATGTTTTTCTTCAAGTTAAAATTAATCAGGATGTCGCATTATTAAAGGCTATTATGTTGTTGCTTTTAGAAATGGCAGAAACACAACCTGATGTAATTGATTTAGATTTTATTAAGTCAAAAACACATAATTATGAGGCCTTTTTAGCAGATTTAAAACGTTATGATATAGATGCGCTAATAAAAGATAGTGGTGTAGCTAAAGAAAAGGTTGTGGAAACAGCAAAGATGGTTGCCGATAGTAAAAAAATTATTGTCTGTTGGGCTATGGGCTTAACACAGCATAAAAATGGCGTGGACAATATTAGAGAAGTGGTCAATTTATTGCTTCTTAAAGGCAGTATAGGAAAACAAGGAGCAGGAACATGCCCAGTAAGAGGACACTCTAATGTTCAGGGCGATCGTACCATGGGCATTTGGGAAAAGCCAAAAGATGTATTTTTAGACGCACTTGAGCAAGAATTTGAATTTTCTGCACCGAGGCACCATGGTTATGATGTGGTCGAAGCTATCGAAGCCATGCATAAACATAAGGCTAAAGTGTTTATTGGAATGGGTGGAAATTTTGTGTCGGCAACTCCTGATACCGAATTTACTGCTGAAGCTTTAAGAAATTGCGATTTAACGGTTCATATATCAACAAAATTGAATCGCAGTCATTTGATTCATGGGAAAACTGCGCTTATTTTGCCATGTTTGGGACGATCAGAAAAGGACAAACAAGCTACTGGAGAGCAGTTTGTAACTGTAGAAAATTCTATGGGAGTTGTACATCAATCTAAAGGTCATTTGGAGCCCGTGTCTGAACATCTTTTAAGTGAGCCTGCTATTGTAGCTGGCATGGCGATAGCTACTTTAAAATCGACTAAGGTTCCTTGGGATACATTGATTGAGAATTACGATAGAATTCGAAATAAAATTGAAGCAACCATTGCAGGTTTTGATGATTATAACCAACGCGTGCGTGTTAAAGGGGGATTCTATTTGCCAAATAATGCGCGAGATGGAGATTTTGCGCCAACCACTACAGGTAAAGCAAATTTCACAATAAATCAATGCTCGGATATTGTATTAGAAGATAATCAATATCTGTTGATGACCATAAGAACTCATGATCAGTATAATACAACAATCTATGGATTGGATGATCGTTATCGTGGTGTGCTTAATGAGAGACGCGTGCTTTTTATGAATCCTGAAGATATGATACAAGAGGGTTTGCAAAAGATGGATGTTGTAAACCTTATAGGTCATTATGAGGGAGAAACACGAATTGCTGAAAAGTTCTTAATTATACCGTATGATATTCCTAGACAATCTACGGCAACATACTTCCCAGAAGCTAATGTTTTGGTTCCAATTAAAAATGTTGCACATACAAGCAACACCCCTGCATCTAAGGGTGTTGTGATTACTATGGAAAAACAATAAAGCAATACGTTATAAAAAAAAAGCCTTGTTTTAACAAGGCTTTTTTTGCGATTAATGACGTTTTGAATTTATTTCGCAAGACCAGAAAAGAATCCTGTGAAATACGGTATGAGCCAAATGAGCCAAACGATTACACTGAATCTATGAAATGAGGTCAATAATTTAGCGTCCTTTTTAAATATGATAACGCTTGCCCAAACGGTATGAATGCTCATGAGTGTTAATCCCAAGATTCCAGTAACCGTATGGAAGTTAAAAAGCCATAGACCACCAACTTGTGTGCTGACATAATACGTGCCTGCACTATCAGCACTTAAACCCAACCAAAAGCATATCAAATGCCATGGTCTAAGTGTTTTCTTAAGACGCTCTGCCCATACACCAATACTATAAAAGAGAAGCGCAAGGCTAAAATAGATAATTGCAAATTTTACAATTTCTGGCATGTAATAGTTGCGTTTTATTGCTTATTCATTCTCTCTTCTTCTTTTGATAACACCCCAAGTTATAGCTCCTCCAATAAGTAGTATTAGAAGTAAAATTGCGGTGATATTTTCTTTAATCATAGACACAATTTTATCCTTTTGGAGTACTTCTTTTTCTAACACCATTCCTTCTTCACTATCAGCTTCAGTAGCACTACCTGTGCGCACCTCGTCAATGGCATTTTGATACGTTTGGTTGAGTGTGTCATCTAATAATGAAGCAATCATTTCATTAAGTTTTGCATTGTCACAAACAAAACCACTACAGCCAGCTTTGTAATCTTTGATTAATTCGGCATGCAATTTAGCAATGTCTTTTTTTACAGTTTCGCTAGGTTGCCAATACCCTTTTCTCACGGTTTCTAGCATGACAGCCGTCATTTCTTGTAAAGCATAAGGATTGGTCTCTTTGAAGAACTTAAGTGTACCCAAATTCTGCTTGTCTTTAATATAGATGTCATAGTAACCTTCCCATATTTCTTTGTCTATGGCAGCTGGCTTCATTACATTCCAGCCATAGGTGTCTCTGAAATTTTCTGCAAAACCTTCAGCGGCAGATTCACCTTCTGCCATTTGCGCTTTAATAAATTTTGGATTAAAGAGATTGGTTCTTGTTTCAGTCCAAATAGCTTCTTTAAGCGTTTGTACATTAGGGTTATAACGGTTTCTAAAGTCGTTAAAATAACCGTCTGGATCTGTTCCTGTAGTCACACGAATACTAGCGGTTAAGCCTCCCATAAATTCATAAACATGGTCTAATGATATAGGACCTGTGTCATTTGAAGAACGTGGATGAATCACAATTTCTGTGTCACTCATCATAGTTTCAAACATGCCTTTTTTGAAGTAAGCCCAATTGTCCTTTCCATAAATTGCGCCCATATTATTGATGTATGTATCTGCAATTTCTTTTTCAGTTTCCCAGAGATCACCTTGCTCTACTAAGTCCATAATAGAAGTGCCGTAATTTCCGTTAAGTCCTCCAAATACACGGGCCGTGGCAAAACGTTGTGCGTCTTCTGGAGAGAATCCTTTTTCTTTCAAAGCACTTTCAGCTTTAATAGTACCTGCTTTGACGTAGTTTTTATACTTGTCATCATCATCAGCTTCGGCAGCAAGTTGAACTGCTTTATTGATAAGGTCAATTCTAGAAGCTGCTAAATCTCTAAACTGTCCAGATGTTTGGACTAAAACATCAATTCTTGGGCGCTTTAAGTCTTCAATAGGAATCAATTTTACATCATGAACACGACCATAACTATTCCTCACTGGCTCAACACCTAGCATGTAGAATATTTGTCCGATATTCATTCCTTGGTTTCTTATGAATTCTCCTCCCCAAAGCGAGTATGCAATTTTTTTAGGATATTCACCGTGTCTAGCAATATGTTTTTGAAGAATCTGCTCCGCTAAAATTTGTCCAGTTTCAAAGGCTTCTTTGGTAGGTGTCACCTGTTCATTTATGGAGTATAGATTTTTACCTGTTGGTACTGCGAGTGGATTAGACACAGGATCCCCACCAGAGGATGGCGCTACAAATCCGCCATTCATACCATTAGTGAAAGCGTCGAGTTCTAAGCGCGGTGATAGCGTTATACCTTCTTGGTAATTTTCAATGTCGCTTAAGCTATTTTTGAGTTGCAATAACGCGGCTAAAATACTTTTTTCTTTTCGAATTTTATTTTGAATCAAAGTATGCAGCATAGCTTGCTTTTCTTTTAGACTTTCAAAGCCAGTAGTGCTTTCTAAAATATTACGCATTATAGCAATATCTCCTTTGAGCCCAGTTGCTTCTAGAATAGCATCTTTATTATCTGCGTAGAAATCTAAAGCAGTTTTAAGGTCGTCTAGCTCTAATTTACTTGTAGTTTCATAGTACTTATTAAAGGTTCTACGCGATTGCTTGTAAACAGATAAAGCTTTGTTTAGTTTCTCTTTTTCTGAGGCTTTCGCAATAGTAATTGCATCAAGTTTTGCTCTATAGGACGTAATTTTATCTTGGATACCTTGGTCTTTTAAAGTTGCAAAAACAGTTTGTTTTTGTGTTGAATCTTGAACGAATTTTAAGAATTTTACAAAAGTTTTATTTTCAATTGTTTCAACTTTCCAGAGCACATCCGAGTTAAATTTTGCAGCGGTTTTGAATTGCATAAAACTTTTTTGATCTAGCAGTCCTGAAAGTTCTTTATACCCCTCTTTAGTTTGAAGATAATCTATTGATTTTGATGTTTGCCTTACAGCAGACAAATGGATGAGTAGTTGTTTTGCTGTTTCTAAGGAAATTGCTTTTTCAGGTTGAAGGCTAGATTTCGGCACCATTTTATGTGTTTTCATATCATAGACCATTTCTTCTTTTTCTGCATCATTTTTTTTATGGTCTTTAGAATGGTGATTTTTGTCGTTATTATGGTGGTGACCATCTGTATTATGGGCTTCAGTTTTTAAGCTAGACTTCGGCACCATTTTATGTGTTTTCATGTCATAGACCATTTCCTGTTTTTTCTGTTTTTTTTCGCCGTTTTTCTTTCGTGCGTAACTGCCGCCATAATATTCAGAAATAGCCGTTTTTTCAGGGTCGCCATAGGTAGCATATAGATTATCTAATGCATGTTCGTTATCGTGTCCGAACATTTCGGATGGTGTTGCTTTACCATTGATAATCTTGGTTATCATAAAGTTAGCTTGTGCTCTATAGTCTTTTGGATCAATATCCTCTAAACTGTGTGCTTCTCCATGGTGATGGTGATGGTGTTTATGCTTTGTTTTGCGGTATTTTGCTAATTGTTCTAAGCTTGATTCTATAGGGTCAATAGCCATCATTCTAACCGTTTCTTTTTGTTCTTCTTCGGTTTGATTCACACCTAAGGTGTGTAGTCCCATGGTGATTTTTTCGCCTTCTACTTCATGCAAATAGTGGTGAATATAGTCAATAGTTTCCTTGTCTAAATTAGAAATTTCTGCTTTGCTTAGTTCAAGGTCCTTATCAAGACTTAAGGAGTCTATAATTTTCAGGATTCTTTTTTTATAGGTGTTTTTTAACTCACCTTCTTGCAGTTCGTTATACTTATGTAAGACTTCAGAAATGTCTTTAAGTTCTCCATAAAGCTCGGAGTCAGAATACGGTGGTGTTAAGTGAGAAATCATGGTAGCATAAGACCTACGCTTCGCCATCATGGCTTCTCCTATGTTATCAATAGAATAAAGGTATAAATGTGGTATTGGAGCAATCAAAGCTTCTGGCCAATCTTTAAGAGATAATACAAGTTGCTTCCATGGTGTAAATTCTACAGAACCATGCGCTCCAAAATGCGCAACAACATCGGCGTTAAATCCTTTTCTTGCCCATAAGTATGAGGCAATATAGGCGTGGGTTGGTGCTTTTTTAACACCATGTGATAATTTGAATTCATTTTCACCAAGTGCCGAGGGCAGTACTGGAACGAGAGCTATATTTCCAAATAATACTCTAGGAATAGCCAAATAAGAGGTGTCGTTCTTTTTTGTAGATAAATAGGTTCCTGGGGCATTGCCATAAAGTTTTTGGACATTTTTGTAGCTATCAGGGTCGAGTTCACTTTTACACCAAGTCTCATACTCTTGAGTTGATATGAGTTCTGGTTGGCCTTCTTCAAGGAATTTTTCAAAAGTTCCTAGGGCATAGTCTCCCAAAATTGGTCCTTCGATATGAATGCGTTTCATGAACGTTTCAAAATCCTTAAGATCACCTACATTATAGCCTTCTTTCTTTAAGTCTTGCATTAGACTATAAATAGATTGTCCAACTTCTAATCCACCTGCAACTAAAGCGTTTTTTCCTGCACCTTTGTAATAATAGATGGCAAGCTTCTTTTCGCTGTTGGGTTTTTCTTTTAATGACAACCAACGTTCTGCATTTTCACAAAAACGTTCAATTCGTCCAGGTATTGGTTTAAAGGTATGATAGCCATTTTCGTTAATATGTTCTGCGGCAACAGCATAAGGGTGAATTGCACCATCGAGTTCAGGAACTACAATATTTTGTCCCATAATACCTCCTGAAATACCTTGTGGGTCATTTAGCCATTCTGCTTCGGTTTGATAGACCAATTGAGGGGTAAGATATAAAATGTTTTGCGCTTTTAACCATTCTACAGAAGCATTTCCTCCAGCAAGTCTCCCATGAGGAAAACTGATGACCATTTGTGGTTGTAATGCTTTTAAGTTCTGAAGTTTTTTCTTGAATCCTGCTAAGCAAACAACATTAAAATTACGCTTTTCAAACTCTAGTATCATGTTATCCATGTAGGCACGAAACTGCGATTGTGGACCATTGTTGGCACTCATTATTACAATTTTTGGCTGTCCATCTTTATACAGTCCTTTTGCCTTATAATAGGACCAGTACGCATTTACATCTTCAAAATAATCATCTGTTCCTATTCTATAAAATACATCCTTAGGAAATATTTTAGGTGTTGTAATCGCAGTGCTAAATAAGCTCTTCTTATCAAGTATTTTGCGTGAATAGTTGAGCCAACGTTTGGTGTTTTCTACACCATCATTATCAAAACAATCTTTGATATATTTTAAATCATCTCCAGTAATATTACTAAAATCATTTTCTTTACTTGTAGCCATAAGCACGTGTACTTTGCTTCCGTTGTCCATGGCTTTTTTGATATTCTCTTTTTGTGTTGCACTAAGTATACTTATGTGTGATAAGTAAATTACAGGGTAATCTACCAATTCAGAGAAATTATCAGTTTTTGGATTAATTTGAATGGTTTCAATAAAGTGATTGTCATTGGCTTTTACAATTTCTGCCATTTGAGAATCACTAAAATTTACTAACCCAATGGTTGTAAATTGCATCTTATAGGTGAAAATTAGACTCACAATAATTGCACCTAAAATACCGAATTTTATAAGTTTGTTTTTCATAAGTTGGTGTTGTTAATCTTCTGGGATGTATATGATTTCTCCATTTTCAAGTTGGTAAGCGGTTCCTACTTTTTTTCCTTTTCCTTTGGATGATTTTCCAGAAGTGCCTTTGTATTTTTCTATAGTTTTTCCTTTCTTTTTAATAATTTCCATATTCGCTTTTCCAGGGTTTTTTACCATGGTAAAATCTTCGTCAGAAATCATTTCGGTAACGTTAAACCGTGTAACAAGAGCTACCATGAGTGCTACAGCAAAGACCATAGCAAGGTCAAATAAATTTGCCATTCCAGACATCGGGTCTGTATCTTCATCTTGTTTTAAAAATCGACCTCTACGCATTTGTTTTTTGTTTTAAGAGGTTTGCGATATGTTCTAAATTGTTAATATCAGCAACAAACCAGCGTTGTTTTACTAGCTGTGTAACATAGCCAATAGCTCCAATGAATAATCCAACAACTGTAGTTGAAAATGCAACTTGCATATTTTGCGCCATGGATGAAATGTCACCTTGAGCCAAACCTACCAGAGCCGGTCCCATTGGGATTAAGGTTCCCATAAGTCCAATCATAGGGCCAAGTTTAGTTAAGGATTTTGAGCTTCCAAGTTCTTTTTCTGAGGCAATTTCAAAATCAGCCAGAACTTTTTCAATAAACAGGTCGTTGCCTTTTGCATTGACAATGCGCTGTAAATGTGTATTGAATGTCTTGTTGCCTTTAACGATGTAGTTCTCTACATTTTCATTTGCAATGTTTTCAATTAAGTTTTGTTGCTTTTTCTCGTGCTTTATACGGCTAATGTACATGCCAAAAAAGCTTCCTAAAAGCGTCAATGCCCTAACGAAACCAAAGAGTAAAATGGCTATAACAGGAATTAATAGACCAGTTGAAATCCAATATAGAATGTTGGTAACACTATTCATGAGAGTTGTTTGTTTTTACGTTTATAAAAAATATATCCAACGAGACCTAGAATGCCTACTATAAAAATTAGTATAGCAATGGCAGCATAGTCTACGGTTATTTGCGTGAAATTAACTTTTTGTCCTCTAGCAATGAGTGGCAAAAACATGGCAAGTAGCAATTGAAATAAGGCAAGAAGTGCTTGCATTTCTGCCCTATGACTCCATTTTTTGATGCTAATCTGTATACCAAAGGTTAGGAGGCTCAGAATAATAATACTACTTGCAAAGCATCCTAAGCTTAATAAGGGGAATGCATAGCCACTAATCTTTAAAAACACAAATGTCTGAAAGAAGACCAAGGCAACAATAAGCTGAAAATATGGAATTACGGAAATCCATTTCCAAATTGAGGGCGTGGTCATTTTGTAATAACTTTTGATTTGTAAAATCGTTAGAAACACAATAAGAATTGCTTCAAATGTGAGGACTATGGCAATTGCAGAAACTAGGTTTTCTTGTTGTATTAACCAATCTAAAGTCTGATTGTTTTGGCTTAAAGAAAATTTATAAAATCCGAGACAAATACTACTTGGAATACATAAGGCTAACCATTGGATTTTTTTTCCCTTTAGTAAGGATAAATGTATGGCACTCAATACTAAGGTTGAGGTTAAGTATATTAAGAGTAAAATTTCCAATAGTAATACTTGATTTAGATTGAATAAAAATAATGCGTTAGCGCAACAAATTTAATTAATTAACGTGCCATTCTAAAAAATTGACACTAATTTTTTAACTAGAACTTATAGTGTTGTTATACAGTGTGTTATGTTTGTTTTGTGCAGTTGTGGTGTATATGCATGAGTAAATAAGTGGCAAAAACTATTACTCTCTGAGTTCTCTTTAGAATAAGGTGTGTCTATTAAAAGATTAGCAAATTGCTTTTTAAGATTGTTTTAAGTCATTTCAGAATTGAGATTTGACTTATAATTTATAGTGAAGTTTTGAAAGATGTGTCTGCAGCTTTGAGCCTAGTGTTTAAAGCAGAAGTACAAAATATGATTGCGTCTATACGTGGTTATCAATTAATTCAAGGTACTAGAGGACAAGATGGTGTTAATGAAGATATATTTATTGCGGTTATCCAAAGGTTTTCTGCTTTGGTAGAAGTATCTCCAGAAATTATCGAAATGGATGTCAATCCTTTATTGGAAATACAAAGGCACATTATTGCTGTTGATTTGAAAATTTGTGTGGAGAAATAGTTATAATTTATAAGCTATTTTAAGCATTACAATTCTCGGTAAAATATATGTTTTACTATCACTTATTAGTAAACTAGAGAAGGTGTTTTGCTGTTTAAAATTGGTGTCAAATACATTAGATACCAAAAATTCAAAGCTCTAAGGTTGCTCTTCCTTTTGATAGAAAATAGAAGCATTAGCATTATCAAAAGTGTTTTTATTATGCAATCTACGATCTTGATATTGCTCAAAACTATAATCTGCTTTAATGATAAAACCCTTTAAAAAATAATACTATAAACAAGTAAAGCCATTGTCATTTTCAAATTTGTTTGATCCAGAAAAGGATTTGTAGTTGTTAAAATCTTTGGTGTAACTAATTTCAAGGTTAGGTGCTTTTTGAAAATAGTTTGCATTGTGCTCTAAGCTAGAAATATAGTATCATGTTGTTGTTTCTTTTGGTTTTGAAGACTTTTAAAATTCAAAATCTAATTCTAGATAAGTCAAATGTGAAAAAAACAAATAAAAAACGAAAGAAAAAAAATTAATAAAATTACATTTAAAACTAATATTTCTTAAAGGCGATTACTTAGAGTACTGTCTATGTTGCAAAGCAAGGTTTTGCCATAATACATGTTTTTTTAATGTTAATTGTTGTATTAGTTTATATATTTAAAAAAGACATAAGCATCCTTTGCAAAGACACCAACCAACTATTATTGTTTGAGTAGTTAAATGCTTTAGGGGTTATAAATGATGATTTTTATCTAACTCAAAAAAGCGCATTTACATTGAGTAATTTAGTAATAGAGATGGTATTATTAACGTAATCTAGCCTCCAATGGCAATCATGCTTCTGTTATTGGTGTGTAAATCTGGAGATTCTAACTTGTCTTGAGTGTCCATGCCACCACGTATTTTATATTTAGCTAGAACAGCTTTTTTAATAATTGGTGTTATGTCTTTACCTACTCGTAATGCCGTTAATAGGTCAGATTCTGAAGCAGAAAATAAACAGTTTTTGATACGTCCATTTGCGGTTAGTCGTAAACGATTACAGGAATCGCAAAACGGATTGGTCACCGAGCTTATAATGGCAAAGCTTCCTTTGTAGTCTTTAATTTTGTAGTTCTTTGAAGTGTCATTTGGAGTGTCCTTTAAACGTATAATTTCTGAAGTATCGAAGTTGTTTTCTGCCTGTTTTAAAATGTCATCAAGTGCTACCATTTTTGCCCTATTCCAGCGATTGCCATCAAAAGGCATGAATTCAATAAAACGTATGTTTATAGGTAGATCTTTAGTGAAATTTATAAAGTCTATAATTTCGTTGTCGTTAAAATTCTTAATAAGAACGACATTTATTTTAACATTAAATCCTTCGGTAATTAAAAGGTGAATGTTTGTCATTACTTTATTAAAATCGTTACGTCTAGTTATTAATTTAAATTTTTCTTCGATTAAAGAATCTAGACTGATATTAAGGTTTTTGATTTTACATGTTTTTAGTAACTCGATAAAACGATTTATAGTTACGGCGTTTGAGGTTATTGCAATTTCTACAGGGAGTGTGGCTAGTTTTTTGAGAATGAGATCAACATCTTTTCGTACAAAAGGTTCTCCACCAGTTAATCTGATTTTTGTGACACCAAGGTCCACAAAAGTTTTAGCAATAGTAAAGACTTCATCAGCACTCATAATGTGAGATTTGGGTGATAGTTGAATGCCTTCTGCTGGCATGCAATAGGTACAACGCAAGTTACATAACTCCGTTAAAGAGATGCGTAAATAGGTGTGGCTTCTTCCAAAACTATCAGTTAACATGTGGTTTGTATTGCTCATTTTATGGTATAGCGACTATATGAAGTGATTGTTTTTGGATGACACATTGAAAACAATTATCGTTTTAATCATGTCTTGCGCCTTTTAGAATTCCAAAAACATGTAAGACTGAGGGGAAAATTGCTTGCATGGATTCTTTAGCGCCATTTGTAGAACCAGGTACGGCCAATACTAAGGTTTTTGCAATGGTGCCAGCAACACTTCTCGATAACATAGCATAAGGTGTCCTGTTTTGACCATAATTTCTAATAGCTTCTTCTATGCCTGGGATTTTTCGTTCTATTAGAGCTTCTAGAGCTTCAGGGGTAACATCGCGTTTTGATAAGCCAGTACCACCAGTAAATATTACCAAATCTAAATCTTGAGACACATAGTCTTTTGTTTTATTCTGAATGACCTCTTTTTCATCGGGAATAATAATATAATCAGAAATTTCAACATTACTTTCTTCTAATATTTTAATGATTGCTTTTCCTGCTCTGTCTTCTTTTTGTCCTGCCGAAATTGTATCTGAACATACAATCACAGCGGCTTTTATGTTGTTTTTAAACTTGTGTTTAAAGTCAGATTTACCACCCTTTTTTTGTGAGAGCTTGATGTGATGAATTTCTACGCCTTTATCAATCGGTTTTAGCATGTCATACATATTAAGCGCTACAATGCTTGCGCCATGCATTGCTTCTACTTCAACACCAGTTTTGTAAATGGTTTTTATAGTACAAGTTACCGTGATTTCTAGGTCAGTAATATTATAATCAATGCTAGTGTATTCAATGGGTATCGGGTGGCAGTCTGGTAAAAGTTCTGGTGTTTTTTTGACCCCTAATAACCCCGCAGCTTTGCTCATAGCCAATACATTTCCTTTGGGAACAGTATCCTTTTTAATAGCTTCAATAGTCTCGGGTTTGCTTACTTTTACGATGGCTTGAGCGGTTGCTATTCTAAGTGTATTGTTTTTATATGTGATGTCGACCATTTTGTTGTTGAATTTTTTAGTTTTGCTGCGTTTATTTATGCAAGCGTTGCAGTTGACTAATAGCTTATATTATAGAGAAGTGATGTATCATCTTAAGAGTTGATTTTCCATTGGTGTGTTTCGTCTTCAAAAATCTCTTTCCCAAAAATAGGAACATGTGCTTTGATTTCTTCTACAACATATTCTAAGGCTTTAAATACTTCCTTTCGTCTCGTTGATGACACAAAAACAAACAAGCATATTTCACCAGATTTCACTGTTCCTAAGCTGTGATAAATATGCATACATGTTAAGTTGAACTTCTCAAAAGTTGCTTCTCTGATCTCATGAAATTTTGCGTTGGCCATATCTTCATAAGCGCTATATTCAATAGCAGCAACTGTTTGATCTTTAATAGTATCTGCACGTACTTGACCTAAGAAAATATTGTGTGCTCCAATATTGGTTTTCACTTGATGTTTTGCGATTGAGTTGGCAATAAATTCTGAAGATATTGCCCCTTGTCTAAACACGTTTTTTATTTTTTTATCTGCTTTCATTATATGTTTTGTTTTTTATGACTGATTGCATGCCACCTGCTAGGTTGTAACAGTTTTTATACCCTAATTTTTCTAAAAATGCAATAGCGCGTTGACTTCTATTACCAGATTGACATATAAAAACTTTATTTGCAGTTTTGTCAATTTCATCATGGCTTTCGAATAATTGATGTAGTGGAATGTTAATGCAATGCTCTAAATCTAATTTTGGTGTTTCTTGAGTCTCCCTAACATCTATGAATTGAACAGAGTTTAATTGAACAGCTGCTTCAAAATCGATTTGTTTAATTGGTTTATCGCAGTTTGGCACTAAATATCTATTTGCATGAAATGCTGCTTCGGTAATGCTATAATCAGATTTTGGGATTGAAACGGTATAGGTTTGATTGTTTTTTGCGTTATAGCTGAGTAATTTTCCATTGAGAGTGTCTCCGAGGTTTAGAATGATTTTCAAAGTTTCATTAGCTTGAAACGTACCTATTATTCCTGGTAACACCCCTAATACTCCAACATCTGAGCAATTTGAAATCATGTTATCGGGAGGGTTGGGAAAAAGGCACCGATAATTTGCAGAGTCTTTATAGTTAAAAACAGCGACTTGACCTTCAAACTTATAAATAGCGCCATAAATTATGGGTTTTTTAGTTAGCAATGCTGCGTCATTAATCAGATATCTGGTTGCTACATTGTCAGAGCCATCAATAATAATATCATAATCTTTAAATAGGAGTAAGGCATTGTTTTGTGTTAAGGCTTCTGGATAGGCAGTGATATGTATTGTAGGATTTAGGTCTTCTAATCTGGCCTTTGCAGCTAAGGCTTTGTTTTGACCAATAGATGAAATTCCAAAGAGTATTTGGCGCTGTAAATTGGATATTTCTACACTATCAAAATCGATAATTCCTAAAGTGCCAATTCCTGCAGCGGCTAGATATTGCAGTACAGGACACCCCAAGCCACCAGCACCAACGATTAAAACTTTGGCATTGGAAATTTGGTTCTGACCTTCTAGACCAACATCTGATAATATAATATGTCTGTTATATCTATGCATTGCGTATCTTTTAAATAGGGAAGACTGCTTTCCTGGGAGTGTTATCCTCCCGAAAAAGGAGGTAATAGTGCGATTTCTGCTGATGATATTTTTGTTTCGATGTTTACCAATTGCATGTTTTGAGCGACTTTAAAATCTTTGTTTTTTAAAGCGGGGTATTTGCTGAAAATCAAATCTAAAAACTCTGCAACAGTGTGCTTCGAGAAAGGAATTGTTTCTTCAGAACAATTTGTGATTTCAGCAATCAAGCCAAAATATTTAACTTTCAAATTCATGTTTTAATCTTTTGTAGTGTTTTGGTGTGTTTATGTTTTCAATCATCAAGTTGTATTTTGAATTTATAGAAATAGTGTGCGGTTTTAACTCGCTTACTAAAACTCTAACGCGTCTTTCGTTATGCGCTAATTGCTTTTTAATTTGTAAAGCACATTGTTTTTTGTACATGGCAACTAAAGGCATAGTTTTGCCGTTGCAAGCAATCTGATTTATGAGAGCATCGTCTTTGTGATTTGTTATGAGCTGTCTAATAAGAGTTCCTGATATGAAAGGAATATCGCAACTAAGTACAATGTTGTTTTCGGTTTTAGAATGATTTAATCCACTTAATATTCCAGATAAAGGTCCGGCGTCTTTATATAGGTCTTTAATACGTTTTATGCCAAAGGCATCATGTGTTTTATGGTCACTTACAATCATGATGTCCTTAACAAATGGGTTTAAAGCAGCAGCAATCCTTTCTATAAATGTACTGTTACCTATTTTTAAGAAGGCTTTGTCGGTACCCATCCTAGAGCTTTTTCCTCCAGAAAGAATAATTCCTGTGATGTCTTGTTGTTTTTCCATATTATACTAGTAATAATTTTATTGAAGCTGTGATAAGTATCACTACTAATAATTGGGATAAAACCTTATTCTTGAATTTTTTACTCCCATAATAACTCCCTAAAAACCCACCTAAAAATGCAATTGTGGCAAGCATAAATGATTCCGTTTTCAGCTCAACACCACTGCTTATTTGACCCAATATGCCTGCCATGGAGTTTACCCAAATAAAAAGGGCAGAAACTGCTGCAGCTGATTTCATATTTCCCCAATGTAATAGTAAAATAATTGGTGTTAAGATGATGCCGCCACCAATACCAATCAATCCAGAAAAGAAGCCAATAAATCCACCTACAATTAAACCTTGCCAAAGGCGTACTTTTTTAATTTTGTTGCCTTGTTTTCCGATTATATTTAACATTTTTAAAATCGCAAAAACTAAAAGTATTCCTAGTATTTTTTTATAAATAGAAGCGTCAATTGTAATCATACCGCCTACAAAAGCAGATGGTATTGAGGTTGCTGCAAAGGATAAAAATAGTCTTTTGTCAAAATGTCCAGCCTTATAATAATGGTAGAAAGCGATACCTGCAACACATAGGTTTAGTAAGAGGGCGGTTGGTTTCATAAGTGTTGGTGAAAATGAAAATAGAACCATTAAAGCGAGATATCCACTAGCACCGCCATGGCCAACACTAGCATATAAAAATGCAACCAATGGAAGTATAAGGATAAACCAAATGGATATAGTTGATAGCATAGTTAAAGATTTGCTTGTTCTAGCTCTTTATCTAAAAATTCCCAACAGCGTTTATTGATGTTGTCAAAGATTTCTATAAGATGTTTACCGTGTGCTGTGATGATGGTGCCACCGCCGCCTTTACCACCAATCGATTTTGAAACCACAGGTGTTTTAGCGTTAGTGTTAATGGAGTCGATTAAATTCCATGCTTTCTTATAGGACATATTAAGACGTTTTGCAGCTTTCGATAAAGAACGAGTATCAGCAATAGCCTTTAATAACTGTATTCTTCCTTCACCAAGTAAGACTTGATTGTTGGTTTCAATCCAAAGACGACTTTTTATTTTGTATTCCATAGGGCTTAAATTTAGAGATTGACTGAGGGTAGTATGTATGTCTCTAACAGATCGTTTTTTTTAATAGCATTTCTGTCTTCAGGTATAAGTACTAAAGCATTAGCTAGGGCAAACGTATGTAGCATTGAAGAGGCTTGACCCGAGAGTACTTGAACTTCATTGTTGTGATATATGGCTTTCATAAATTGAGGTCGATTTCCTTTTTTGTAAAAATCAGAAGTAGTTGAAGCTCTTACTTTCAAAAGTTGAGGGTTAGCGTGTCCAATAAAACTTTCCAAAGCAGGATATACATATATATAAAAGCAACTCATAGCAGAGGCTGGATTTCCAGGTAGGGCAAAAATATAAGTATTTTGTCTCTGTCCAAAGAACATGGGTTTTCCAGGTTTCTGTTTAATTTTATAAAAGTGTTCGTGTACATTTAGGTCTGAAAGTGCTTTGCCAACGAAGTCGTAGTCTCCGACTGAAATCCCTCCAGAGATAAGTACAAAATCATGTGTCGATATAACTGTGTCTAACGTTTGTTTAGTTATATTATAATCGTCTTTTACTTTGTGAATTGAAATATTATTATAGTTAAGACTTTGCAGGCTAGATTTAAGCATAAGCGCATTGCTTTCATAGATTTGTCCATGAGCTAATGGCGTTCCTGGGCTTACCAATTCATTTCCTGTAATTACTACGGCTATTTTGGGTTTGTTATACACCTTAACTGTGGTTACGCCTAATGAGGTCAAATACCCAATAGCTGCAGGCGTAAGTTTGCTGCCTTTTTTTAATGCAATTTCTCCTCTGGTGATTTGCTCTCCGAGAGGTCTAATATTGGCATTAAGAGGTGTGGTTTTATGGCAAGTCAAGGTGTCATTGTCAATAGAAGCATTTTCTTGAATAATAATAGCATTCGCAGAATCTGGTACAGCTGCTCCAGTGAAAATCCGAGTAGCTTCGCCTTTCTTTAGGTTTGGATTTGCGTTGTCGCCAGCTTTAATTTCATTAATTATAGAATAGATGGTGTTGTTGTGAAGATGCAGTGCATAGCCATCCATTGCAGACTGTCTAAAAGGAGGCATGTTGATTTTTGAAATAACATCTTCGGCTAAAATATAATTGAGCGCGTCATGCAGATGCATTGCTTTTATTTTATATGTAGAGCTTACTGTTTGAGATATGATGCTTTGTGCTTGTGAAATACTAATCATTACGTTGTCGCTATGTATTTGTAAATATAACGCTTTTTTTGGGTTGCTTGCTTTTTTTTTTGACGTTTTTCATTTTTTTCTGCTTTTACGATAAGATGTATAAATATTCCTTTTAAGTGGGTTTTTTAGGTGTTTTTAAGTTTTTTAATCCTTTTTTTTTAAAATTTCATCTAAAAAATTTGCTTCAAATAAATATTTGTTTGTAAATTCGCGTTAATGAATAAACGCGTTAAAATTTTTATAAAACAATTATAGATAATATTTCAAGCATTTGTAATTAAAATAACGTCATTCGGGCGTTTTATGGAGACTCTTGCAGGCTGTCTTTAAAGGCTAATGGGGTTCGTTAAGACCAATCAACCAAAAAAATTAAATACCCATATAATTATGAAATCTTTAAAAATCTCTCTACTACTTTTTACTATATTTATAATCACTATTTCTGCAATAGGCATGAAGAAAGTGCCAGAAAATCAAGCAACTGATATAGATAGGGGCTACTATCAAGAATTAAAAAAGGAAACTATAATGGTTGCTGAGTTGGGAAAGAAAACGAAAAAAAATGGTCATCAATAGATAAATTTTTTAGTTTTTATAAGCCCACAACATTATGTTAGTGGGTTTTTTTTTGTCTATGTTATCATGTTGTTTATACAATAGGAATTTAGTATCTAATGGCTTCAGTAGAATACTTGAAATCTTCAAGGTTTGTCTAATTATTTTTTATAATGAATGCTTAAGAGATATTTAGGATGCTGTAAAGGCAAGTTACTATAGGTTTTAAGATTTATGAAGTTATTAATTTTCTCACAAATTTGTCATCTGTTGTAAATACTATGCTTTACGAAAGCGGTATTAGGGGTAATATCTAGATTCTAATTAAAGATTTAGATTGAAATTAACGCAAAGCTAATAAAGGAATTTAAGTTATAAAGCCTTATACTTGTAACAGTATTTATAATTTAATAACGAAGTTGTATTTTATATGAAAATTCAGCTTTGAGTTCCACGGAAGAAAATGTTGGATACCTATAGATCTATTTTTTTAATTGTACTTATTTCTATTTCTGTTAATGTTTTTTCACAAACACAGGAGGAGTTAGACAAAATACAATTTATACAATCCTTAAGAAAAGACGCCAAAACGTTAAAAGAGTATAAGGACAAAGTAGCAAAGGCGAAGCAGGCTTGTTTGTTATCCGAACGCTTGGGTATTGATTCTGTTGCTATACGTAGTAATAAAGATCTGTCCAATATTTATATGGATTTTGATAAAATTCATGAATATGGTGCTATTAATAAAAAAAATTTAAAACTAATTGAGGCTGCTAAAGATTCTGCTTCTATAGGTGGTGTACATTGGAGTTTGGGTGATTATTATGGCGAAATTTTAAAAACAGACAGCGCATATTATCATTATTATAAAGCTTTAAAGGTTTTTGAAGCGAGACATCAATTGTTAGAGCAAGGAAGCATGCTTCTAAACATGGCGGACATTCAGGAAACTGAAAAAGATTTTATAGGTAGCGAACGAAATGCGATAAAGGCTTTAAAGATTGTTGAAAAATTGCCAAACAATCCTTATAACATCGATACGATGTTTTCTTTATACAATATTTTGGGTGTTGTTGCACAGCGTCAAAAAAATTACGAAGAAGCAATACTTTATTACCAAAAGTCTATTGATGTTACCCCAAAAAATAAGGATTTCTATTATCATCATAATTTGGCGACAAATAACATAGCGAATGCTTTAGAGAAAATGGAACGATATGATGAAGCTTTAGCTTTATATAGGAAAATACTTTATAAATCTGATATTAAGACAATTAGCCCAGATTTTTATGTTATGTTAAAAGGAAATATTGCACATGCCAATTATTTAAAAGGTAACGTAGATGTTAAAGGGATAAAACGAGATTTTCTAGAGGCATTTAAGTTTGGAGAGGTAAATAATTATAAAACTCAGATTATGGGTTTAAGTATTTATATATCAGAATTTTATCACTCTTTGAAGCAAAATGATTCGGCTAAAATATTTGCCAAAAGAGCTTTAGAAATAGGGAAAATAAAAAAATCACATAGTCATGTACTGCAAGCCTTAAAGTTGCTGTCTAAAATTGAAGAAGGTGCGCTTGGAAAATCATATTTATATGCATATATACAACTTAATGACAGTTTGCTTCACCGCGAACGGTTGAGTAGAAATAGATTTGCAAAGATAGAGTATGAAACCGATAAACTTAAAGCTGAAAATGAACAGATTTCCAAAGAACGCTTGATATTTCTAATTTCATCGGTAAGTTTAGTCTTGCTATTCTTTCTAATCTATATTGTAGTGTATCAGCGAATGAAAAACAAAGAATTACAGTTTATATTTCAGCAGCAAAAGGCGAATGAAGAGATTTATAATTTGATGTTGGGGCAACAAAATAAAGTTGAAGAAGGACGGGCGAAAGAGAAAAAACGTATTTCTGAAGAACTGCATGATGGCATTTTAGGTAAATTGTTTGGAACTCGATTGAGCTTGGATAGTCTCAATTTAGTTAATACAGCAGAAGCCGCAAAAATTAGAAGTACTTACATTAATGAATTACAAAATATAGAAACCGAAATTAGGAGGATTTCTCATGACTTGAACGCGGATTATATTGCCGATTTAGGTTTTATGGATATAGTGAGTTCACTTATAGAAAATCAGACTAAAATTTATGGTTTGACCTTTGATTTTGAAGGAAATAAATTTATTGATTGGGATGCTCTAGCAAATAAAACTAAAATTCATATTTACAGAATGCTGCAAGAGATGCTTCAAAATATCTATAAACATGCAGAAGCTTCACATGTGAAAATTGTATTTTCTAGGAAAAAAAATGTAATTTTAATGTCGATTGAAGATGACGGAAAAGGCTTTAATGTTAATAGAGTTAGAAAAGGAATTGGTTTAAAAAATATTAATTCTAGGGTAAAAGCCATTGAAGGAAGTGCAGAGATTGTATCAGAAATATCTAAGGGCACAAGAATAAATATTAGTATTCCTAATTTATAATTATGACACAAGAAATAAAAATATTGATGGTTGATGACCATCCAATGATTATTGAGGGGTATCAAAACACCTTATTAGCAACCAAAAAAGACCATCAAGAATTGCGTATTGATATTGCTCATGATTGTGATATGGCAAATCAATTGATAAAGAAATCTTCCAATTGTGAGCCTTATAATGTGTGTTTTTTTGATATTAGTTTGCCTGCATCTAAAGATGGTTTAATTACATCGGGAGAAGATTTAGCTAAAATTGCAAGAACATACTTGCCAGAGGCTAAAGTGGTTATGCTTACCATGTTTAACGAGTCTTTTAGGGTGCATAATATTATTAAAGAACTCAACCCAGAAGGCTTATTGATAAAGAGTGATTTGACCTCTAGCGAATTGGCGGAGGCATTTCAACGTATCTTATCAAGACCACCTTATTATAGTAGTACCGTTAATAAGTTTTTAAACACCAGTTTAACTTCAGATATATATTTAGATGATATTAATAGAAAAATATTACATCTGCTTTCTCAAGGGGTCAAAACAAAGAATTTGAAAGATTATATTGGATTATCTTTAAGTGGTATTGAAAAGCGCAAAAAACATTTAAAACTACTTTTTAATATTGAAGATGGCAAGGATGAATCGCTCTTAAATGAAGCTAGAAGTAAGGGGTTTCTCTAAAATTGAAAAATAATTAGTTTTTTTTAAAAGTTAAGCTGTTATCTTATGTGTCTTTTTTGTTGTTTTTTACGGTTTTACCGCAGTAAGTTTACGGTTTTACCTTAGAGTCATTCCTTTTATAATGCATATATTAGCCGTATCAACAGTATAATTAGTTAATCCCTCTCATTTCTTTTTTAAAAGAATTGAAACGTAATAAGCCTTATAATTTTTCTAAGTTATAAGGTTTATTGTTTTAGAATATGTTTTTGCTAAATTCAAATAGTTTTCCAATAAACAGTCCTAAGTAGATCATAGCGACCACAAACTTTAAAAAAGTAGAGGTTATAAAGCCTAAAAGCGAACCAAAAGCGGCTTTTATAGCGGTTTGTGTGTCGGCGTTATATACTAATTCTCCAATTAATGCACCAAGAAATGGCCCCAGAATAATGCCAAATGGAATAGGAAATATTAAGCCGATAATAAGTCCAATAGTAGTACCTATCATACCCGCTTTACTACCACCAAATCTTTTCGTACCAAGAATAGGGATGATGTAATCTAATAGCCAAATGAGTAGCGCAAAGAATAAGGTAATGCTTAAAAAGGTCCAATTCATTGCAATATCAGACCTCAAATGAAAGAGAAGAAAGCCAATCCAACTGGTTAGCGGTCCAGGTAAAATAGGTAAGAAACTACCAATAACACCTAAAACAATTAAGATTGCCGAAACAAGTAATAAAATAAGATCCATATCTAAGCGTCAGTTTTTATATATATGACGATGAAATATAAATTGTGTTACAAATATAACTAAAAAATTAGTTTAAACTAATTTTTTAGTTATATTTGTGATTGAACTAAATTCTTAGTTCAATATATAAACAAATAATTAGATGAAAAAATCGATTATGAAGCAACTCACCAAAGCAGAAGAAGATATTATGCAAATTCTTTGGCAGCTAGAAAAAGCGAATGTCAAAGCAATTATAAAAGAGTTGCCAAGTCCAAAACCAGCATATAATACTGTGTCTACCATTGTTAGAATTTTAGAATCTAAAGGATTTGTAGATTATGAAAAACTAGGAAAGGGTCATCTGTATTTTCCAGTTGTTAAGAAGCAAGATTACAGTAATCAATCTATAACTAAATTAGTAGATAATTATTTTCATGGTTCTTTTAAAAGTATGGTGTCGTTCTTTATGAAGAAGAATGACATTAGTTTAAATGACTTAGAGTCGGTTCTAAGAGATATTGAAAACGAAAAGTAATGCCTTATGATGCAGTATATTTTACAAATCACCTTTTTTCAGTTGCTTTTTTTTATAGTTTATGAGTTTTTTCTCAGAAAGGAGACGTTCTTTAATTGGAATAGAGCATATCTTCTGATAACGGCAATAATGTCTTTTGTACTACCATTTATAAAAATACCTGCATTTAGTAAAGTTGTACCACAAGAGAATATTTTTCGATTGCCAACTCTCGTTTTAGGAAAACTGATTCCAGAAGAACCCTTGTTAATGGCGGCGCTTCCAAACGTCGAAGGTTCTTCATCCTTTCAATGGCAATGGGAGTATGTGTTAGGGCTTGGAATGTTAGTGTCACTAGTGCTTTTGTTAAAAAAATCACTGATATCTACAAAATTATTAGAAGTAACAAGCTGCTCAAACATTCCAATATTTTCTTAGTGCATCTAAAGAATAGTACGGCTGCGTTTTCATTCTTTAATTACGTCTTTATTGGAGAAAATCTAGAAGAAAAAGATATTGTTTTAAGGCATGAACTTGTGCATGTCCGACAAAAGCATTCTTTAGACCTTTTGTTTTTTGAGATTCTACGTGTCTTATTCTGGTATAATCCTCTCATTTATATTTACCAGTCGAAGCTAAGAGTTTTGCGCGAGTACATCGCAGATAAAGAAACATTGAAAACTCAAAATAAAGCAAACTATTATCAAAATTTATTAACCCAAATATTCGACACAAAACAGGTGTCTTTTATCAATACATTTTCTCAAAAATCATTAATCAAAAAACGAATCGTTATGTTACAAAAATCAAAATCTAATAAATTAAATTTAACAAAGTACTTAGTGCTTTTGCCGTTGCTTTTTCTAATCGTGGCATATAATGGCATGATAGCACAAGAGTCACCAAAATCTCCGAGTTATCAAGAATTGTATCTCGAATTCATAAACGGTATGCAGAATTCTGAAGGTAAAAAAAGCTACAAGCCTATGAAAGAATAGCAAAAGCATTATGAATCTGTTAGTGCAAAAGACAATCAAAAACGACTTGATATTCTAACGAATCATAAAGAGGATACAGTAATGGTTGTACATGTCAAAGATCTCAAAAAATTGTCGGATGAAGAACGCAATGATATTATTGAAAAGGCTGAAGATATTTCTGTGAGTAACTATTCTAAATGGTTAGTTATAAAAAGTGGCGATATAGAATATAAGCTAACAAAATATGAATTAGATGTCTTAGCTGAAAAGATTCCAGACAGTAGATTGCGTAAGGCATTACACGTGATTAAAGTCCAGTTTGGTGAGGTGCCTTTTGCGCTAGTTGATCAAGTACCTTTATATGAAGGCTGTAAAGGAGTGCCTAAAGAGGAACAGAGAGCATGTTTTTCTTCAAAATTAAATGCATTTATAGGCGACAATTTTAATACGAAATTAGCTAAGCAGTTAGGGTTAAAAGGAAATCAGCGTATTTATGTGATTTTTAAGATTAATAAAGAAGGTAAGGTTACAGGGATTAAGGTTAGAGCAAGACATCCAGATTTGGAAGCGGAAGCCAAACGTGTAATATCCATGTTGCCAAAAATGATGCCTGCTCAATATAAAGGAAAGGTTGTAGCGGTAGGTTATTCATTGCCTATTCTGTTGAATGTCTCAAATTATTAAGAATCTAGGTTTTTTGATAAGTAAAGGTGATTCACTATAAATAGAATTAAAAAAATCGAAAACAATAATAAGAGTGTTATGTCTAGGTGTCTTTTAGTCATAATTGTAATATTGGGTATAAAAGCCGAAGCACAATCTTCGGCTTTAGTCAAAGGAGATAGTCTTTTTGCAAGAGGTTACTATACCAAAGCTATTGAGGCTTATATAAGCCATGAAAATTCAAAAAAAACCAACGCAAAAGTGGCTAAGGCATATATAGCTCTGGCTAATTATGATAAGGCTTTAGAATACTTTGAGCAGCAGCTAAAGCTATTGCCAAATGAGGAATTACTAATGTTAGACTATGCCAAATTATTGTCTAAATTAAAGCAGTACGAGCGCGCTTCAGAAGTCTGGCATCAGCTTATTGATATCGACTATAAAAACCCAAATTACCATTATCAAGCAGGATTAGTTTTAGAATTCTTAAAAGATTCTGCAGCGGAAAATCGATTTTATTCGGCGTATCAATTAGATTCAACACATCAAAAAGCAATTTTTAAAATGGCTAAAATCTACTTAAAAAAACGCAATTATTATCAAGTTGATTATTATGTAGATAAGGGATTAGAGTCATATGCTTATAATAAGGCCTTAATAAGCCTAAAAGCTCAGAATTACTTTTTGAAAAAAGACTATCCAAATGCAGCAAAATGGTTTGAAAAACTTATTGCTCGTAACGAATCTTCACTATATATTCATGAAAAATTGAGTTTTTGCTATACTAGAATGTCTGAATTTCAAAATGCCATTGAACAGTGTCAACTTGCTTTGAAAATTGAGCCAACAGATGTGACTAACCTTTATCGACTTGGAGTGCTTTATGAACGTGTTGATGATTATCAAAATGCCGAAAAATTTATTTTGGCCTCCCTGGCACTTTCAGATAGGGCCTTAGATAATGAATATATGAAGCTGGGATATGTTTATAATTTGCAAGGCAAACATAAAGACGCTATCGAAGCGTATACTATAGCAACACTAGAAAATCCAGAAAATGAAGACGCACATTTTTATGTGGTATTAACAAAAGATCGTTATTATAAAGATATTGAGATAAGATTGAAGTTGTATGAAAATTACAAGAAAAAATTCCCGAAAAGTAAATTTATTGTAATGGTAGATAAGCGGATTAGCGAATTAAAAGAGGAAAACTTTTTAAAACGCGAATAAAACTCAAAAAAATCGTACTTTCGGTATATCTTATCAAGCTGTAATGAAGTACATTGGTTTTTTTTGCATCATATTATTAATGTTATCTTGCAATTCTTTTGATAAAAAGAAAGTGAATGCGGAGGTCTTATTGACCAAAGAACTGAATGCAATGACTTGGAATGATGTAGATGAATATCCAACTTTTGAAAGTTGTAACAAAGCGGAAAGTAGAGGGACAAAAAAACTGTGTTTTGAAACTACTTTGGCAGCGTTAATCTCTAATAGAATTTTAACGTATCGCATTATTGTCGCAGAAGCTTTGAACGATACTTTATATCTAGATTTTGAGATTTCTAATCAAGGCAAATTAAGTATTTCTGATATTCATAATGCAGAACATGTAACATCTGAAATTCCAGATATTAAGGCTTATATCAAACGCAGTTTAGATAGTTTGCCTAAAATTTATCCTGCGATTAAACGCGGACAATATGTAACTACCGCGTTTAAGCTACCCTTAATTATTAAAGTAGAATAAATTTATACGGGATATCTACTAAAACTTTCTTAGTAGGAACTAACTCTATTTGCATAATAAAATAGGCTCTAATATAAAGTTAGTGTTGTCAAAAGGCGAGATTACAAGCGCCAACAATTTTAGAGTTTAAACTTGTAGCCTAAAACAATATGCGTTGGAAAATTACCTGTATTATCTTTAAATATAGCTACAAGCTCGTTGTACATTATTGTTATATAACTGTTTTCTGTAAGCTTTATATCTCCACCAATTCCAAAAGATAAAGGTGCATTGAAAGTGTTTTCAGAAATGTCTTCTGTAACTAGAGTGTCATCTTCAAGAGTATAAGTCGTTGAAGTTTTTGTAAAGTTAAATGTAGAAACCGTAGCATTCGCATAAAGATTAAAAGATTTAGAATTGATAAATCGAAAACGATAACCGATGTATATTTGCGTATTAGAATAGTCAAAGTCACTCTGCTTTAATGCGTGTGACAACCCAAGATACAACGCATGACAAGGCATATTAGTTACACTAAAGACTTCAGCTTCAATACCAAATTGTGGAAATATAGTATTTTCAGGATTATCTACAAAAGGATGATTTGTAATGCCGCCAAATCCTAATAGTCGAAAATAGATCGGTTGTTTTTCGATGGGTGTTTCTTCAGTGTTGTCTGTAGCGGTATTATAGTTTGAAATGAAACGTTTTAAACTATCAAGCGTAAATTGAACAGCATCGGCATTATTTTCTGTGATTGATTTTAAAATCGACTTATATTCCATTTTGTAATTACCGTCTGCGTCTTTAGAATTTTTCAATTCATGAATGTCATTATCTGTTTTTATAAAATAACGATAGTCATTATCGATGTGATTCCATAGTAGAGTAAGCGTACCAGAAACTTCCGTTTGTAATTCGTAAGTACTACCATTAATGGTATATGTGTCTTGAGCATGCATTGCGAAAACTGAACACAATATGGTTAAAATCAATAGTTTTTTCATTGTTTTAAAAAGGATTACAAATAATGATTAAAAATAAAGAAAAATCAGCAAACTTTTATACGAATTCATTTTTTAAATGAGCGTCCTTTCCATTTATAGGAAAATACAATAGAATGAAAAACAACATATACTGAAAATACAGGATACAATAAGCTGCTTGTAAAATAATGTTTTAAGCAAATGGTTTGATTAAAAAAATGCACAGATTTAGTTATAAACCTATAATCTATAAGCATTTTCATACCTAAAGGAAGTATGACATATATCCATGACAAATGATTGCTAATCGCCAAAGAAAAATTTAATAATAAAGTCGCATTCATTAAGAGAATTAGTAGTCCCACCCATTTAGCAAATTCGTTCGTATAATGCTTAGATTTAGCTGCCCAACGCACCCGCTGCTGAATTAACGCTTGTAAAGAATCTTGTGTTTGTGTATGAACAGTGGCGTCAAGAGATTTTAGATATTGAAGCTTGTCGGGATAAACTTGTAGTACTTTTTCCATTAAAAAAATATCATCACCACTAGCTATCTGGTTGTTACCTTCAAAACCTGAAAGTGCTTCAAAGAGTGATGCTTTATAGCATAAATTGGCACCGTTGCATAAAAAAGGTTTTTGTAAGCCAAATCCTGCTATTGTGGCACTTTGCAAACTCAAAAAATCTATGAGCTGAAATTGTTCAAACCAAGTGCCATTGGCACTATAAGTTACTGGGGCAACAATCATTTCTACATCTTGCAGGGCAATAAAGTTGTCGTAAGTTTGCAGCCAAAGTTCAGGTAAAAGACAATCGGCATCCGTGGTTATAATCCAATTGTATTTTATATGCTTAATAGCCAAAGAAATAGCGTCTTTTTTTGGAGAATTGCTAAAGCGCTTATTATTAAGAATATGAAGATTCAAGTCTTGATGATTTTTTGCGAAATTCTCAATAACCGCTCTAGAATTGTCATGCGATTGGTCATCTACTAAGACGACTTCAAACTGATGTTTTGGATAATCTAATGTTGAAATACTATGCAGTAAGGACGGTAAATTATGCGCTTCATTTCTAAATGGGATAATAATGGAAAATTTTTGTTTAGGGGGTTTTTGCGTAAATCTAAATACTGAAAGCGCATCAAAAGCTCTTGTAAATCGCAAGATAAGCGCGGCGTAACAAAACCCTATGAGAACAATAGCGACAGACATTAGGTTTTGGTGTTAGTATCAAATAGTGATGCTGTATTGAACTCCAAAACATAAACGCCTCCAAGAATACTTGGAAGTACGAAATTTAAAATCCACATTAATGTAACGCAACTTAAAACGGTAATGGTATTTACACCTATAAGTCCGAACAAAAATAAAGCGATACTGCCTTTTACAAAGACATCAAAAATAGCAATGGAAGGAATAATTGAAGCTAAAAGATACATAGAACTAATGATAATTAATGCGTTTAAATAACTCACATCAACATCAAACATAATGAGTAAAATATAGAATTGAAATGAAAACACGAGATATCTTATAAGCGAAAAGCTCATGATTTTTAGAGGTATCTTTTTTGGAATTTCTGTAATGAAATGTAGAATGGATTCTAGCTGAAATATTTTTATATTTTTAAGCAGTAAAATGATAAGTATAGCAGTGCTTATACCAAGGATTAAAGCTTGTAGTATTTGTGTGTAGCGTATGGCAATATTATGATTTAACACAAGAAAATATAATCCAATAACACCAAAAAGAATAGTAATGCTCATCTGCGCTATATTTCCTAGTAGGGTTAAAAGCATCACTTTTTTAGCCAGCGTTTTCCTAAAGTAAAATGCCTTAAAACCATATTCTCCAACACGATTTGGGGTTATTAATGATGCCGTTAAAGCGGCTAAAGTTTGTTTACCAGCCTCTTTAAAGGAAATGGATTTTATTGCAGCAACGAGATGTTGCCATTTTAAAATCTCAAAATACCAGTTTACGGCTGTTAATCCTAGCAAAACCACAATGTTTTGAAGTGAAAAAACGTTATGGTCTAGTAAAACCTGTGTAAAGGTTTCAAATTTCAGATGCTTGTTGCGCGTTAATTTTAAATAAATAAAATAAATTGCACAGATAACGATACTTGTTTTGATAAGTAGAAAAAATAATTGTTTAGTTTTGTGTGAAAGTGCCCCAAACATCAAAAAAGAGTTTTACAAATACAAAATAAAGCTAATAAACTAATATGACCTCGAAATTTTTATATTTTGCGTTAAAATTTGTTCTAGTTGCTATAAGTATAATGACTTTTTCTACATATGCTCAAAATAGTACAAGCACATGGAAGATGCAAATTGGATTAGGAATTAATCATTTTATGGACAGTGATCAAAATCAAGGGTACGAGTTTAAAGGGAGCAATTTTCCGTCCATCAACTTAGGATTACAGTACATGTTTAAAAGAAATTTTGGCGCAAAATTGGATTTTGGATATAACAGGGCTTCAAGTGCTAGTCATAGTCCAGAGTTTAAAGTAAATTATTCGCGTGTCAATGCTCAGGGTGTTTATGACTTTTCCAAATTTGTAGGGGTTCTACCAGAACGTTTAAGAGCTGTAGCACATGCTGGACCTGGATTAACATTTTCAAATCCCTTAGGGCAGTTTAGAGAGAACAAGTACACTTTCCTTAATATTCTCGCGGGTTTGGAACTGCATTACGGTATTTCTAGTGCATTATCAGTCTATGGCGATGTCTCCTATATTATGGGGCTTAGCGGCGCTGACAAATATAATCCTGAAATGGATGGGTTCTCATTTAATGGGAATATACTAACGGTTGGTGTTGGTATTTCGGTATCTTTAAGTGGTTGTATGTATTGTAAATAATGGCAAACGAAAAAATTATTTTAGGAATTGATCCAGGAACAACGATTATGGGATTTGGATTAATAAGAGCTGTGGGCAAACAGATGGAGTTTGTGCAATTAAATGAATTGCATCTACAAAAATATAACGATCATTATCTCAAGTTAAAACTCATTTTTGAACGTACTGTAGAACTTATCGATACGTATCATCCCGATGAGATAGCCATTGAGGCGCCTTTCTTTGGCAAGAATGTTCAAAGTATGCTGAAGCTTGGACGTGCTCAGGGTGTTGCCATGGCAGCAGGTTTGAGTAGAGAAGTTCCAATAACAGAATATTCGCCAAAGAAGATAAAAATGGCGATTACAGGAAATGGAAACGCTAGCAAAGAACAAGTTGCCAAAATGCTTCAAAGTTTGTTGAAACTGAAAACACTACCAAAAAACCTAGATGCTACAGATGGTCTTGCTGCTGCTGTCTGCCATTTTTATAATCAAGGTCGTGTAGAGGTTGGGAAAAGCTATTCGGGTTGGGCAAGTTTTGTAAAGCAAAATAACAATCGTGTTAAGAAATAAAAACGTGTTCGTAAACCAAAAATATAAATAGTGTCGAGATGAAATAAATCACTAAGGATGAGTTTTAAAGCAATAGTTTTTTGTGTGAGGTATAAGATGAAAAGTTGCAGTTAAAAATGTTCGTGGTTATCTTAATCTTTACCTTATTATAGCGGCTTATGCGAATGTGTCTATGTTAAAAGGCTGTTAGTAATTGCAGCTAGTGCCGTTTTCAGAACTTAAGAATGGAAAAAACAATTACCCAAAATTTAGTGTTAAAAAAATGGGTAATTGTGAATCTTATTTTGAGTTTAGTGTTTTACTATTTTTTTTGTAACTGTAGTATTGTGATCTGTTGTAACGCTTAAAAGATATATACCAGATGAAAGGAAAGAAACATCAAATGTTTTGTTATCAACACTTGAAACTTTGGTAGCTTTCCCATGCATATCATATAAAACAACATCTTTAATTGTAACTCCTTGTTTTGGGTTAAGCGTAAAAAACGCATCTATTGGATTCGGGTAAATAGAAAAGTATTGCAGCGTACGATCTTCTATGCTTAAAGCCGTACATTCCCCTTCTATGATTATCCTTAAAGCAGGATCCATATTATACATGATATCTGTTACTAAATAGCTACTTTCCCAATCATCATTTTGATCATTACCATTTCTAAATTTAGCTAAAGTGGTATCTGACGTTTCACCGTCTAGTATGGTCTCAATATAATTTACATTTGAAGATGAATTAGGGGTATAAATACTAACCCAATATGTAGTTTCACTACCATTAACACCATCCAACGTTGTTGGTGTAATGTCGAGCTCAAGTTCAAGTATATTTAAACCGCTGGCTGTTCCTAAAACGTTTTGGCTCGATGGGGTAACAACTTGTTCTGATAGAATTGTTTGTGATGGAAAATCTGGGTCAGCCATTTCGTAGAATCTTACAGTAACATCTGGAATACTTGTTATTGCATTTACAAGAATCCGTACTGTAATTTTTTCAACGGAAAACGATTCCCCATCTGCTACCACAAAATTATCAGCGACTTCATAGGTATCTGTGTGTCCAAATCCGGTATCTACGGTGTCATCTGTTTCAGACATTGTACAAGGTGAAAGCGGAGTATAAGCGGCAGTCGTTATAGGTGTGGCATTTTCTGGTAAAGAAAAAGCTTCTGTTTGTGCGAAAGCAGATGTTCCGATTAGTGTAATAAGAAGGGTAATAATTTTCATAACAAATTAAGTGTTTAAGTTAATAAAAACAACTAAGAGTCTGTGGTGTAATAATCTTTTATATAGGTGCTTAGAGTCTTTTTTAAACAAAAATAGGATTAAATATGAATAAAGCAAGGTGTCTTTGTTGTTTTAACATTGTTTTTATTAAGACTAAATAGAATACATGCTCTATCTTTGATTGAATCAACACTATATTAATGTATATTAAGTGATTAGATGAGCTATGTTTCGTCATATTAGGTTGTTAGATGAGTTGTTTTTCGAAAGCTAAACGATATTCGTTATTTGCTAATGTAATACTACCACAATAGGTATAGCCAAGAAATCTGAGTATATGCTGCATGCCCAGATTATCGCAATGGGTATCAATGCGCATCGCGATAATGTTTTGTTCTTTTAATTTCTGTTCGCAATGACTAATGATACGTTTCGCAACACCTTTATTCGTAGCATTTTCCGCAACTGCAATGCGATGTATAACGCCATATCTGCTGTGTTTATCTGTAAGCCATTGCCCATCAATAGTTGTGTAACTAGGTTCTTCTGCTGTGCTAAGCATAAAAGTGGCTATTATGTGATTATTCTTGGCTAATACTACGAAACTTTCTTGATTTGAAATATCATTCAATATTGCAGCTTCATTGGGATAACCATCTTGCCACTGGTCAATATTTAGGTGCGCTAAATAACGTTGTGCGTATTGGATGATGTCCATTATTGCGGGTAGGTCGTCTAGTGTTGCAGGTCTAATTGTCATGTTTCAATAGTTTGAAGCCTCAAAATAAGCTGACGAATACGCTATTTTTGGCTGGGTTTAGTCTTTTGTTTTAGGATGCTTTGAATGTTTATGAGCCGTAGTTGATTCAATGAGTTTTCCTGTTTCATCAACCCGTTGTCCCCAACGATCAAAGTACTTGATTTCTTTATTTCGAATGGTATAGAAATAATTCCTACCATTTATAGATACATGGCCTTGGTCATCTTCATTTAGGTCTGATTTAACCTCATCAATGGGTTTGGGTTTTGTTACTAGTTCTCCTTTTTTATTTTCTGTAATGGGTTGTGTGGAGATGTAAATTTTTGGAGTATTAGAGTGTTGTGTTTGCGTTGCAATATTTAAGTTTTGATCATTTTTTAAGGCTTTAATGGCTTCATCGGATGAGATGTGTTTACCATCAAAATAGAAAATACCGTTCTTTTTTGTCATGGCAATTACAAAATCTAATTGTGATTTTGGAGGCAGGGGTGGAGCTGGGTTTTGATGTATTTCATCATTAATAACACCTTTTATATCCTCTCCGGTAATTGTATTTGCTGCACTATGCACATGTTTTTTGTACCATGTATCATATTCGGCAATAACTACGTTATATTTTTCTTTTTCTAATGGCGAAGCATTTTCAGGAATAGGAGGTGGAGGTGGAGGAAAATTAATAGTATTTGATGTATTTGGTATTGGTGGTGGTTCTGGAAAATAAGGAAATGGCTCCGCATTTTGACGCTGCTTGTAAGACATCAGATGATATAAATACTTTAAATGAACAACATCTTTTGATAACACAATCATATTATTTTTATCCATATTGTTGTATGTTGAAATAGCATTTGCTTGAGTGCTATAGAATTGCTTTTCTTTAATGGGAGTGTTACCTTTTACTTTAATTATTTCCTGGTTTTCTGTAACCATTCTATAGAAACCATAATCCAATAGTGCATTATAGATAAACCAAATATCTGAATGTGAAATTTTATATTTTGAAACAACGTGTATATTCAAAATTTTATTTCTCATTTCAGCAGCTATGTCTTGATGCATAGTTGTGATTACGCTTCTGAAATTTGTACGTTCCACTCTAGTTACATCGTCAATAAGGTATGCGCCATCTTTGAGAATTTCAATATTAATGTTTCTAGCGGTATCATTAAAATGGATTTCTCGATTATGGCTGGATTTAAAGGTGTTTACAGCTTCTTTTTTGTTGCTAAAACTTAAAAGCATAATCGCAAGTAAAGGAAATAGTAATGTGATTTTAAGCCAAATGGAGTGTTTTGATGATTGTGTTTTCATAACTATAAAACGTGTTTTGATTGATGAATAATTGATGGCATTTGCCAAAGGAAAATATGTATTTGATGCGAATGCTAATATTGTTTTTTGATATTCTGGTCTTGAGATGCCTTCCGCTAAAACCGCAGTATCTGCTAAGAATTCGTGATTGAGTTTTGTTGATTTTTTATAAAAATAAATCAGAGGATTAAACCAGAAGATAATCTGAAATAGTTCTATCAATAGAATGTCAATACTGTGTAGTTGCCTAGCATGTGTTTCTTCATGAAGTAACACTGCTTTTGGTATTTGATCATGTTCAAAGGCTTCTTTGTTTAGAAAGATGTAATAAAAGAAGGTGTGTGGAACACTCAGTTTATGGATGAGTACATTGAAAAATGGACCTGTTTTTATGTTAAGATGTGTTTTTATTTTGGATATAATCTTGTAAAGGTTAAGACAAAATTTGAAAAGGAAAATTACAGCGCCAAGGATATATATACTACATAGAATTATGGTAAGGTCGTTTGAACCATTGGACTCTTCAGGGATTGTATCGATAAGGTATATAGCAGCATCATTTGAAGCTAACGTTTCGTAATCTGAATTGAGTTGTACATAAGTTGTAAATGTAAGCCATGGAATGATAAGTGCACATGGAAAAATAGCAAGCAGATAGAATCGTTTGAACTTATGAATACTCATAGGTTCTAAAGCTACCTTGTAGAATGCTAATAAAATAGCAAAACATAAAACGGATTTTAGAATATAAATACCCATACTTTATTTCTTGTCAATTTCGGTGTCTATAAGTTTTTTTAAATCTTCTAAGTCCTCCTTGCTAAGATTAGTTGCTTGGGTGAAAAAGGAGGCAAACTGAGATGCGCTATCATTAAAAAAGTTTTTTATGAGGCTATTAACGTGCTTAGCGAAATAATCTTTCTTTTTTACAAGGGGATAGTATTCTCTTGATTTTCCGTAAAGTTTATAGTTAATGAAACCTTTATCTGTCATGCGTTTAAGTAGTGTAGCAATCGTTGTTGTTGCAGGTTTTGGCTCTGAATAGGCTTCGCGTAAATCTTTCATAAAAGCTTTTTCTAGATTCCAAAGATGTTGCATCAACTGTTCTTCAGTCTGTGATAATTTCATTGCTCTACATTTTTAGAATTAACTCTACAAATGTAGAGTAAAAAAATAAAAACACAAACTTATTTGGTGATTTTTTCTGTGTTATATCATTTAGTGTCTAGGCAGTAGGTAGATGTATTGGACTATTAGAACGTATTTGTTTGTATTTAGTCTAGCTTTTCAAGGTGAAAGAGAAATTCCAATATTATTTGAGTTTTGAGATGATTTAAATAGGTTGTAAATGTTCTAGAGTACCATGCAGATTTATAGAAGTTGTGTAATCTAGTGTGTGTAATGTTTGGAAGTGTAATATCAGTTCTTCTGTTAAATTATACATTAGAAAAATAATGATTTTTTTATCTAATGCAAAAAAGCGAATTTTAATTGAGTGATTAAGGAGCAGAGATGGTATAAATTTGTGAAGGTTTTACATTGTGTTTAAATGATTATTAGAAATAAAAAAACCGCTCATAAGGAACGGTTTTTTTTTGTGTATTATTTAGATAATTCTGTAAAGTATTCGAAAAATAAAGGAATTGTTTCTATGCCTTTATAATAATTAAATATTCCATAATGCTCATTTGGTGAATGTATAGCATCACTATTTAGTCCGAATCCCATTAAAATGGTTTTGCTTTTTAGTTCTTTTTCAAAAAGAGATACAATTGGAATACTGCCGCCGCTGCGCTGTGGGATTGGTGTTTTCCCAAAAGTAGCTTCATAGGCTTTTGCCGCAGCTTTATATCCGATATTATCAATAGGAGTCACATATCCTTGTCCGCCATGATGAGGTGTAACCTTAACTTTTACACCTTTTGGCGCAATATTTTCAAAATGTGTTTTGAATAATTGCGTAATGTCTTCCCAATCTTGATTTGGAACCAAACGCATTGAAATTTTGGCATAGGCTTTACTTGCAATAACCGTTTTTGCTCCTTCTCCAGTGTAACCACCCCAAATACCGTTAACATCTAAAGTCGGTCTAATAGAATTACGTTCATTGGTGGTGTAACCTTCTTCTCCGTAAACAGCATCAATGTCTAAGGCATTTTTATAGTCGTCTAAAGAGAAAGGTGCTTTTGCCATTTCATCACGTTCTGCTTTAGATAATTCTTCGACGTGTTTATAGAAACCTGGAATAGTAATATGATTATTCTTATCGTGAAGCGATGCAATCATTTTGGTTAAAACATTAATAGGATTGGCAACAGCTCCGCCATAAAGTCCAGAATGTAAATCTCTATTGGGGCCAGTAACTTCAACTTCAACATAACTTAACCCTCTTAGTCCAGTTGTAATTGAAGGAATGTCTTTTGCAATCATTCCTGTATCTGAAATTAAAATCACATCATTAGCTAATTTGTCTTGGTTGTTCTTTACAAAACCAGCAAGACTATTACTTCCAATTTCCTCTTCGCCTTCAATCATAAATTTGACATTACAAGGCAATTCATTTTTAGTAGTCATATATTCTAAAGCCTTGACGTGCATATAAAATTGACCTTTGTCATCACAAGCGCCACGAGCAAAAATAGCCCCTTCTGGATGTGTTTCTGTGACTTTTATTATAGGCTCAAATGGTGGGGAATCCCATAATTCTAGTGGATCTGGTGGTTGTACATCATAATGCCCGTAAACTAAAACTGTAGGTAAATGCGGATCAATAATTTTTTCGCCATATACAATGGGATGCCCTTCGGTTTTGCAAATTTCTACGACATCACATCCAGCTTTAGATAGGCTATTAGCTACGAATTCTGCTGTTTTAATAACGTCGTTCTTATAAGCAGAATCAGCACTAATAGACGGAATTTTAAGTAATTCTATTAACTCATCTAGAAAACGTTGCTTGTTTTCTTCGAGGTAAGATCTGATATTATTCATGTATAATGTTTTTTGAAAAGTATAAAAATACAAAAAGAATAGAATTTTATCACAGATAGATTTGAATATTCAAACTATTGCTTATATTTGCACGCACAATTCTGCGGCTGTGGTGGAATTGGTAGACACGCTAGACTTAGGATCTAGTGCCGCGAGGCGTGGGGGTTCGACTCCCTTCAGCCGCACAAAAGCTCTCAAACTATTGAGAGCTTTTTTTATGCTAAAATCATCACATATTTCTTAGTTGCGTTTTTTTGTATATGCTTAACTTAGCACATTATATAAAAAAGGACAAATAAATGCTTACTTGGAAAGATATAATGCGTTTCACTGTTAATGGCAATCCAAAGCCACAACAGCGCATTGAAAAAACAGAATCTGAATGGAAACTTCAACTTACTCCTGAGCAATTTAGGATTACCCGATTAAAAGGAACCGAACCTGCACATAGTGGTGATTTATGTACGGCTTATGATTCTGGAAAATATAATTGTGTATGTTGCGATGCGCCATTGTTTGATGCTACAATCAAATTTAGTTCAGGAACAGGTTGGCCTAGTTTTACACAACCCATAACGAAAAATGCAATACAATATGAACGTGACATATCTTATGGTATGATAAGAGTAGAGGTAATGTGTAATACTTGTGATGCACATTTGGGGCATGTGTTTCCAGATGGTCCAGCTCCAAGTGGTTTACGCTATTGTATCAATTCAGAATCTATGCGATTAAAAAAAGAAAAAAAAGATGATTGAAAAAATGGAACTAGCAACCGTTGGAGGGGGGTGTTTCTGGTGTACTGAAGCGGTTTTTCAAGAAATTATTGGTGTAGATAAGGTCGTTTCTGGGTATTCTGGAGGTGATGCTCTAGGACATCCTACATATAGAGAAATATGCTCTGGCTTAACAGGACATGCTGAAGTTGTTCAAATTACTTTTAATCCAAGTCTAATTTCATATCAAGAAATTCTTGTCATTTTTATGACTACTCATGACCCAACGACCCTAAATAGACAAGGCGCAGACCGAGGAACCCAATATCGTTCGGTTATTTTTCACCATAATGAAAGACAAAAGGAAATAGCAACAAACGTTTTAGAGGATGTTACGTCCTATTATAAGGATACAATTGTAACAGAAATAAGACCTTTAGAAAAATTTTATGAGGCTGAAGAATACCATCAAAACTATTATAAAAATAATCAAACACAAGGTTATTGTAGTGTTGTGATTTCACCAAAATTAAACATGCTTAGAACATATCATAGTGATAAAATAAAGCGATAAATACTTTGATTAAAAGGGTGTTTTGTTGTCATGTTTAGAGATGTGATGTTAGTGTCGTTCGTTATACTTGGAGGTAAAACTTAAATTTACATCTGTATTTACATGGTGCTGTAACTCATGAGGGAAGGTAAAGTGGAATACCTATATAAAATTAATTGATGGCAAACGAAAACAATACCAGTTCTTCAATATAATCTTGAATATTTATAATTTGATTAGGACTGTATTTAAGCTACCATTTTTTATGTAGTGTTATAAATTTCCAGAGTTCATTAGTTGAATTGAATTTTTTTTGAAGAATATTCATTTTTTAAATTATATTTAATAGTCTAGTGCTTGCATATTTGAGAGTTTACGTCTGGGGTTTTTGAAGAAAAAATCAGATGAAGCAAACGTGCAAAGACCTTTGGTTAAGTCAAAAGTTGAGCATTTATTTTTAGGCATTAGAGAACTAAACCCAATTATCGCAGTTTGTAGCATTTTAAGTATAAGCCTTAAAAAATCCAATATTTTATTTTTGAAGAGAATTAAACCTAAAACTATAAAAAAAAGTGAAATAACTGTTGAAATGGCTTGTGAAAAGTTCTAAATTTTTAGAATCTTATAATATTACTTAAACGTTTATCCTTCATAAAAATGAAAAGATTAAAGTCAATATAGTAATATGTTATTTTTCACTTGTGTAAAACTTTGACCAACGTGAAGTTCAATTGTTTAATTTAAAGTGTTTAAGTTGTTAGTAGTTAAATTTGTTTTTATATTTTTCATATATTTAAGAGGACATATTCGAAAGTATTGCCATTCCTTTTTGTGGTTTTTCTTACTATTTGAAGCCGTTATTGCTTTAGTAGTTGTACCTTAGCCAGAACGCATTTTATTTTAAAAGGAGTGCTTAAAATTATAAATTTAACAATCATTTTTAGAGGATTCAAGATGCAATCTAAACTATATAAAAACCGATTTACCTTTTTCTTGATAAGCCAATTGTCTATAGTATTTGGGTCGTTGATATTTCCTATAGCACTTTTTGAAGAAAAAATGATGCCAATTCTTTTTCTAATTAATATTGCTGTTGGAATTTTGTTAATCGCAAAGCAAAAGGTGCTGTTTTGGATGTATCTTATTTTCTTTGTATCATCATTGTTTATATATGGTTTTGATGCTTTGCAGCGTAATGATTTTGAGGATAATATAGCCTTTCGTTTTGGGGTTTATTTTTTGTTTTATGTCACTGTTTCTGTAAGCATTATTAAACAAGTATGGAATGCCAAACAAGTGAGTAGAAAAGTTATTATTGGATTAATGAGTGGTTATCTATCACTAGGCTTTATTGGCTTTTTTATGTTTAGTGCCATAGAATTATACGAGCCAAATTCTTTCAGTGGGTTAAGGATTGAAAACAATGCACTTGTAGAAAAGTTAGATGCTTTGTTGTATTATAGTTATATTACTATGCTAACTATAGGTTATGGCGAAATTTCTCCTGTAACACCAATAGCTCAAAAAGCGGCTGTTTTGGTTGGGCTTATTGGTCAGTTTTATACGGTGATTATTACCGCTGTAGTCGTAGAAAAGTATATTAGACATTCTGTTACAGACGCCAAATAAATCCTTTATAGTTATGAAAAATACAACTGACCTTTTAGAGGTTTTACATCTTAAAGAATTAAATAGTCATACATT
This sequence comes from Flavobacteriaceae bacterium, assembly GCA_013215095.1. Lineage (GTDB taxonomy): Bacteria > Bacteroidota > Bacteroidia > Flavobacteriales > Flavobacteriaceae > DT-34. The sequence goes on along the minus strand of JABSPM010000006.1, from coordinate 1,352 downwards.
TAGCGGCATAAGTAAAACCATGGGAAGCCCTAATGTTTTTGGGGGGCAAGTTTTAGCACAAGCACTAAATGCAGCTTATAGAACTATGATGCATCAAAGGATTTTGCATTCTATGCATTCCTATTTCTTAGAGGCTGGAGATTTGAATGATCCCATTACTTATGATGTTGCTGTTGTTAGAGATGGTGGGAGTTTTTCTACCCGACGAGTTACGGCATATCAGAACACTAAAGTTTTGTTTATTTTGGCGGCCTCTTTTCAAAAACCAGAAGTGGGTTACAATCACCAAATGGATGCAGTTAAACATATTAAACAGCCCGAAGACGTATTGAGTTGGGACGATGTTTTACAACAATTTGGTGCGTTTTTACCAAGGAAGACTAAAGCTTTTTTAGAGATTCCAAGACCAGTAATATTTAAGCCTGTAGAGATTCCAAATCCTTTTGAGCCCGAAGACATGAAGCCTTGTACCCATGTTTGGTTTAAACTCAAGGGTAAAACTAATGGTTTAGATTTGAAGACCAAACAACAACTACTTACTTACATTTCAGATTATAATGTACTAAGTGTGGCTTTAAATAGACATGGTAGTAAGGCGCATTGGGGGAATACAGTTACCGCGAGTTTGGATCATTCTATGTGGTATTTCCGAGATTTTGATTTTGATGATTGGATGTTGTACATCTTAGATTCTCCGAGTGCTTCAAATGCTAGAGGTTTTGCAAGAGGTAATATTTACACTAGAAAAGGCATCCTTGTGGCCTCTGTAGCACAAGAAGGTTTAATGCGACCAATGCAAAAATAAGAACCAGTCGTAGATTTAAGAACAGGATGATTTACGTTTATGTTTCTACGAATATTTATTGTATAAATGAGCTAAACAATACGAGCTATTATATACATGGTCTTTTGGGATAAACAGAAATATTCTTCATGTTTACATTTTTGACGCTTATACCATTTTCTATTTGAAAGCTTTGTAAAATAAAAAGATGATTTTTTACTAAAATAGAAATGGAAAAAAGGTCTTATTACCCGCCTTCTTAGGTGTGTAAAATTGTCGTTGGCGATATGCTTTGGAGATGTTTGAACACGTGATTAAACGTTGGAAGTCTTTGGCAATTGTGCCTAAAGGGCTCTTAGAAATAGTTTTGATAAGGAAGGTTTGTATCTATAAGTCGTTCAGTTTCATTTAAAAGGTATTCACTGTATTATACGATTTGAATTTAATTATTTCGCATAAAAGCGTTTATATAATGATAATTGCTAGTTATTGATTTAATTAGATTTTCATCCATGTTTTTCACAAATTCATGTAGCCAATCTTTGACCTTTTCTAGGGAATCAAAACA
>JABSPM010000059.1 GCA_013215095.1 Flavobacteriaceae bacterium | reverse complement strand
CCTCCATGAAAAAAGAGAATAGCGCTTCTAAAGTTCTTAAAAGTTCTATAGCCTCTGCCTACTGTTTTTATTTCTTGTATTTTGCCGTTTAGTCTTTCAGCCATTGCATTAGAGAAGCTATTTGTAAGAGCATTTATTACTCCTTTTAGGTGTGGACCATCTACGAGACTCCCTATGGACTCGAATACCAAAAAACAAATCTATCGTTATACCCATAAGTTAAATTCATACCAAGCGCAAGCAGGACGTGGGTTTTAGTCAATAGGATGTTCAGATTTTGAGCTTCGGCAATCCGAACAGGAGTTATTGGGTGTAGTTTCTTTTAATTTTTAAAGGCAGTTCGTTTCAATATTTGCCAAACGATTAAAATTAAAATTATTATTCCGTATTTAATCCATTTAGCTTTGTTGTTCGATTTTATAGATTCCTCAACTTCTGATGTTTGAGTTGGATTTTTATACTTTCTGAATGTAACCTGTTCCATTATTTCATCCCCTTCTGGATGGTCAAGTAAAACTCCTAATCTTCTTTTTGCAATTCCAAAAGTAAAGTCCTCCATTAATTGGTCTTCAATGAAATATTTTTCAGGATCATCATTATCTTTCCAGAAGTTTTGATTTCCCTTTGAATAAGACTTGTCATAAATTTCGTTTTCTTCCTTTATTCTCTCTCCAAACTCAATCCTTGGTTCGTCTGAAGATATGATTTTAAGTCTTTTTTTAATTCCATTTTCTATTACAGAATATCCGTGATAATTTACAGCACTATGACAAGCAACAGTCACAATTTCAGATGTTGGAAATAATTCAACAAGCCTATTCTCTTCTTCTGTCATTTTAAGTTTATCTGCTATTTCAAGGCTATTTGTTGTAAGCTGGTAATCATCACTGATAATTATATTTCCGTTATAGTATCCAATATTTATGGATTTGTCATTTGTGTAAATACATTCGTCAAGAGTCAATTCTTCATCGAATTCATATTCTGATTTACCTAACGCTTTAAGGATTTCACTTTCATCAGTAAAATCCTCTTTATTTTCAATTATAATTAGTGATGATTTCCACCCCATATTTCGATTTTGTTAAATTCTGACTAACGTCAAGTTTTTTATTACTATTTTTAGTTTCCATACTGCTCTTGACATTTCCCAAAGTACTTGGAAATTTTTGAGTTCTATGAGGGATTGTGGGTAACGGCTCTTGTTTGGTGCGTTATTCCGAGTTATTTTTTTCGAAGTCAATTGGAATATCGAATTTTGTTTTAGTTTGGTTTGTGTCCTTTTCGTTAATAATTGACATTAGATTTCTTATTAAAGGCAAGGCAAATTTTGGAAATTTATAACCATATCCAATATGTGTTTTAGTTTTGTTGTCATCAGATATCTGAATCTTAATTAAAGAACCGTGTGATGACCATCCTTTACTGTCAATATTAAAATGAAAAAAACCACTTTCGCTCAAATCCGAGTTCAATTCATTGAGTTGATTTTCAGACAATTTATCTGCGTAAAAAGTTTCTTTGGAAATATATTCTTTTCGCGGTTTACCTTCTTCAAATGGTTTTACTTTCTTAAATGCTTTAAAAGTTCCCTCACTATTTATTTCAAGATATTCATAATGTTCTTGAAACCAGTCATTGCTTTTACTCGATATTCTAATTTTTGACCAACTTATCTCCTCAAAAAGAGTTTTAGAATTATACAATTTGATGGTCTTGAAATATTCTGGGTTATAATTAGTATTGGAAGTAATCTTTTTTGATTGCTCGTGATACCTGTTCTTTAATCTAGCAAAGATAGCAATAGCCGAGTGATTAATTGGACTAAGAAATAGACTGTCAGAAGTCAATTTAATTATTTCGTATTGAGAGTCAGGTATTGAATTGTCAGAGCAAGGAATAACAACACTTTTTCCATTTTCATCTAAAGTTGAACATTCCGATTTAGGATAAATATGTTTGATCTTTAGTGTGTCATTTGAAATAGTATATCCACTAAAAAAATCAAAAATATCGCTTGTGATTTTTCCGTCATTTTCCGATATAAATGCCTCTTGATTATTAAATAACCAAGTTCCTTTTAGTTCTTGGCTGTCTAATTTTAAAGAACTAATCAATATTAATACAATTACAATTTTAAATTTATTCACGATTTTCTTTAATGGACTATAATGTTTTGACTAAGCTGGGTTTTAATGCAGTTTAGGTGTTGTGCGTGTCCTAAATGGTAAATATAGTTCTTTTTTAAAGAATACCCTATGGGGCTTAAGTTCCGAACACGAGGGCGTAACGACCCAAAGTGAAGTAAAGGTGGTTTAGAGCAGTCTATGTACTAAAGCAGTGTGTATTCAAACATACGTTATTCCTATATTTTCAGGCTTTTAATGTGTTGTGAACAAGGTAAAAGAACTATAAATTTCCTTAATAAATTGCGCTTTGATAAACGTAGGTATTCGTTATTCTAGATTAAATACTATTTTTGCGCTTATGCAAAACACGCTACAAGAATATATCCCAGTGCAAGCTGTGTCTCAGATGTTAGAATTGTTAGCTCACGATAAGCTGTCTCTAAAGATTAAAAACGAGCGCAAAACACGCCATGGGGATTATAAGCGGTTGTCAAACGGAACACATCAAATCACTGTAAATAACAATTTAAATTGTTATCGATTTTTAATTACGCTGATTCATGAAATTGCGCATTTTGAAACCTATCAACAATTTGGACCTCTTGTAAAACCTCATGGGAGGGAGTGGAAATATACCTTTCAGCGTTTGATGTTGCCGTTTTTGAATCCATTAATATTTCCGCAGCAATTATTGCCATTATTAGCAAAGCACTTCAAAAATCCTAAAGCAAGCAGTGATACAGATGTTAAACTTGCCTTAGCTTTAAAACAATTTGACGCACCTAATGGTAAAAACCTTATTTTTGAAATACCAAGAGGAACCTTATTTAAAATATATAACGGACGTGTATTTAAAAAAGGAAATACTAGAGTAAAGCGGATAGAGTGCGTTGAGCTTAAAACAGGTAAAGTATATTTGTTTAATCCCAATGCAGAAGTAGAGCTCTTATAAAAGGATAATAACTAACAAATTCTCATATTTTTAGAACAATATAGCACATACGATGAACAAAAATTATTATGCCATTTTAATGGCAGGAGGTGTGGGGTCAAGATTTTGGCCTATAAGTACAGAGCAGTTCCCAAAGCAATTCCATGATATGTTGGGGACAGGAGAAACATTAATTCAAAAAACTTTTGCCAGATTAAGCAAGTGTATTCCAGAAGAAAATATTTTTATTCTTACCAATGAAATGTATAATGAAGAGGTGTTTGAGCAACTACCTAACCTTACTGAAAGACAAGTCGTATTAGAACCAGCAATGCGAAATACAGCGCCTTGTATTTTATATGCCGCTCTAAAAATACAGAAGGAAAATCCAGATGCCATAATGATTGTCGCACCAAGTGACCATTGGATTGAAAATGAAGATGCTTTTGTGAAAAACGTATATCAAGCGTTTGACTTTTGTGCAGCTAACGACGCCTTAATGACCTTAGGAATCCAACCTACATATCCAAATACAGGTTATGGTTACATTGAATATGACAAAGCAGATCTTAATGCTATAAAAAGTGTAAATCAGTTTAGAGAAAAGCCAGATTATGAGACTGCCAAATCATTTTTAGCCCAAGGAAATTTTCTTTGGAATGCAGGAATTTTCATGTGGAGTGTGACTTCTGTTATAAAGGCGTTTCAAAATAAACAAGAGGCATTGTATCAATTGTTCGAACAAGGTGCAGAAGTATATAATACAGAATTTGAGGATGACTTTGTGAGGGATAACTACGGTAAATCTGAAAATATCTCAATTGATTATGCTATAATGGAGAAGAGTGATAATGTTTTTGTGCTGCCAGCAACCTTCGATTGGAATGACTTAGGAACCTGGGGCAGTTTGTATGATAAGATTGATGGAGGCAAAAACGAAGATGCCATAATTAATGCAAGAACATTAGTGAAAGATGGTTCTGGTAATATGATTAGAACTAAAACGGATAAAATTGTAGTTGTAGAGGGATTAAGCGATTATATTATTGTAGATAAAGACGAAGTTTTGCTTATCTTTCCGAAAGAAAAAGAACAAGATATCAAAACACTACGTCAAGAGGTAAGAGATACCTTTGGTAAGAATTATGTTTAAATATGGAAGAACAAAACGAGAACAAATTTAATTTTTCTGAGGAAGAAAAAAATAAAGAAGAAGCAGTAGCACAGTCTAAAGCAGCAGTAAAACAAGATGCACAAGGTCTGTGGAAAAGTATTAATAGTTTCCTTTTAGAATTACTCGATTTTAGAGAGGATACAGATAGAAATGCTACAATTGATGCCATAAAAGGAGATATCGCCTTTAAGGGCGCGACCGCTTGGATTTTAATTTGTTCTATCATGGTGGCTTCTGTAGGGTTAAATGCGAATTCTACGGCAGTGGTTATTGGTGCCATGTTAATTTCGCCATTAATGGGACCCATTTTGGGAATAGGAATGTCTCTTGCTATTAATGATATTGATACACTTAGAAAATCATTGATAAATCTACTTGTGATGATTGTTCTAAGTTTGTTAACAGCCTTTTTATTCTTTAAATTTTTTCCTTCCGGAAATCAAGAGACTTCGGAGCTGTTGGGACGTGTTCAGCCAGATATTAGAGATGTTTTAATTGCTTTCTTTGGCGGTTTAGCTTTAATCATTGCGAGAACCAAAAAAGGAACTGTGGCATCCGTGATTTTTGGAGTTGCTATTGCCACCGCATTAATGCCGCCTTTGTGTACGGCAGGTTATGGTTTAGCAAATGGTAATTGGAGCTATTTTGGAGGTGCAATGAACTTGTTTACGATAAATACGATATTTATTGCTATAGCAACTTTTATCGTGCTAAAATTACTACGTTTCCCTATGCTCAAATATGCAAACTCAGCTAAGCGTAAACGTATTGCTAGAATTGCATCTTTAATCGCAATTGTTGTGATGATCTATCCAATTTATACCTTTATTCAAGTCTACCAAACATCGCAAATAAAAAACGATTATAGTAGTTTTGTTTTGAATGAAATTGAGATGAATCACGAACTCTGGCTGCAGCGTGGTAAGCTAGAACTCGATGCCAAAAAAATAAACTTATTCTTTAACGGTGAAATTGATGATGCTACCAGAGCTTTTATTGTAAATGGGAAAAAAAATTACGAAAATTTAAAGGACTTTCAAATTGTTATAAACGCAAACAAAAACAGAAGTGTAGACAAGATTTCTGAAGCTTATGATAGGGTTATCGGAGAGTTAGATGAAAAAGAAAATGTCATTTCTGGACTTCAAAAAGAAATCGTAGAACTTCAAAATCAAATTGAGATTTTAAATACAAAAGAAAAAGGCATCTCTTTTTCGTCCTTGTCAAAAGATGCAAAAATTAGATTTAATGAACTTTCATATTTTGGTTATGCAGAGGCTTTAGAGTCTAAAGACTTTATCAAAGTAGATACTATAGCTGTAGCTCTTGTAAAATGGAATAATCTTGCAGATAGTATTGCTGTTGAAAAAGAAAGTGAGCTTAGTATCTGGTTAAAGAAAGAATTAAAAAAAGACAGTGTATTAATAAGAAGACAATAGGTGTCAAGACTATTGGTCTTTGTCTAAATACATCTTGCGTACTTTCTTAAATAACTCAGAAGAATATACAAAATCGGTTACGGCGTTGTTATCGGTTTTAAAGATGTTGCGTTTTGAACCTTCCCATTCTTTTAAACCATATTGAAGAAAGACGATTTTTTCGCCTATTTCCATCACAGAATTCATATCGTGAGAATTGATAACCGTTACTATCTGATACTCATGAGTAATCTCCTGGATGAGGTTGTCAATGACCATAGCTGTTTTTGGGTCTAAACCAGAGTTGGGTTCGTCACAAAATAAATATTTCGGATTATTTACTATAGCTCGTGCAATTGCTACACGTTTTTGCATACCACCAGAAGCTTCACTGGGCATTTTAAAATGCGCATCTGGCAAATTGACGCGTTTCAATACAACATCGGCACGCGCTTCCATTTCGCTTTCACTCATTTTGGTAAACATGCGAAGCGGAAACATTACATTCTCTTGAATGGTCATGGAGTCAAACAAGGCACTTCCCTGAAATACCATACCAATATCGCCTCTTAAATCTCTTTTTTGGTCTTCAGATAAATTGGAAAATATCTTGCCGTCATATGCGATGCTGCCTTGCTCGTAGGGGAATAGTCCTAATAAACATTTTAAAAATACGGTTTTCCCAGAACCACTTTGACCAATAACTAAACTTGTACTTCCTTTTTCAAAAGTAGCATCGATGCCTTTTAAAACATGGGATTCTCCAAATGATTTGTGTAAATTGTTAACTTCTATCATTAGCCTAACATCATATCAGTTAATATATAATTCAATAAGATAATTACAACACTTGTCCATACAAAAGACGTTGTACTTGCTTTACCAACTTCCAATGCGCCACCTTTCATGTAGTATCCATAATAGGATGGTATTGTAGCCAATATAAATGCAAAAACAAATGTCTTAATAAAGGCATAAGTCATATGAAAACCATCAAAATCTATCTGGATTCCCATAATATAGTCATTAAGTGTAGTGTAGCCACCGAAAACACAAGCTGCCATGCCACCAATAATACCCAAAAACATACCTATAGCAATCGCAAAGGGATAGAATAATAGCGCTATCATTTTAGGGAAAACAAGGTAGTTAATAGAGTTAATTCCCATCACCTCAAGCGCGTCAATTTGTTCTGTAACCCTCATCGTTCCTATGCTTGAAGTAATAAATGAGCCTACCTTTCCTGCCATAATAATAGATGTAAAAGTAGGAGCGAATTCTAAAAGCACTGATTGTCTTGTTGCAAAGCCAACCAGGTATTTTGGGATTAAAGGATTGTCAATATTTAAAGCGGTTTGTATGGTAATTACACCTCCAACAAAAAACGAAATAAAGGCAACAATACCCAAAGAACCAATAACCAAATCATCGATGTCTTTTAGGATTAAGCCCCGCATTACTGACCATTTTGTGGGTTTCCGAAACATTTCGGTAAGCATCAAAAAGTATTTTCCAATATTATGAAAGTATTTCACGTTCTTGAATTTTTTAGGGTTTTGTGTTGTTTTGTTATGCGATATACTTGTTATTTCCAATAGCCTTGTCTAAAGCATCGCTCTATGAGATATTCCTAGAAAAAAAACCGTAATGCTAAAGTATAAAAAACTATGACTTATTTAATGTTAAATTAAATTAAGATATCATAAAAACCGTATTTTTGCGAAGTTCTAAAAATTTTATAATGAAGCATTTTCTTTTTGCATCCGCTTTAATAGCAGTATTAGCGTCATGTACAACCGCGTTTACTACAGATGAAACATCTATAAAAAGTATAAATACCAAGAGGCCAAAGCTAGTGGTGGGTATTGTAGTGGATCAAATGCGTTATGACTATTTAACACGTTTTGAAAATAAATATCAAAAGGGTGGTTTTATGCGTTTGATTTCTGAAGGTTTCAATTGTAAAAACAATCATTTTAATTATATACCAACATATACAGGACCTGGGCATGCTTCTGTATATACCGGAGCAACGCCAAAGCATCATGGTGTTATAGCTAATTATTGGTATAATAAATTTGAAAAGCAAACCGTATATTGTGCAGGAGATGATACTGTGACCCCAGTTGGAACATCTCATAAAGCAGGAAAAATGTCGCCGCATAGAATGAAAACCACTTCTTTTGCTGATGAAAATAGATTATTTACGCAAATGCGAGGAAAAACAATTGGTATATCTGTAAAAGATAGAGGGTCTATTTTACCTGCAGGACACACAGCAAATGCTGCGTATTGGTTTCATGGAAAGGATGAGGGCAATTGGATTACGAGTTCATTTTATATGAATGAATTACCAGATTGGGTAAAGCAATTTAATACCAAGAAAAGCGTCTCTAAATATTTGACAACCTGGGATACCTTATATGATATTGATACATATACTGAAAGTGGTCCTGACTTAAATGATTTTGAAGGGCCTTTCGAAGGTAAAGAAACTGCTACATTTCCATATGATTTGGCAGCTTTAAAGAGTGAAAATGATGGGTATGATATCTTGAAATCAACGGCTTTTGGTAATAGTTTGGTTACGGATTTTGCCATTGAAGCACTGCGCCAAGAGCAGTTAGGGCAGGATAACCATACAGATGTCTTAGCGGTAAGTTATAGTAGTACAGATTATGTAGGTCATCAATTTGGTGTAAATTCTAAAGAAATACAGGATACTTATTTGAGATTAGATAAAGACTTAGAACGCTTATTAAATGCTTTGGATAAAACGGTAGGTGCTGGAAATTATACCGTGTTTTTAACCGCTGACCACGGGGCTGTAAATGTGCCTGCTTATTTGAAAAGTGTCAATATTCCTGCAGGGTATTTAGATAACGATAGAACAAAAGCGGACTTTGTAAAGTTCTTGACAACAACTTATGGAACAGCAGATTTGGTAGAGAATGTAAGTAATAATCAGATTTTCTTAGATAGAACAAAACTAAAAACCTTAAAATTAGACTTGGCTGATGTGCAGCAAACGATAGTTAATGAAATTATTAATTATGACAATGTGTATAAGGCTTACTCTGCAACAACTATGAGTACAACATTTTTTGGTGATGGTATTGAATTGTTATTGCAAAATGGATTTAATCAAAAGCGTTCAGGAGATGTTTTAATTATGCATGACCCTGCCTTTATATCTTATAGTAGAACAGGTTCTACTCATGGTTCTGGCTTAAACTATGATACTCATGTGCCGTTAGTGTTTTATGGTGCAGGTATTAATAAGGGAGGTACAATTAAAAGAACAAATATTGTCGATATTGCACCAACAATATCAGCTTTATTGGGGATTAGTTTTCCTAATGGCGCTACAGGAGTTCCTTTAAGTGAGGTTTTGGAGTAAAGCTGTGTTGTGCCGCTTCCTAAGTAAAGTAGGTAGGAAGGGCTCTTGTAATGAAGGAGTCGTCTGTTTTAGTGTCTTGTTCCTAGAGAGAAATAATAACATGTTTGATGCTTAAGGCATCTAATATTTTTCTAATGTGTAATTAAACAGAAGAACTTGTATAATACCATTTTCTATATTGAAGCAGCGTAAAAGAAAAAGATAAGTGTTTCTTTGCATACTGAAAAAGAACGTTTTATCATCCAGGTAATTTCAAATGGAGAATTGTATAAATACTATTGCTCTAGGTATTTTGGAGGTCTTGGTTAATGGTTTCAATATAGCCGAGTAATTCCCCTTGACCTATCTTCTTGGAAGACGATGTAATAAAGTAGTTTGGCATATCCTCCCAAGTTTCGAGAAGTACATTTTTGTAGTCTTCGATATGCTTTTCTATAGCGTTGGGCTTAAGTTTGTCGGCTTTTGTAAAGATGATCGAAAAAGGAATCATATGTTCTCCAAGCCATTGCATGAACTCTAAATCAATAGGTTGTGGTTGGTGTCTAATGTCTACCAAAACAAAGGCAGAAACAAGTTGTTTTCGCTTTTCAAAATAGGCAGTAATAAATTTTTGAAAAACCTTTTTTGTTGTTTTAGATACACGGGCATAGCCATAGCCAGGTAAATCTACCAAATACCAGTTTTTGTTTATAATGAAATGGTTGATTAATTGCGTTTTCCCAGGTCTTCCAGAAGTTTTTGCAAGGCTTTTTCTGTTGGTAATCATATTAATCAAAGACGATTTACCAACGTTACTTCTACCTATAAATGCGTATTCAGGTAAATTGTTTTTTGGACATTTTGCAACATCTTGGTTGCTCATCACAAATTCGGCAGATTTTATTTTCATTGTATTTTTGTAAAAACAGAAATGATGTCACATGATACGTGATTATTTCCTTTTTTGTAATCTGTTAGGTGTAAAAAAGAAATCGTCTTAATTTAAATCGGAATTATTAGGTCCAATTGTTGTTTTTATGATGTTAAAAACGTCTGTCGTTAAAGCCCTCTTTTTTCTAACCAACTGCTAAGTATCTCATTGAATGTGTCTGGGTGCTCCATCATTGCAGCATGACCACATTTGTCAATCCAAAATAAATCAGAATCTGGGAGTAATTCGTTAAATTCTTTCGCAACCTCTGGCGGTGTTACAGTGTCGTTTTTTCCCCAGATTATACAGGTTGGCGTCTCCATTTTTGGCAGGTCTTTTGCCATGTTGTGACGAATAGCACTTTTAGCAATAGCAAGCGTTTTTATCAGTTTGTTTCTGTCATTTACTGTAGCATAAACCTCGTCAACAATAGCTTTTGTCGCTACCGCTGGGTCATAAAAAACATCTTGTGCTTTTTTCTTGATAACCTCATAGTCACTGCGTTTTGTGTAGCCACCTCCCATAGCGCTTTCGTAAAGTCCCGAACTTCCTGTAATAACCAAGGCTTTTACCTTTTCATTAAAGAGTTTGGTATGGTATAATCCAATATGACCGCCTAGGGAATTTCCTAGTAAAATAACATCATCAAAGCCTTTAAAGTCGATAAATTCTTTGAGGTATTTTGCAAAACTCTTTACATTGGTTTTTAGTAAAGACATTGTGTATATTGGGAGTTCTGGGATAACGATTTTATAACCTTTTTTGCTAAAAAAATCGGTAACTCCATCAAAGTTACTTAATCCTCCCATTAGTCCATGAAGAATAATCATTGGTGTTCCTTCACCAACTTCCAAATAGTTATAAACCCCCTCTTTTTTTAAAGTATGACTCATGTATGGGTTAGTCGTTTCTAATAACAGCAAATCTACATAAATTTATTGAAGTGTTTGTACACTTCTTAAATAAAATGAAATATCCAAATAAATATGTATTTGGACTGTTATGAGAATTCTTAGATCTTGAAATTTAGCTTTTTAGGGATTTTGTTGGTAAAAAGTTAATACGGGTTTATTTTTCTGATATAGAGCTTTTTAGAGGTGTTTTTTTTTGTTTTTATAGAGAAAAATAAAGGGTTTTGTGTGAACTTATTAACAAAGTGGTAAATTGTGGTAAAAAGTGGTTAAAAATTCACTAAATTTGATTTTTATATAGTATATATACTCAAAACGTATTGAAAACACTCATAGGAACATACGAATGTAAAGCTGATGCCAAAGGAAGGCTTATGATGCCATCGCCTTTGAAGAAGCAATTGGGTGCTGTTGTGGAAAAGGGTTTTGTTCTGAAAAGAGCGGTCTTTCAGCCTTGTTTGGAGTTATATCCTATGGAGGAATGGGAGGCGATGATGCAGAAAATGAATAAGCTTAATCGTTTTAAAAAGAAGAATAATGATTTTATAAGACGCTTTACGGCGGGTGTTAAATTTGTAGAGTTGGATGTTTCTGGGCGCTTATTGGTGCCTAAGGATTTGACCGTTTTTGCAAATATAACAAAACATGTAGTGTTGTCTTCGGCAATTAACATTGTGGAGATTTGGGATAAAGAAAAGTATGAACAAGCTATAGAAGATGCTGCAATGGATTTTGCAGATTTAGCAGAAGAAGTAATGGGACAAGATGAAGGAGAGGGTGTATCATAATCCAGTATTGTTAAAGGAAACCGTAGAGGGTTTGTGTATTAAAGCTGATGGCGTTTATGTTGATGTGACTTTTGGAGGTGGCGGACATAGTAGAGAGATTTTGAGGCGTTTGGGGCCTAAGGGTAGGTTGATTGCGTTTGATCAGGATCAGGATGCGCTTTTGAATACGATTGAAGATGATAGGTTTTTGCTGATAAATGAAAATTTCAGGTATGTCAATCGATTTTTAAAATTTTATGGTGTGAAAGCGGTAGATGGTATTCTTGCAGATTTTGGAGTGTCATCACATCAGTTTGATGAGCCTAATCGTGGTTTTTCTACCAGGTTTGATGCAGATTTAGATATGAGAATGAATCAGCAAGACGCGCTTTCTGCATTTCATGTCATTAATGAGTATGATGAGGAGCAGTTGAGGCGTATGTTTTGGCAATATGGAGAGTTGAGACAAGCGCCAATTTTTGCAAGAACAATTGTGTCGGCCAGAAAAGAGGATGCTATAAAAACAACGGATCAATTGAAACAGGTTTTGAAAAAACATTTGCAAGCAAGGCGAGAGAATAAGACTTTGGCGCAGATTTATCAGGCGATAAGAATAGAGGTAAATCAAGAGATTGAGGTGTTGAAAACCTTTTTGGTGCAAACTCCAGAATTGTTAGTTGAGGGAGGGCGTTTGAGCTTTATCTCTTATCACTCTTTAGAGGATCGTTTGGTAAAACGTTTTATAAGGAATGGTATGTTTGAGGGGGAGCCTGAAAAAGATATGTTTGGAAATATAGAGGTGCCTTTGAAAAGGGTAGGTAAGCTAATTGTTCCAACCCAAGAAGAAATCGAAATAAATAGTAGAGCGCGAAGTGCGAAATTGAGAATAGCTGAAAAGTTGTAATGATAAAGAAAGGTATTTATAGTGCGTTAAGGGGTACCTTTTTGGTAAGTGATGATTCGTTTAAAAATTGGAGGTTTATCCTGTTTTTGTCTGCCTTAGCTGTGGTGATGATTGAGAGTTCGCATAGAGCGGATCGTAAGGTTTATGAGATTGCAAAGTTAAATGAGGATTTAAAAGAGTTACGCTCAGAGCTTATAGATGGGAGAAAACGTTTGATGCACTTGAGGATGGAATCCTCGGTAAGAAAGAAATTGTTGGTAAAAGGGATATTGCCATCAGATGTTCCGCCAAAAAAAATAAAAGTAAAAAGGCAAAATTAAATTTGTGAAGTGGCAGTAAGTGAAAAGCGCATATTGAATCGATTATATTTTGTGGTAGGGACTATGTTGGTCTTTGCTGCGCTTGTGGTGTTTCGATTGGTGAAATTTCAGTCTGATGATGGTGATAAGTATAGGGCTATGGTTGAGGATCATGTGGTGAAAGATGTTGTAATACCCTCTAATCGTGGTAATGTGTATTCTTCTGACGGTAGTTTGTTGGCAACTTCTGTACCTAAGTATGATATTAGGATAGATGCGGTAACATCATCGGGTAAAAATTTCGAAAAACATGTAAAGGGACTTGCGGATTCGTTGGCGGTGTTTTTTGGGGAGTCTTCTAGTGTATATCAACGCAAGCTAAGAAAGGCAAGGTCTAATAAAAACAGGTATTATCTCTTGGCTAGGAATCTTGGTTATGCAGATTATTTGAGAATGCGTTCTTTTCCTTTATTAAATATGGGGGCTTTTAAAGGAGGGCTGGTGGTTGAGCAAACAACAAAGCGCGAGCATCCAATGGGGGTTATAGCATTAAGGTCTATTGGTTATGAAAGAATAGATGCAGAAGGTAATGTGACACGAGCTGGAATTGATGGGGCATTTGGCGCAAAGTATTTGCGTGGAGTTGATGGATTAAGAAGGAAGCAAAGAATTGGAAACGGAAAGTGGAAACCTATTAGCGATGCCAATGAAGTAGAGCCAAAAGATGGTTACGATGTTTATACGACTATTGATGTTAATATTCAGGATATAGCGCATCATGCCTTGTTGCAACAATTGGAGAAGTATAAGGCTGATCATGGTTGTGTGGTGGTAATGGAAACGGAAACAGGTGAGATAAAAGCAATTTCTAATTTAGGAAGAAATAAAAATGGGAATTACTATGAGCGTCTTAATTATGCTGTTGGTGAGTCTCATGAACCAGGTTCTACTTTTAAATTAATGGCTTTGGCTGTAGCCTTGGAGGATAAAGTTGTAGATACAACTACAGTGGTAGATACCGAAAATGGAATTGTGAAATACCACGGAATGGCTGTGAGAGATTCGAAACGTGGTGGTTATGGTAAGGTTTCTTTGGCTAAGGCATTTGAAGTGTCTTCAAATACAGCTGTAGTGAAAGCGATTCATAATGGTTATAAGAATAATCCATCAAAATTTGTGGACGGCT
>JABSPM010000058.1 GCA_013215095.1 Flavobacteriaceae bacterium | reverse complement strand
TTTTGAAATCAACCATTGTAGATTTTGATAAGAGAAATGATTTTCGCTTACACAAAAAATACGAGCTGATTATTTCAGGTGTTAATACTAGACTCATTATTCATTCCTGTAGAATTATTTTTTTGTTGCTTGCTTGTAACGGTCTCGGCTATGGGCAGTTGGGGTTTTACACCTTAAATTTTCGGTTTAGCTTTGACCTTTGTTTTATGTTTATACTTTGGTTTTATGACTTTCGCCCCAATTGCTTATAGCCATTGTTAGGCAAAGTTTATTCTATTTTCATTCTATTTTCATCATACAATCCAACCAAGAGACTATTTCCGTTATTGTCGACCTTTATTCCACCATACTTAGCTTTTTCATATTTTTCCGCTTCTCCTTCTTGGAAAAAATATGATTCTGCACCTATGTTAATTCCTCTCCACTGCCTAGAAGTATATTCAATTAGGAATTCATTGTCATTTATTGGCGTTCTATTTTCTTGAATTCGAACTTTTTCTGCAACTCCATTTTCTCTTAATTTGACAACACAAAATCCTCTTTTAGAAATGCTATCAGTATCAATGTTATTTGAAATATCGTAATTCAGTCTCATATAATCTCCTTGCATTAATGAACGAGGGTCGACAGGTGCTAACTCCAATAAAATAGTTTGTCCGTTTGAGAGTAGTTCTTCCTTTTTTAGAATCGAATTATTACACAAACCAAGCAAAATGATAAGATTAATCAGAATTAGTATCCACTTATATTTTCTCATTGCTAGTTGAATTTTTGATAATGAATAAATAGAACAATAAAAACATAACCCCTGATACGAATAGGATTATAGACTTAGTTAACAATGTGAAATTTAGGTCGTAGTAGTATTGTGAGATAAAATAAATAATTGAAATAATACCTATTACCAATCCCGTTCTATAATTAACTAAAAAGCTTAATAATATAATCACAATTGCTCCTGAAATAGAAGGCGATAATATTGTTGGAGCAAGTATTAAAAAGGATAATGAGTAAATTATCGCTTTGCTTTTAAAATCTTTTACTTCGTTTATTTTTATGATTTTGTAAACTAAATACAGGGTAACTAAAATCATAACAACTGATGATAACCAAATAAGGTTTTGAGATATAGGAATTAAATGTCTTTTACCGACTGTAATTAAACCAAATAATAAAGATACAACTAAACCAATTCTAACCGGATTATAAAGTTGAGACAACCGTTTATTTGATGAGATTATTTTTGCTTCATTTAGAAATAAGTATGTTAATATTAATGTATTAATGGCAACATATAAATGAATTAAATCATATGAATCGTTGGAGATTATTAGAAAAATAAAACTACCACTAATAGCAAGTACTGATGTAAATGACAAAATAAAATTTTGTGTAATAATCAAAGAACTAATTGCTATAAGGCTTATTAATATTGCAATAATGTTTTCATCAACTTTCATTTCTGATAATCCAAAAGCAAGCAAAGCAAAACCTATAATATATATTGAAATACTAAATGTGTCTATGATAAGTTTACCATATGTTTTATTAAGCCAAATAGCAGAAATTATAAACCCTATACCAAATATTAACAATCCAAATTCAGAGTTATAAAGCCCTGCAATTGCTAAAAAAGCAAGGAACGCTAGAGTTGCTAAAAAACCTCCGAAAATGGAAAGTACTTTGATTGCTAAACTGGATTTATTTTCTCCTTGATTATTGTACTCTTCGAAAATAGCATTTACGTCACATTCAAATTTAGTACCTTCTGATAGACGAATACTATCTAGTAGAGTCTTTTTGCTAGTTAACTTATCCATTTCTTTTGAAGGTCAATTAGGGTTTTAATTACAAGGGTTACACTTCCAATAACGAATAAGCTGATGAAGAAAAACATACCTGCATTATCTGATAATTTTACAAGGAAAGCTGAAATAATAATGATGATACTAAAAGGAATTATAGAAAGATAAAAACCGCTTTTTACTTTTAGGCCATACTTAATTCCAATTCCATATAGTATTGATGTAATGATGATTAAAACAAAGAATGATTTTTGGTTTTTGTCAAAAATACCGAATACAATACCTATCGTACTGAAAGACACAGATGCCAAAGCTATTAATTTCGAAAACCAAATAGGAGCCTTGATTTCTTTATTAATTTTCTTTCCATATAAGAAAATTGTTAAGAATAGTATATTAATAATGAAAAGTAAAGTAAAAACAAAAACCTCTGACCAATCTTGTGCAACTTGTTGCGAATATAATATGAGTGTTGTATTTATTAAAGTTATAAAGACAAGCCATAATGGAGCATAATTTGAAACAAAAACCCAAATTGTGATAAACATTGTCCAACCTAGAAAAAAATCATAAGCATTTGCCCCTGTTTGATAGATTTGGCCAAAAACAGCAAATAAAACACCTACTAATATTGATGTGCCCGTAAGTAATATGTTTTTTATATCTAAACTTATTTTTGAGAATAGTATTACCAAAGTCGAAATGATGATTAAGCCTTCGATTAATCCGATTTTTATAAACTTATGTAAATCAGCCCAATTGTAAGCAAAGAAGAAAATAATTCCCGCAGTTGTAAAGCCTACACCTAAACTGATAAAAAAAAGTCTAAGGAATTTCTGCCAAGATTCTTTATCACTATATATGTTCTTTTTCAGAAAGTTGTCAATACTCTTTTCAGACCAATTACTGTGTCGAGTAATTATTTGAATGTCTTCTCTTTTAATCTTTTCCATTCAGTCTTTTTTAATTTTGCCTAACGTTTAGTGTAAAATGCGTTTTAATGCATTTTTACACCGTGTTAGGTAACGTAATTTTCTTTCCAACCATTCGTTTTAGCAATCAATTCAGGATATATACAAGATTTATTTCCATCTTGCGAAACTAAAATTTTAATTGAATC
>JABSPM010000057.1 GCA_013215095.1 Flavobacteriaceae bacterium | reverse complement strand
GGGAATTAGAAAGTATAAGTTATTTAAATGAGATTTTTGACTTGACAAAAGAAAAAGAGTTGAGGAATATTGTTGCTGAATTAACTGAAAAAATAAAATAAAAACACTATTGCCAACAATGGTTATAGCGCATTAAAACGCACCATAGCCGAGACGTTGTAGCCAATTCCTCCTATTTTCCAAAAAATTAATTACTTCTTGGAAACGTTTTACGGAGAAAATTGAATAAATTTGTTACAGTGAACAAAGCGTGAAACCCCCTATGTTTACTGAACTTTAAAAAAACGTTACTCAGAATTTGAAAGAAACAAAAGAAATATTATTAATTCTTGATTTAGACGAAACTCTAATTCACGCTACTGAAACAGAGCTCGAAACTGAATCGGACTTTCGGTATGCAGAATATTACGTTTACAAACGACCTTATTTTATAGAATTTCTGACTGAAATGAATACATATTTTAAACTTGCGATTTGGTCATCTGCTGACGATAAGTATGTGAATGATATTGTGGAATTAATCAAACCAATTGGTATAGAATTTGAATTTGTTTGGGCACGCAGTCGATGTATACCAAGGCGTGACTATGAATTGGATAAGTATGTTCGTGAAAAAAGATTGAAGAAAGTTAAAAAACAAGGTTTCACACTTGAAAAGTCCTTGATTGTAGATGATTCACCTGAAAAAACAAGGGACAATTTTGGAAATGCAATTTATGTTTTGCCATTTGAGGGAAAACAGAGTGACAATGAACTGAATCTACTATCTAAATTTCTTAAAACAATAAAGAATTCAGATAATGTAAGAAGAATTGAAAAAAGAGGTTGGAGAAATAAAACTTTAACAATATGAATACGGACTTAGAAACTGTATCAAAAATACAGATATTGCTCAGAAAAAAGTTAAACAAGCTGTATATATTTACAATAATTTAAGAACACATTTTAGTCTAGACTCAAGAAAACCTGCGGAAGTACATTTAAACCCAAAAACGCAATACAAATCTTACATAGGAAATAAAAAAGAGTTGAAAAATTTAGTAATTTAGTATATTGCTATAGTATCTTTTAAGATGCCTAAAAAAGAAAAATTAATCTTAAAAAAAGGTCAACCTATATTAGTATAATACAAGACTGAATGAAAAAGAAGAAAAATTTGATTTTTATAGCAATTTTGTTAGTCGGAATTAGATTTCTAATATGGAATTTCGGACTCTTTAATCGCTATAATTATTTAACTGCAAAGTCTGACATTTCAAATAATAATCTTCAAATTGTTTTTATTGGAGAATCAATGTTAACATCTTCAGAGGTTAATGAAGTCAGCAAAAAATACGGATTTAAAGTTATAAACTTTGGTTGCTCAATTAGTCAATCAGAACAAAACGGAATTGAAAACTATAATTCCCAAATAGACAATTATTTGGATGAACTAAACGGAATAGGGTGGGAATCTAAATACAAAAAAGAAATAGACTCTTTGATGAAGCTTGCTAACATTCCGAAAACATCATTTTGGATTGAGAAAAATGGAAAAGGAAACTGGTACAATGTAGATTGGATGCATAATCACAAAAACAATGCGACATTGTCTATTTATGATAAATACGGAGACATTGTAACAAAAGGGCATTTTATGATAATCTGCCCAAGTGATGAGATTGAATTTATGGTCGAATTAGAATCGCAAATTGACTTTTATGATGGCGAAAATATTCAATTAAAGAGTAATTGTTATTTAATGAAAAGAAAATAAACTGCGTACAACAATTTATAACCGCAATTACGGCGGATTCGACTATGTCCGAATCCACTCGGAATTGCGACCGTCAGTGCTTAACCAAAAAACAGTAACTTTAAACCCGTAACTGACGGTTATACGAGACCGTTAGCTGTAATTAAAAAAATCAATGAAGGAAAATATATCTGTTAGTAAAGCTTTAACGAAAGGATATCTTATAGTAACAATACCTGTTTTTATAATTATGTTTGGAACAATGGGAATATTGTTTTATTTCGCTTCAATAAAAAGTATTCCGTTTTGGTTTGCGCCATTAAGCTTTATTATAGGTCCAATTTTAGGTTGGTTTTATTGGAGTTATTCAATTACTAAATGGAGAATTTGGGCTTTTGAAAATGTAAGAAACGTTAACGAGCTCAAAAAGAAAGCTATTGAGCAAGGATTTATTTGGAAAGATGGAAGTTGGTTTAACAAAACAGAATATAAGACTGAAAATGATAAGCAAAAATGGAATGAATTAAAGAAAAAATTTGACAAAAAAGATATTTATCAGGAAGACCGATCAATACCAAATCAATCAGTAATATATTTTTCTAAGTTTAAAAACACCTATGAGCTAATTTTAATGTTACTGTGCCTTGGAGGTGGAGTTTTTTTACTACTAGAAGGTAATAGTTATATTTTAGGAAGTTTACTGACCATAGTTGGTATTTATTTTAGTTTTAAAGAATTAAAGCAAGTTCTTGATAACAATCCTCAAATAGAAATAAACAGTAAGGGAATTAAGACAATAAATACGGAGTTTAAGAATTGGAGTTTAGTCAAAAACGAAGAAGTTCAATTTGAAGGGTACGGAAAAAACAGGTATTATTATCTCTATTTTGAATTTGAAGGTGGTATTGAGAAATTAAAAATTAACGACTATAATATAAGCCCTAAAAAACTGGAAAATTTATTGAAAACATATAGAATAAGGAATAATAAAAACTACAGCTAACAATGTATAACCGCAATTACGGCGGATTCGACTATGTCCGAATCCACTCGGAATTGCGACCGTCAGTGCTTAACCAAAAAACAGTAACTTTAAACCCGTAACTGACGGTTATACGAGACCGTTGTAAGTAATTCCCCTCTTTTTAAAATAAATACTTTAAGGTAACGTTTTCATATCTTTAGATTCAGTCCATTGCAAGACCGATTTCTAATTGATGCCTCTAAGCTCGATCGCAATTCTGGTTGGAATGTAAAAAGCCTCTGATATGGCATATCAAAGGCTTGTGGTAATTACACTGAAGAATCCTATAT
>JABSPM010000056.1 GCA_013215095.1 Flavobacteriaceae bacterium | reverse complement strand
ATTTTAAAAATTTAAGTTTAGTTATTTCGTCTTGATCTACTTCCTCCAGAACTTCTAGTGCCAATGCTTCTGCTGCTGGAACTTCTAGAAAAACTACTAGATCGACTACTGGATGCTGGTCGGTAAGGTTTTGTAACTTGCCTTCTAGATGTATTGGTTCTTGTGCTAGGTCTGCTTGTTCCAGTTCTATTAGGCGCTACACTAGACCTAGAAGTGCTATTTGGTCGCACCAACGGTCTACTTGTGTTAGGTCTTGAGGAAGATCTGTTAAGTCTTGTGCTAGAGGTGTTTCGGGTTGTTGAAGTTCTTCGGTTTAAAGTAGAGTTTCTGTTATAGGATGTTGTGGAATATCCTCTTCGTGTTGCATTATATGCAATGTTATTTCGTCTGGTGTAATATCCATTGTAGTAGCCTCCGTAATAGTTGTTATAAAATGGTCTTTGGTAATAGGAGTTAAACCACCATGGGTTGTTCCAGCCTACATACCAAGATGCGCCGTAATAAGGCGTGTACCATGGGTCGTAACCCCATCCAAAACCATTATTCCAGCCCCAAGTATTAAAGTAGGGTCTATCCCACCAAAATCTGTTATTGATAGGTCTATTATATATGTTTATGGTGACATCAGATGTGTTTTCACCCCATCCTGAGCGGCCACTATCATATGCTATAGAGTCATTTTCTGTTTCGTTATGAGCGCTGTTATAAGTATCAATATCCGTAAAAATGACGTCCTCATTTTTACTTGCATGCTTGTATTGGTTCGATTTTTCTTTAAAATAATCTTTGTAATAGTTCGCATTTTCGTTAGTGGCTACGCTGTATTGCGTAGGTTGTTCCTCGTGTTGCTCAGTCTGTCGATTTTCAGATGTCCCATAGATTCCGTCGTTGTCACTACCAGCATATTGAAAAGAACCACATGCGTATAGTGTGAAAACTATAGCCAGGGTTCCTAACAATTGTAATTTAGATTTTAAAGCGTCATTTCGTAGCATATCTCAGTAAATTAATTGTTGAACATCACAAAAATAGTTAGTTTTGTCCAACTATTTTTTTATTTAACATAGTCACAATTTTTGTGCCAAATTACAGTATATGAGCAAAAATCTCACAAGTAGAAGCGAAGATTATTCAAAATGGTATAATGAATTAGTTGTAAAGGCTGATTTAGCTGAGAATTCAGCGGTTAGGGGCTGTATGGTTATTAAGCCTTATGGTTATGCAATTTGGGAAAAAATGCAAGCAGAATTAGATAGAATGTTTAAGGAAACAGGACATCAAAATGCGTATTTTCCACTTTTTGTGCCTAAAAGTTTGTTTGAAGCAGAGGAAAAGAATGCAGAAGGATTTGCAAAAGAATGTGCTGTAGTTACACATTATAGATTGCAAACAGATCCAGATAATGAGGGTAAGTTGAGAGTTGATCCTCAAGCAAAGTTGGAAGAAGAACTTGTCGTAAGACCTACGAGTGAGGCTATTATTTGGAATACTTACAAAGGATGGATACAGTCGTATAGAGATTTACCTATCTTAGTTAATCAATGGGCGAATTTGGTGCGTTGGGAAATGCGAACACGATTATTTTTAAGAACTGCCGAGTTTTTATGGCAAGAAGGTCATACGGCACATGCCACAAGAGAAGAAGCTTGGGAAGAAACAAAATTGATGAATGGTGTTTATGCTAAGTTTGTCGAGAATTTTATGGCAATTCCTGTAATTCAAGGAATGAAAACTGAAAGTGAACGATTTGCTGGGGCAGAAGAGACAATGTGTATAGAGGCTTTAATGCAAGATGGAAAAGCATTGCAGGCTGGAACTTCACATTTTTTAGGGCAAAATTTTGCGGAAGCCTTTGATGTGAAATTTACAAATAAAGATGGAAAGCAAGACTATGTTTGGGCAACATCCTGGGGAGTTTCAACACGCCTTATGGGGGCTTTAATTATGACACATAGTGATGATAAAGGATTGGTGTTACCACCAAATCTAGCACCAAATCAAGTTGTCATTGTTCCTATATATAAAAATGATGAGCAATTAGAAGCTATTACAAATGTTGTTAATGAGATTACAAGCAAGTTAAGAGCAAAGACTATTTCTGTTAAGTTTGATAATAGAACAACATTTAGGCCAGGAGCAAAATTTGCACAGCATGAATTGCAAGGCGTGCCGTTAAGAATTGCAATAGGACCAAAAGATTTGGAGCATGGAACCGTAGAGCTTGCAAGAAGAGATACATTAACTAAAGAAATTATCGCGATAGATGCTATAGAAGAGACTGTTGTGGCGCTTATGGATGAAATTCAGGAATCGTTATATAATAGGGCACTTGCGTATAGGGATTCTCATGTGACAGAAGTGAATTCCTTTGATGAGTTTAAAACTGTTTTAAAAACAAAAGGAGGATTTTTGTCAGCACATTGGGATGGTACCGCTGAGACAGAGTCTAAGATAAAGGAGCTGACCAAAGCAACAATTAGATGTATTCCTTTGGATAATAAGGAGGAAGAGGGTGTTTGTGTGTTCTCAGGAGCTTCCTCTAAGCAGCGTGTGTTATTTGCTAAGGCTTATTAAATGATTTTAAAAAAAAATCACTTAGTTGTTGTAGCATTTAAAAATAGGTGTATATTTGCACCCGCAATGGAAACATAGCAATGTTAATTGAAATATTTTTTTGAGAAAATCCTAAAGATTTTTGCAAGTTTAAAAGAAATATTTAAATTTGCACACTCAAAGAAAAATGGCCCGTTCGTCTATCGGCTAGGACGCCAGGTTTTCATCCTGGTAAGAGGGGTTCGATTCCCCTACGGGCTACAAGTTTTTACAATAAAAATATAGAACAATAAACAAATGGCAAATCACAAGTCAGCGTTAAAAAGAATTAGAAGTAACGAAGCTAAACGTCTTAGAAATAAGTATCAGCATAAAACAACGCGTAATGCAATTAAAAAATTACGTGAAACAACTGCAAAGCAAGATGCTGAGAGTTTATTTCCTTCTGTAATTTCTATGATTGATAAGTTAGCTAAAAATAATGTTATTCATGCTAATAAAGCCGCAAACCTTAAGTCGGGTCTAGCTAAGCATGTAGCAGCGCTATAGTTTAGAATAAAGAAATATAATGATATTGCCTCTCTTTATGAGAGGTTTTTTTATGAAGTTGGTTAAGTTAAATTGTTGAAAAGCCTCAGTATAAATTTATACTGAGGCTTTTTTTTCTCTAATTTATGCAAATAGATTTTAGCTATTCATTGAAATTAAAAACTCTTCATTATTTCTTGTTTTCTTGAAGCGGTCGTTTATAAATTCCATAGCTTCTACAGGGTTCATATCGGCAAGATACTTTCTCATAATCCACATACGTTGAATCGTATTGTCGTCTAATAGTATATCGTCTCTACGGGTGCTAGAAGATACCAGGTCAATTGCAGGGAAGATACGGCGGTTAGAAATACGTCTATCGAGTTGCAGCTCCATATTACCAGTACCTTTAAATTCTTCAAAGATAACTTCATCCATTTTTGAACCAGTTTCTGTAAGGGCAGTAGCTATGATAGAAAGCGATCCTCCGTTTTCTATATTCCTAGCAGCTCCAAAGAAACGTTTTGGTCTATGTAATGCATTAGCGTCTACACCACCACTTAGTATTTTTCCAGAGGCTGGTTGTACAGTATTGTATGCTCTTGCCAAACGGGTAATCGAGTCCAGTAAAATAACAACATCATGACCACATTCCACCAAACGTTTTGCTTTCTCTAAAACAATGTCTGCAATTTTTACATGCTCATGTGCTTCTTTATCAAATGTTGACGCAATAACTTCGCCTTGAACGTTACGCTGCATATCTGTAACCTCTTCTGGACGTTCATCGATAAGTAATATCATTTGATAAACTTCAGGATGATTGGCTGCAATTGCGTTTGCCACATCCTTTAATAACATTGTTTTACCTGTTTTGGGTTGCGATACAATCATACCACGTTGCCCTTTACCTATTGGGCAGAACAAGTCCATGATTCTTGTAGAAATTGTACTTTGCTTGTCTGCAAGATTAAACTTTTCTTCAGGAAATAATGGCGTTAAGTGTTCAAAAGCGACACGATCTCTAACAACTTTAGGGTCTAAGCCGTTTATTTTATTTACTTTAATTAGCGGGAAATATTTTTCGCCTTCTTTTGGCGGTCTTACATTTCCTAATACAGTATCTCCTTTCTTTAATCCAAATAAACGAATTTGAGATTGAGAAACATAAATATCATCAGGAGAGGACAGGTAGTTGTAATCTGAAGATCTTAAAAAACCATAACCGTCAGGCATTACATCCAAAACACCTTCACTTTGAATAATCGCATCAAATTCAAAATCGGGCTCTTTATAACGATTTCTGTTATCGCGATTACCGTTATTGCCTTTATCTTGATTTGGATTTCTCTTTTGGTTTGGATTCGTCTTATTCGGTTGAGAATTGTTTTTGTTGTTTCTTCTTTGCGTATCGGTCTGTTTTGGAGCAGCAGTTTCTTTTGGAGCGTCTTGTTTTTTTTCTGTATCCTTATTATTTTCAGCGACTAATGTATTCGCGTCTTTCTTTTCGGACTCTTGTTTTTTAGGACGTTCAGATTTTTTAGGACGTTCAGGTTTGTTCTGTGTTTCTACCTTTTTCGGAGCTTCCGAAGTTTTAGGCGTTTCTTTTTTCGAACTTGCTTTCTTGTCGTCCTCTTTAAACTCTAATGTTTTTTGATCATTACTTTTCTTGTTTCTTTGAATACGCTCTCTTTTTGGTTTCGACTTTTGCGCTTTGTCCTCTTTTTGAGGCTTATTTTGCTTTAAAGCATCCGGATTAGCGGCTTGGTGATCTAATATTTGATATACTAAATCCAATTTCTTGAGGGACCGAAATTTTGAAATATTCAGTTGCTTAGCTATGTCTTGTAATTCAGTTAGCTTTTTTTCTTTTAATTGTGCAATTTCAAACATTATATTATATGGGTGTAAAAATTAGTTTATATATTATATAATTATTCCAGAGGTTTTGTGTAATGAATACTTGGGGATAAAATTGAATTTCTATAACATGAAGACTTCAAAGCGAAATATATTACGCTTTTCTGATGCAATTATACAAATTTATTTTTAAAAAATAGTGTTTGATTTAAAAAAGAAACTATTACTTTTGTGCCTCAATTGCAAAAAGGAACATGATTCAAAGAATTCAATCTATATATTTATTATGTGCCACGGTTATATCTGTTGGTTTAGTATTTGTTTTTAATTTATGGACCAATACAGATAATGTAAAGGTTTTTGCTAAGGATGAATCACTTTATTTAACGCTATTTATAGGTTCCGCTATATTGTCAGTTGTTTCAATTTTTAAATATAAAACAAGACAGCATCAATTTGTTTTGGGACGTCTTAATATCATATTAAACTTTATTTTACTAGGATTATTTGTATATCGTTCTCTAAGTTTATCTGGAGGAACATCTGATGTTTCTGAGAAAGGTATTGGATTTGCTCTTCCTTTGTTTTCTATCGTGTTTTTAGCCTTAGCTAATAAGGCTATTAAAAAGGATGAGGATCTTGTAAAATCTGTAGATCGATTGAGATAAACCTATCATCTTAGTAGTATTAGTGCGTAAAAGCCCAAAGTGAATAACTTTGGGCTTTTAATTTTTAACGTTTATATTCTATGACTTCAAGCTGTTCTATTTGTTTTTCATTAATTTGAAATCTTAGCATTGTTCTTACCTTATGAAAACCGTGTTTGCCAATGGCGCCAGGATTCATATGGATAAGGTTGAGGTGTTTGTCTGGCATTACTTTTAAAATATGTGAATGACCGCAGATAAATATATCAGGAGGATTGGTTTGGATTTTAGATTTTAGCCTATGATTATAGTTGTTTGGGTAGCCTCCGATATGAGTTATCCATACGTCTAAGCCTTCACAAACAAAACGATGATGTAATGGGAATTCGTTTCTTATCTCCGTGCTGTCTATGTTTCCGTAGACCGCCTTTAAAGGTTTAAGAGCTTTGATAGTATCAGTAACTGAAAGGTCTCCAATATCTCCTGCGTGCCAAACTTCATCGGCTTGTCTAACATATTTTAAAATATCGTCTCCAATATAACTATGCGTATCCGATAGTAATAGTATTTTTGTCATAGGGCTGTCTGGCTTTAAATGCGATAAATCTTTTAATTTTGTTAAAGATTCTTAACGTCGCAGGAATAAAATTATATTTGTTGATTCATTAACAAAATTATCAAAATAGTTTGAGATACTTCATTCAACTGTCTTATAATGGTAAAGATTTTCATGGTTGGCAAAATCAACCCAATGCTATAACGGTTCAGGCGGTTATAGAAGATGCCTTGACCAAATTATTGAGAACACCTATTGAAGTTATAGGGGCAGGCAGAACAGATGCCGGTGTTCATGCCAAAATTATGATTGCACATTTTGATACAGATCAAGAGTTAAAGGATAATTTGGTATTTAAACTAAATTCGTTTTTACCAAAAAGTATTGCTGTACAAACTATCAATGCCGTAAAGTCAGATGCCCACGCTAGATTTGATGCCATAAGTAGAAGCTATATTTATAGGGTTTCAATGGAAAAAGATGTGTTTAATTTTGAACAATCGTATTATTTTAAGAACACTCTTAATGTTGATGAGATGAATAGAGCATCAAAAATCTTATTTGAATATAAAGATTTTCAATGTTTTTCTAGGACTAATACAGATGTAAGAACATATAATTGTAAGATAATGCATGCGCAATGGAAAATTACTGAAAATGAATTGATTTTTGAGATTTCTGCAGATCGTTTCCTTAGAAATATGGTGCGCGCTATTGTTGGCACCATGTTAGATATTGGTGTTGGTAAAATGAAAGTAGAAATGTTGCATGATGTCATAGCATCTAAAAATAGAGCTAATGCCGGAGCTTCGGTGCCAGCACATGGATTGTACTTAACAGATATAAAATATCATAATGCTGTTTATTTAAATGAATAAAGCCAATACACATGTTTTCAACATCACGCTGTTCAAAAGGTTGTTCTATTATATAAAACCTTACCGTTGGGTGTTTTTTGTTTCACTTTCTGCTGTGAGTGGGTTGGCTATTTTTGGCGCACTTAGACCTAAAGTGTTACAGGGAATCATTGATGATAATGTTTATAATAAACTTGAAGATGGTTTTCTTTTTAATATAGTTGTTTATGGAGGCTTACTGTTAATAGAAGTGATAAGTAATCTCGTATTTATTTATTGTGCTACCTATCTGGGGCAATCTGTAGTTAAAGATATTAGAGTAAAGCTCTTTCAGCATATTATTAATTTTAAGATGAAATATTATGACAACGCATCGGTTGGCGTTTTGATTACAAGAGCCGTAACTGATATGGAACGTATTGCTGATATTTTTGGGCAAGGCTTGTTTATGATTTTTAGTGATATCCTAAAAATGTTGGTTGTTGGAGTAATGATGTTTTGGATGAATTGGCGTTTGAGTGTTGTCGTATTTTGCACATTACCGATTATTGTTTTTGCAACTCGGATTTTTCAAAAATTCATGAAAAAAGCCTTTGAAGAAGTCAGAACCGAAGTGTCAAATCTCAACTCATTTGTGCAAGAACGTATTACAGGAATGAAAATTCTACAGCTTTTTGCAAGAGAAGATGTCGAATATGTCAATTTCAAAAAGATCAATGAACGTCATAAAAAGGGTTGGTTAAATACAGTATGGTATAATTCTATATTTTTTCCAATTGCAGAAGTGCTAGCGTCTATAACATTGGGTGTTGTTATTTGGATGGGAGGACTAAATACGGTGCTTGAGGGGACAGCATCATTGGGTGTTTTAACAGCTTTCATTATGATGGTGCCAATGATGTTTAGGCCGCTCAATCAGATTGCTAATAAGTTTAATACGCTGCAAATGGGAATGGTTGCAGCAGATAGAGTGTTTAAGGTATTGGATACAGTATCTATGATTGGGGATGAAGGTGTAATTGAACTCAAACGTTTAAAAGGAGATATTATATTTAAAAAAGTTTACTTTTCATATGTAGAAAACGAAGCCGTATTAAAAGGAGTTTCTTTTGAGGCTAAGGCAGGAGAAACTGTTGCTATCGTTGGGGCAACAGGCGCTGGAAAATCTACAATTATTAACCTGCTAAATAGGTCTTATGATATAGATTCTGGGCAAATACTTATAGACGGGCATGACACTAAAGATATCAAATTGCAACATCTAAGAGCTCAAATCGCGGTAGTATTGCAAGATGTTTTCTTGTTTGCAGATACCATTTTAAATAATATTACACTAAAAAAAGAGGGTGTTACTCAAGAACAAGTAGAGGCAGCAGCAAAACAAATAGGGATTCATGACTTTATTATGAGCTTGCCTAATGGCTATCAATACAATGTAAAAGAACGTGGGGTGATGCTGTCTTCAGGTCAAAGGCAATTGATTTCGTTTTTAAGAGCTTATTTAATTAATCCTAGTATTTTAATTTTAGATGAGGCAACATCTTCTGTAGATTCACATGCTGAACAATTAATACAAAACGCCACCGATACGATTACCAAAGGAAGAACTTCAATAGTAATAGCGCATCGATTAGCAACCATTAAAAAAGCAGATAAAATTATCGTTATGGAAGCTGGGAATATTGTTGAGCAAGGGACACATGAAACATTGCTTAAAAATAAAAATGGGTATTACAGAAATCTATACGAAGTGCAGTTTATGCAAGAAGAAGTCTGATGTTAATGTGTATTATGCTAAGTCTTTTTTGATAAAATGTGTTAGCTCTTCTGTATTTTTATACATAATAAATTCTCCATCACGTATGTAAGAGACCTGTCCAGTTTCTTCACTAACAACAATGGCAAGGGCATCTGTTTTTTCGGTAATTCCAATGGCAGCTCTATGTCTTAGCCCAAAACGATTTGGAATGTTTTTTTCATTATTTACAGGAAGAATAACTCTGGTGGCTTTAATAGTGTTGTTTGTTATAATAATAGCGCCATCGTGTAATGGACTGTTCTTGAAAAAGATACTTTCTAGTATGGGCTGCGTTACAGTAATATTCATTGTGTCTCCTGTATCTACTAAAAAATCCAAGTTGTTATTGCGCTCTAAAACAATTAAAGCTCCAGTTTTTGAACTTCCCATTTTGGTACATGCGGCAACCACAGTTTCTGCTTCAGTTTTGTTTAAGTTCTCCGTTTTTAGGAAACTGAATTTTTTCCAAATGCCGCCTCTACCACCCAAATTAGTGGAGCCAATCATTAAAAGAAATTTTCGTATTTCGGGTTGGAATACCACAATAAGGGCAATGATCCCGACACTCATAAAACCGCCTAGAATATTCGTAAGAAGTTTCATTTGTAAGGCATCTACCAATAAGAATAGAAGATAAATAATAACAATGCCCAAAAAGATATTGATAGCAACAGTACCCTTAATAAGCTTGTATACATAATACAATAATAGACCAACAAGAATAACATCAATGATTTCTATAGGTGTAAACTTGAGAACGTCGTCAAATATTTCCAATATGCTAAAGTTTTTAGTCGATTTAAATATAGTTAATAATATGCAAATGGTTCAATGTATTCTTTGACATTTTAGTATTGCCTTAGTTTAAATATGTTTTGCTGAGAGCGCTGCAATCTAGGCAATACATTCAAAGCTATAATTTTAAAAAAAATCAATATATGGAGCTGTTTTATATTTTGATAATAATAGTGGTAAAGGAAAATGGTATAAACCTACTGTCGATATCAAAACATGGTAGGCGTCAAACATGTTATGAGGTATATATCTTAGTGTAATTGATTAAAAAGTGTAACACATTCTTGGGCTTCTTTAACATCATGTACACGCAAAATTTTAGCACCTTTAAGTAAGGCTATTGTGTTTATGCTTGTAGTGCCATTGAGTGCTTCCTTTGCAGTGCTGTTTAAGGTATTGTAAATCATAGATTTACGACTAACGCCAACAAGCATTGGTAGGTCTAAGATGTTTAAAAGCTCAAGTTGCCTCAAGAGTTCAAAATTTTGTTCTAAATTTTTTGCAAACCCAAAGCCAGGGTCAATTATAATGTCATGAATTTGATGTGCTTTGGCAGCAGATATGCGTTCAGAAAAGTAATAGATGATTTCTTGAGTTAAATTGTCATAATTCGCATAGTTTTGCATGGTTTGTGGGGTACCTCTCATATGCATCATAATATAAGGAACTTTTAATTTTCCAATTGTTTCAAACATACAAGAATCCAAATGTCCTCCCGAAATATCATTAATTATAGCAGCACCAATAGCAATAGTAGCTTGGGCAATTTTACTTCTAAATGTGTCAATAGAGAGTAAGGTATTAGGGAAGTGTTTGAGTATAAGCGCTACAACAGGGCTAATGCGACTTAGCTCTTCGGTTTCGCTAACAAAATCTGCTCCTGGGCGCGAGCTATATGCACCAACATCAATAAAAGTGGCACCGTCATTGAGCATTTTTTCTACTTGCGAAAGAATGATGGAGTCGTTTTTGTATCGTCCGCCATCATAAAACGAATCAGGAGTAATGTTAAGTATACCCATTATTTTTGGCGAAGAAATAGAAATGAGTTGACCTTTGCAATTGAGTGTCATTGATACAGATTAATTGGTTGTTTGTGACATGTTTTTAACTTTAAAACTATAAACTTTTGAATAGTTGAAAATTTAAGCGAAATTTACGCAAAATTCGATTCACTTTATGCAAAATACATCAAAACAATATGATGAAGTGATCTCTGTGTGTAGAGATTTGTTTATCAATAAGATGAAAGACTATGGGAGCGCTTGGAGGATACTAAGGTTACCATCTTTGACAGATCAAATTTTTATAAAAGCGCAACGTATTCGTAGTTTGCAAGACAATGATGTGAGAAAAGTGGACGAAGGAGAACGTAGTGAGTTTATAGGTGTCATCAATTATTGCGTTATGGCATTGGTGCAATTAGAAAAAGGTGTAGTTTATCAGCCAGATTTATCTGTTGACGAAGCCATAATTTTGTATGACCAGAAAGTAGCAGTTACCAAAGCGTTAATGATGAATAAAAACCATGATTATGGTGAAGCTTGGCGCGATATGCGTGTAAGTTCTTTGACCGATTTAATTTTGCAAAAATTACTTCGCGTAAAACAAATTGAAGATAACGCCGGAAAAACTTTAGTAAGCGAAGGGATAGATGCAAATTATCAAGACATGATTAATTATGCCATTTTTGCCTTAATTCATTTAGAGGAATAAATACTTAAAAACGATTTAGTTATGAAATACATTGTAGGATTTAGTAGGTTATTTGTTGGAGTTTTGTTTATTATTTCTGGATTAATAAAACTCAATGATCCATTAGGGTTTTCATATAAACTCGAAGAATATTTTAGTACCGATGTCCTAAATATTCCTTTCTTAATGCCTTATGCATTAGCCATTTCGTTATTTGTAGTCATTTTTGAAGTGGTGCTAGGGGTATTCTTATTAATCGGATTTAAACGAAAATTTACGGTTTGGAATTTATTGGCAATGATCGTATTTTTTACATTTTTAACGTTCTACTCAGCATATTTTGATAAGGTAAAAGATTGTGGATGTTTTGGAGATGCCTTAAAATTGACACCTTGGGAAAGTTTCTGGAAAGATGTCATACTGCTAGTGTTTATTTTAATCCTGTTCTTTGGTATGAAGCATATTCAACCCGTTTTTAAAAAGAAGATCACTTTAATGCTAGCAACCATAAGCTTACTCGTAAGTATATGGTTTGGATATCATGTTTTAAATCATTTGCCGTCAAAAGATTTTAGAGCATATAAAATAGGGGCTAACATCTCAGAAGGAATGGTTATACCTGAAGATGCACCAAAGCCCGTAGTCGATTATCATTGGAAATTTAAGGTCAATGGAGCAGAACAAATTATAACAACAAGAGGAAGTTATCCTTCAGTAGAAGGCGATTATATAAGCCTAGAAACTGAAACTATAGAAGAAGGATACGAACCTCCGATTTTTGACTTCTCTATTGAAAGTGAAAATGAAGACCTAACCCAAAAATTCTTAGCAGAAGAGCATCTCGTAGTCGTGATTTCTTATAGTTTAGAAAAAATAAATCCAGAGGGTGCAAAAGCAATTAAGACTTTAACGGACGAGGCTATTAAAAAAGGTTATAAAGTTATAGGAATGTCAGCTTCAGGAAAAGAAGCTAAGCAAGCTGCAAATGCATCTTATGGCTTCAATTTTGATTTTTATCTCTGTGATGAAAAAGCCTTGAAAACAGTTGTAAGATCTAATCCAGGAGTATTGGCCTTAGATAAAGGTACGGTAATGCAAAAAGTACACTGGAATGATGTTCAGGATTTTAATTTAAAAACTTTGCCAAATGCAAATCCAGATCTAAATTTAAACTTAAAACGTCAATTGGATAGTGTTATGGTATTGGACCAAAAATACCGTGCAGATTATGACCCAGAAACATGGAAGCTTCAAGAAGTAATAGACAGTTCTAATATAGCTTTTATAGAAACGGTTTTTAAAAGACATGGTTACCCTGGGAAAACCTTGGTAGGAGAATCTACTCAAAATGTTGCTTGGTATGTCATCCAACATTCAAATAAAATTCCTGAGTATTTGCCTTTGATGAAGGCGGCTGCTCAAAAAGGAGAGTTGCCAATATCTAAGGTAGCGATGATAGAAGACCGTTATTTGATGGGTAAAGGTGAAATGCAAATTTACGGAACTCAAGGAAGTACTTATGGTCAAGGAACACCTCAAGAAGTTAACTTTATATGGCCTATAAAAAATCCTGAAGAGGTTAATGAAAGACGAAATAAAGTTGGTCTTGAAGAAACTATAGAAGCTTATAGCAAGCGTTTGTTCGGTGAAAATTTTGAATATAAACCATTAACCTTGAAAGAAAAAGATAAAATTTTAGAAGCTTTTAATAACTAAATTATAGTCTGATACGTTACTTTATAAATAAAACCCTTTATGCGTTCCTTACTTTGTTTGGAGTAGTAACCGTTATCTTTTTTTTGTTTAATGTACTTCCTGGCGATCCAGCCCAAATGATGCTTGGACAAAATGAAGATGCAGAACAATTGGCAGCTGTAAAGGCAAAATATGGCTTTGATCAACCTCTGGGGATACAGTATTTGTACTATCTTAATGATTTGTCGCCAATATCATTACATTATAACAAAAAAGAACACTATACATATCTCAATCCGCAAAAGTATGAAGCAATCACGTTGTTTCGTATAGGAAATACAAATATAGCTTTGAAATTTCCTTATTTAAGAGCGTCTTTTACCAAGCAAGGCAAAAAAGTGAGTACAGTGCTTAAAGAAACATTGCCCAATACCTTTGTTTTGGCTATGTCTGCAATACTCATTGCTATGGTCTTTGGAGTAATACTTGGGGTTATTTCCGCACTAAAAAAAGATACATGGATGGATAAAGGTATTCAAATTATAAGTACATTTGGTATGAGTGTACCCTCTTTTTTTAGTGCCATTTTATTCGCATGGCTATTTGGGTTTGTATGGCATAAGTATACCAATTTGGAAATGACTGGAAGCCTTTATGAGGTCGATGACTTCGGAGAAGCTATTCATATCCGTTGGAAAAATTTAATTTTACCAGCTTTGGTGCTAGGTATTCGCCCATTAGCCGTAATTATTCAGCTTATGCGTAATTCGTTGCTAGAAGTTTTTAATCAAGATTATATTAGAACAGCAAGAGCTAAAGGTCTATCTGAGTATCAAGTTGTGAAAAATCACGCCTTAAAAAACGCAATGAATCCGGTGATTACGGCTATATCAGGATGGTTTGCTTCAATGCTTGCTGGAGCAGTTTTTGTAGAATATGTATTTGGTTGGAATGGCTTAGGGAAAGAAATAGTTAATGCTTTAAATACCTTAGATCTTCCTGTAATTATGGGAGCCGTATTAGTCATTGCAATGCTATTCATAGTTATTAATATTTTTGTAGATATTATCTATGCTTGGTTAGACCCAAAAGTAAAATTACACTAATGAAATATTTTAAGCCGATACTTTATGTTGTTATAATAATGAGTTTTAGTTGCAAAACGCCAACAGAATTTTCAAAAGAAGCGTTGGCTGAGATTATGATATCTACTCAAGGAAAAGAGGTGAATTTGCAAACAATTTTGCAGCAACATAAAGGTAAGAAAATAGTTATAGATGTTTGGGCAACATGGTGCAGAGATTGTATTGAAGGTTTGCCAAAAGTAGCAGCATTACAAGACGAGTTTCCTGAAGTGGTATTTCTGTTTTTATCAGAAGATCGTACCCAGGAAGTTTGGAAAAAAGGTATAGACAAATATCAAATTAAAGGAGAACATTATTTTATAAAAACTGGAGCTAAAGGGGATTTTAAAGACTTTTTAAATTCCAATTGGATTCCTAGATATATGATTATTAATGAAGCGGGAGACATTGTGCTTTTTAAAGCCGAGACAGCTTCAGATGAACGCATAAAAACACTATTGTAATGAGAAAAAATATCGTAGCAGGAAATTGGAAAATGAATAACGATTTATCGCAGACACAAGCCTTAATTGCAGATTTGAAACAACAAAAAGAAGCTGGCAGGTGCGAAATTATGATTGCACCGACTATGCCCAATCTATATAATGCATGTGAATTATTGAGAGATTCAAAAATAGAGGTTATTGGGCAAAATATGCACTTCGCATCGCATGGAGCTTATACAGGTGAAGTTAGTGCGTCTATGTTGAAGGGCATTGGCGTTAATACCGTGATATTGGGACATAGCGAGCGTCGCACTTATTTTAATGAAACAGATGAGATGCTTGCTCAAAAAGTAGATGCCGCTTTAGCGCATGAAATGCGTGTTATTTTTTGCTTCGGGGAAGAATTAAAAGATAGAAAAGCAGGGAATCATGAAGCTGTAGTTGCGACACAGATAAAAAACGCATTATTTCACTTGCCAGAAAGAGCTTGGAAACATATTGTGTTGGCCTATGAGCCTGTTTGGGCGATTGGAACAGGCGAAACCGCAACGCCAGAGCAAGCACAAGAGATGCATGCCTTTATTAGAAAAGCTATAGAAAATCAATACAGTGCTGTATTGGCTGATAATACCTCTATCTTATATGGAGGTAGTGTAAAGCCAAATAATGCTAAAAGTATTTTTTCTAAACCCGATGTGGATGGCGGACTTATTGGAGGAGCAGCATTACAAGCTGAAGATTTCTTTACTATTGTAAATGCATTCTAAACCGTTTCTGACTAACGTCAAGTTTTTCATTAATATTTTTAGTTCCTATACTTCTCTTAACCTTTGCCAAAGTACTCAGGAATTTTTGAGTTTTATTAGGGATTGTTGAAAGCGTTAAAGAAGAACCTTGTATGTTTGTTTCTACAACAAATGTTATAGGATGAGCTAAGACAACGAATCCATAGGTTAACTGTGTTGTTTTATGAATCTAATAGTTGATTTTATGTTGAGGTCTTAAGGTGAAAAGGTCTTTTACGGCACTATTTAGGCAAGAATAATGAGTATAAGAATTTAAGGCTTATATTTGCTCTTTTAAAAGAAAAACATGTCAAATACAATATATCGTGCCTATTATTTTGCAGTAGCACCTCTACAACCAGCAAGTGAAATTCTCATAGCAGAATTGGGCTTTGCAGGCTTTGAAAGTTTTGTGGAAACCGAAAAAGGAGTCACCGCTTATATTCAAAAGCAAGAGTGGTATGAGGCTATTTTGGATGATATCCAAATTTTAAAATCGGATGAATTTAAAATTAGTTATACTGCTGAAGATATAAAGCAAACTAACTGGAATGCAGAGTGGGAAAAGAATTTTAATCCGATTATTGTTGACGATTTATGTGCAGTAAGAGCTCCGTTTCATGACCCTTTTGAGACACAATACGATATTGTCATTGAGCCTAAAATGAGTTTCGGAACTGGACATCATGAAACAACACACATGATGATACAGCATATTTTAAGACATGATTTTGAAGGAAAAACGGTTTTAGATATGGGATGTGGTACAGGTGTTTTAGCTATACTCGCGGAAATGAAGGGAGCTAGTTCTGTAGACGCCATAGATATAGATGAATGGTGTTATATTAATAGTTTGGAGAATGTAGAACGCAATAATTGTAAGCAAATTTCGGTTTATGAAGGCGACGCTAGTCTTTTAGCAGGAAAACAGTATGATATTGTTATTGCGAATATTAATAGGAATATCTTATTGAACGATTTGCCCACTTATGCGGCAACGCTGAACAAAAATGCTACGTTATTGTTAAGTGGTTTTTATGAACAAGATATACAACTCATGGAGGAGGCATGTCATAGATTAACCTTAAAATTAGATAAAAAAATAGAACGTAATAATTGGGTTGCTCTAAAATTTGTAAATTAGCTTTATGATCGCAGAAGTAAAAGAAAAAATACTAGAAGAGATTTTAATTCAAGAGGAGTTAGTGAATCATAATGAAATTGTATTATACAATGATGATGTTAACACGTTTGATCATGTCATTGATACTTTGATGTATGCCTGTGAGCATACCCCAGAGCAAGCAGAACAATGTTCAATTATTGTGCATTATAAAGGAAAATGTACAGTAAAAACAGGTGAGTATGATGATTTGGTGCCACGTTGCTCCAAATTATTACAAGCAGGTCTTAGTGCAGAAATTATATAAAAAAGCGCAGTTTTTAAACTGCACTTTTTTTAATCTATTCTTCCTATGGCACAACTCACAAAGGATTTTGCTTTTTTCCCAAAAGAGTTATTTTCTCCAATAATAGGATATCCAAGTTGAGATAGTAATCGGGATACATCGGTTATTGTTGTATCTTGGCTATGGTCAAATGTAACCGAATGATGTTCATTGTTAACCGTTACTTCAGTGACGTCATCTAATTCGCTTAAGCGTTTTCTTATGGTGTTTGCACAACCATGACATTTTAAGTTTTGTATGTTTAGGGTTGTAGTCATTTATTTGAATTTACAAGTGTTAAGCCCAGATATTTTGTACAAAGGACAAAAATTAATTAAGCTTGTTATTAATAATACAATAGAAATGCCCATTAGGCTATAGGCTAAGATACCATAAATGATGTCATTATAATACAGTAAGGCGACGATGAGCGCTATAAGAACTCTTATGCCCTTATCAGTGTTTCCCATGTTTTTTGTCATAATGGTATGTTTAAATTATAAGTTTGACAAAGATACATACAAAAAATGAAGCTTTTTGAGGCTTGGATTATTTTCTTAATACCTCTTTAAATGCTTACTTCGAAAAAAAACAGATAGAAATACGTTGCTCATAACATTAGAGCTAAACAAAACTGCGCATACAGAGTGACGCATTTTATGAATGAGATTGCGCCTTTCTATCATTGGTTGTAAACACTTTTATTAAAGGCTCTAGTTTAGTTCTGCGTTGAAATTAAATTTTCATATCTATATTGGATTTGATTATACCGTTTCAATGCGCCTAAATTAATTGTTTGCTCTACAAAGGCATTTGCTCTATCACTTCTAGATTTTATAATTTCCTTT
>JABSPM010000055.1 GCA_013215095.1 Flavobacteriaceae bacterium | reverse complement strand
TTCTAGGATCGTCTATTTGGCTAAAAATAGACCTAAAGTTGCTAGTTGTTTCCAAAGTATTTAAAATGTTGATTATCAGTATAATACACTAAAAATCAATCACAAAAACAACTAATAATCGATTGAAATTCAATTGTTTGTCTTAAATTTAATAACTCTAATTTTTTACTTTAAAAAGTATGAGTTTGCCCTGTCAAAAAACACATAAAACTCTTGTAATTTTCGGGAAACATAGTATTTTTGACGTAAAATATTCTTACATAACATAAAAATTAATCCATACATCAAGATTCATTGCTAGTAAGCAATACTTTTGGCGTAATTATTATTAAAAAACAATCGATGAATAAAATTGCAGTACCTGTGTCCCTAATTGCTTTAGTTTTAAGCATTGGATCATTTTTCTATTTTCAATCCACTTCAAATCAAGTTTATGTAGATGTAAATAGGCTAATGGACGGCTATAGCCGTACAAAGATAGAACGTGTAAAATTTGAAGAAAAAGCTAAAACCTTAAATGCAAATGTAGACAGTTTAATTTCTGACTGGCAGAAAGAGCTAAAGCTCTATGAAAAAGAACGCCCTAAAATGTCTAAAAAAGAGTTAGAATTAAAACAAGAATTGCTAGGCAATAAACAACAACAAATAAATAATTATCAGCAGGCTATTCAAAAACAAATCCAAGAAGAAGATCAAAAAGCTACACAAACTGTTATTAATGATATCAACGACTATGTAAAAGAATATGGCAAAAGAAAAGGGTATAAAATAATATTTGGAGCTAGCGGGAGTGGTAATATTATGTATGCAGATGAGCTTACTGATTTAACAGAAAAAATATTAGAGGGGCTGAATGCGGAA
Organism: Flavobacteriaceae bacterium; assembly: GCA_013215095.1. Taxonomy (GTDB): domain Bacteria; phylum Bacteroidota; class Bacteroidia; order Flavobacteriales; family Flavobacteriaceae; genus DT-34. Next base: position 15,801 of record JABSPM010000055.1, on the reverse strand, counting down.
TTCGATGGTCAATAAAATTGTCATTCCTACGAAGGCAGGAATCTCATCGTTAATTTGTTTGGTGCTTCTTTTTAGTTGTAACCAAAAAACCTTTAACACCGAAGAAGAACTAATATCTTTTATACAAGATGAAACCAATGGTTATAAGCAACAAAAAATGATTAACGGAGTTAATTTTAGTTTGTTATATCGTCCTACAGATTTATTAGTAAAACAAGAAATTAGTGATAAAAAGGTAACAAAAGAAGAGTTAAAGGAACTAAAGAATAAGTATAAAAAGTATATATACTTAAATTTGAGTATGAGTAAAAACAATCAGGAGTTATTAAGTACAATCCCCAAAAACAGGAATGAGTTTGGGCAAATGGTGAATCAATTAGCATTTGGTATGCGTGATAGAGTGCATGTGTTCAACCAATCCAAAGATACTCTTGAAATGGTGGATTTTGTATATCCTAGAATGTATGGGATGAGCAAATCTACTTCTATCATGTTTGTATACCCAAGAGATAAAGAAAAACTACAAGATGATTATATAAATTTCACTGTTCAAGATATTGGTTTATATACAGGGGAAGTGAAATTTAAAATTGACATCGAAAAAATAGAAAACGAACCACAACTAGCGCTTTAAATATAAAATTATATGAAAAAGATAATTTTGATGATTACACTCATATTATGCCAATTAGTAAATAGTCAAATGAGAACTTTGGAAGTTCAGTTTAAAGATAAAACTATCGTAAAGGCTTCTGGTAAAATTTCTGGAGAGTTCTTAAAATATAAACTTCCTAATTCTAAAAAGGAAAAAGTTCATTTTTCTGAAATATTATCTGTTACGATATATTTTGATGAAGATAAAAAAACAATCTATAAATACTTCCCCATTAAAAACACAAAAAAATCCAAAGTCTTTGAGGAAATAATATTTGGTGACGTTTCATTATATATGACGACTGCAAAAGGTTATAATAACCCAGGTGGTGCAGGTATGAATCGAATTGAATATATCATACAAAACTATTATGTTAGGAGAAATGAGTTCAATGAGGTTACACATTTAGGTTCCAATCAAATTTTTACTAAAGATTTTAGAAAGGTTACTTCTGAATACTTTAAGGATTGTGCCATTCTAGTAGAAAAGATAAATGATAAGCATTTTGGGAAAAGAGAAATAGAAGAAATAGTAACTTTTTACAACGAAAACTGTAATTAAAGAATACAATGAAAAAATTTAGTATTAAAATATCACTAGTAAGTTTTTTGTTATCACTTACAATTCTAAATCTAAATATTGTTAGAGCACAAGGTCCAAATGCACCTGAGGCAGCTAGTTTTGAACCTGTTGACGCAACAGACATGGTAAATCTCTCTACTGGCGATTTTACTTATGTTCTCCCGATTTTAAATGTTCCTTCTCCTGAAGGAGGTTACCCATTAGCACTTGCTTATCATAGCGGAATAGCTATGGATCAAGAAGCCTCTTGGACAGGATTGGGTTGGAATTTGAATCCAGGAGCCATTAATAGATCAATCAATGGATATCCAGATGATTACAATAGTTCCTTATTAAATGAATACTTTTATGATAAAGGGGATGAGGTTGTCGTTTATAGCCTTTCACTTAGTTATTCAAATGGAGCTGCTTCTGTAGGTCTGGGATTTTCTTGGGGTAGTCATAGAAGTTTAGGTGGTTGTGTCAGTATAGGATATGGAATTGATTTAGGTAACCAGAAATTAGGTGGAACTATTAGAGCTGGAACAGATGGAATAGGGGTAAATTTGGGTTTAACAACAAAAGGAGGGTTGACTTTAGGAGTAGGCGCAAGTAGTAATGGGGGCTTTACAGGTTCTATAGGTTTTGATAATAATGGTACTGGATTTAATGTTTCCAATAATGGGAGTCTCAACATAAGTATTGCACAAAAACACGGTAGAGATAATATGGTTTCATTAGGTTTCAGTTTATCTTCAAGTGGTGTAGGGATAAATGCAGGTGTTACAAATAAAACAGGAAATAATGTAGATGGAGGTGTTGGTGCAGGTGTAAATTTACAATTCAAAAATACAGTCAGTATGGGAGATTACAATGCTCAGACTAGTGGATTACAAATACCGCTTTTTGTTCCAACTCCTATTGGAATTTTTAGTCTGTCTTATGGAAAACAAAAATTTAAATATTACTTGGGTAAAAATGAAAATAATATAGTAACGGGGCCTATTTATTTCAATAATAATGTCAATAATAATGAAGTCTGGGTAGTCATGGGAATTGGTAATTTTGGGCCAGTAAGACATTGGTATTTAGGTACATTTCCCAGTCAAGAGCAAGCCCAAAATGCTGCTGACGAAGCAAATTCTCCGTGGTGTCCTTGCTATCCTGAATTGGTAACAAGTGACGAGGCGTTTATGGATATTTATGAAATCTCAATTGCGGACAATGACTTATCAAATAGCTCAATAATAGAAGTAGATAATGCAGTATTTCCAGGATATGACAAATATAATGTTCAAGCTCAAGGTTTGTCTGGAAGTATGTCCTCGAGGTTATTTGAAAATGGTAATCTATTTGGTTTATCTGATAAGGAAAATAAACAAGGTTTTACATTAACATATGCCTTAGATGGATCAGTTACAAGTTTACCTACCCATGCACAATTCAATGAAAAACCTTATTTTTATTTTGACAATGAAATAAGTACTTACCTTGGTTTTACAAATGTTTCTGAAGCTAATTTTAATTATAACAATAGTAATAATAATATATTATCTTATTATGCGAATGGCGTGGAGTTAAATGCAAAGCCTAGAAGAGTAAATTCCACATATATTGATTATTATACTATTGAAGATATAAGAGATAATTATTCATCATTAAAAGGTGAAGGTTACTTATTACCTGAGTCAGGTTTTGATATTAGTTCAGATTATCTTCCTGTAAATGGTATAGGAGCATTTAAAATCACTTCCATAGAAGGTAAAACATACCATTACTCATTACCGGTTTATAACCATGAAATTGTAACTAGAACCCATGGTACTATCACTGCCAGACCTAACGAAAATCAATCCTATTTTGAAAAGAGACAATTAGAACCATATGCCACACATTGGTTATTGACGGCAGTTACCGGACCAGATTATTATGATGCCAATAATAATGGCATAACAGATAAAGATGATTACGGGTATTGGGTAAAGTTTGAATATGGTAAGTGGTCTGATGCATTTGTATGGAAAGCTCCTTACGGGGAAGATTTCATTGAAAATGAAGAGAATCATAATATAAAAACATCTATTCATGGCAGAAAGGAAGTGTATTATTTAGATAGGGTTAAAACGAGAACGCATACGGCTTTATTTATTAAACGAGAACGAAATGATGCTAAATCCATCCATTGGGATTATAAATCTGTTGATCATCGTGACGATATAGAACAAGATGAAAGCGATTTTGTTTCGCGTTTCATTATAGGTTCTCAAGAATCTTTAAGACTGGAAAAAATTATTTTGGTTAAGGCAGAGGATGATGTTTTATACACTGCCAGTGGTGACAATGATGATGAAATTTATATGCAAATTTCATACAATAATTCTGACAAGCCCGCTCAAGATATTGGTTATAAATTAACTAGTAATGTTATTAATTACGATGACAACTGGACCTGGTTGACCGATAAGGCTATAAAGATTATTGACTTTAATTATCATAATATTTTAGCAAAAGGCACTCCTAATACCAGTACTCCAACATTGAATTATGGAAGATTAACTTTAAAGTCCGTTGATTTTAAAGGAAAAGGTGGGGAGCAATTAATGCCTCCCTACAGTTTTGATTATATCAACGATACTTCTTATGATTTTGATATCACAGATAAAGATGAGTTTGGATATAAAAGAAATGACAATAGCCTGTGGTCACTTAATAAAATTACGACCCCACAAGGAGGTGAGATTTTAATAGATTATGAAACGCACCAATTTAAAAATGTTTATGGAAGTCATTCTATTGTATTTACAAGATATAATCCAACGTACAAATCAAATTTTGAATTTGTAAATAGTAGTAACACATCTTTCACCATAGAAAATTTATCCGGTTATAATTTTGGCTTCAATGTTGGGGATACGGTTCATTTAAAATTCACTTATGTCCCAACACCTTGTTCCTCTACCTGGTGTCCTTACTATTTCTATGACGGAACAGCTACAATACAGTCATACTTAGGGAACAATAAATATTCTATAGTGCCTACCAGTAGTATATCTTCATCGTTTACACATCAGGACATTATAACGCATTTCCCCACAACTGTTGATGTAACTATAGATACAAACCCAAATTTTGTTTATTCATCTGGTGGAATCAGGGTTGCTAATTTATACACTAGTGATGGTACAAATAGCTATAGAACAAGTTATACTTATGGTGAAAATGAAAGTGGCATAGGATACGTTAGTTATTTACCATATGCACCTGAACTGGCGCAAGAGCTTCCTTACAGTTTTGAGTTGCCAAGTCCAAGAGTTATGTACGATTATGTAACGATGAAGTCTTACGGCACGGACAATGTCTCGGAAGGTAAAATAGAGTACCGATTTAAGGTTCTTAAAGAAAAAGATCCTAATAGTATTAGATTTGGAGATTTATATGAAATAGAGACAGTTAATAACAGTGAGCATTACAATGCCATTGCAGATAAAGATGTAGAAATAAAAAGTTATACGGTTAAAGATAACTTGGCATCATTAGGTCAGTTACTAGGGGTTACAGCCTATAATAGTGAGGGGCAAATATTAAATAAAATTGAGAATACTTATTACAGCCCGAGTGATCCAACACCAGATCAATTAGGAATTACTAAGGAATCATATCAATCCTATAAAGTTGTCGATTACATCAATAATACATCAACATTAAAAGACAAATGGTTAATAAATTCATCATCCAGAGTTAAGTATCCAAATCTATTGAAATCTTCAAAAGAATACAAAGGCGGTTTTGAATATGAGACTGAATTTGGAGAGTTAGATACTATTACTGGTCAAGCATTAGAATTATTATCAACCTCTAGTAATGGATTAGAGATAAAGTCAAAAAGTATTCCAGCATACTATAAGTATCCAGAAATGGGGTCAAAAGTTGGGAATATAAATCATGAAAATATGCTATCTCAAGGTACAGTTAATTATAATTATATCAAAAATGCTTCCAGTGGTTTATGGGAGGTATCTGGTGTTGGCATTACCACATGGAACAATCTTTGGAGTTACAGAAACTCTTCTGGGTTAGAAACCACGGAAACTAATCCTGATGCCAAAGTTTGGCGAAAGCATAAGCAATATATTTGGTCAGGTGATTTAAACCCAAATGGAACATATTCTAGTTTTACAGATAATTTTGATTGGACATCTAATACCCAGTCCGAGAATTGGATTAATGTATCAGAAACTACCAAGTATTCCCGATTCTCAAACATTCTTGAATACAGAGATCTCAATGACAATAGGGTTTCTTCAAAAATGTGTGACAAGGATTCCAAAGTTTTAGTTTCTGGAAACGCCTGGTATGGTGAAGTTTACTATTCTGGAGCTGAATATATTGACGCTGATAGTAATGGTCATTATTTTGACGGAGAGGTCGGTGCTATACATCCAAATGGCAGAACCAATTTACATGCTCATACAGGGCTTTATTCTGTGAGTGCATCAGTCAATCAAGCTGTTTTATCAGTTTTAATGCGAAATGGCGAACATAGAGCAGGCCGATATAAAATATCTGTTTGGGTCGAAAAATCAAACTATTCTAATGCCAGAATTACTATTAATGGAAGCACCAAACCTTTCAATGGAGAAGTTGTGTTTTCTGGAAATTGGGTTTTAATGAATCATTATGAAGGGTTAAGTGCTGGTAATGAAAATATAAGTTTGACTTCTGCTAATGGAACCGTTTATTTTGATGATTTCAGAGTTCACTTAGAATCATCATCTATTATCAGTTATGTATATAATGAATGGGATGAATTAGAGTGCATTTTAAATGCAAATAATTTGGGAACAAGATTTGAATATGATTCTCAAGGTAGATTAATACGTACCTATGCAGAAGTATTAGATACCTCTTCTACTTCAGGTGGTTTCAAAAAAATTAGCGAAAATTTCTATAACTATAAAAATTAAAAGTAAATGCAAAAGTTAATATTAATACTTGTTTGTTTTTTTAGTTTAAATGCTTTAGCACAAAAAACAGAAAAAGTTTTATCCGAGGAAGGAAAAGCTGACACTATTGAATTGTCATGTGCATTTGGTTTAACTAAATATTATCAAGATTTAGATGGTGATCATTATGGGAATATTGAAGTTTTTACTTGCTCATCTAACCCAATTTTTGGATATGTTACTAATGGATTCGATTGTAACGATAACAATCCAAATATTTTTCAACCAACTTTTTATTATATAGATAATGATGGTGATGGTTTCGGTTCATTAGGTACTTTTACTTGTAATCCTCCTGCCAATGCTGTTACGGTTGGTGGAGATTGCAATGACAATGATCCTAATATAACTAATACAGGTAGCTTATGGTATCAGGATTTAGATGGTGATGATTATGGTGACCCAAATGTTTCTGTCAGTAGCTGTTTTGCTCCAACAGGTTATGTAGCTAATAACACAGATAACTGCCCTAATCATGCAGGTGAAAATAATGGTTGTCCCGCTGGCGGTGTTTTTGAGAACATGAATTGGATTATATATAATACTTATGATACTAATGGTAATGCTACCTCAAAAAGTAAAATATATTATGATGAACTAGGCAGATCTATACAAAGTCAAAGTGTCGATTTGAAAACAGGTAAAACTTGGGCGGCACATACAATGTACGATAATCAATCGCGTCCTGCATTACAAACGTTAAGTGCGCCAATAAATTCTTCAGGTGAATTTTTATACAATTCCTCTTTTGTAAAAAAGCCTGATGGAAGTACTTACACCATTAACGACTTTGAGAATGACATAGAAAATCCATCAATAGTTGGTAATCAAGTAAATAGTTTAGGATGGTATTATAGTGAGAATAATACAAATGAGCCCTATCAAGATGTTACAGATTATCCTTTTAATAGAACTATTTATAGTAAGTTAAATCCTGGATCAGGATTAAAATCAATAGGTGGAAATAAACTGGATCATGATGATAATGGTTCCGAAGAATGGCTTAATGGCTTCACCTATACAGTGCCAGCTACACAAGAAATGCTTTATGTATTCGGGACGGACTATTTTACTGAAAATCCGCAAGGTGGCGAAGTTTGTAATGCTGCAATATTATTTGGCAGCCCTATTAATCCTAACGGACCGTTTAGATATTACGAATTGCAAAATGTAAATGACTTCTGTCAACCTATTGGAGGTGTGTTTGGTACGAATATCAATTCTGAAGAGCCCCTATTAGTAAACAACACATATTATATTCAAAATAATAGATACAAAGTAATTTCTTACAATCCAAACCCATCTTCAGGTGATACCGAACCCCTTACGGTTTCTGGTCCTATTGATTGCCAAATGATACCTGAAGATTTTTGTGAAACCGCAAAGCAAATTACTAATCACATTGTATATAAAACTGTAAATATTGATGTTCATGGTATAGAGTCTGTTTCATTTACTGATGGCGAAGGTAAATTACTCGCTGTAGCGCGTTCAAATGGTGATATAAAATATAATGTTTTATCCGCTATTGGTAAACAAGGTTATGTAGATATCCATATTCCTCAAGGAATCGATAATGAAGATATTCAATTCATTGGAAATATAGAAGATTATAAAATTTTCAATTTAAGAACAGAACAAGAAATACCAGCTTTTCAAATGACTGGTGGTAATTTTTATCGTATAGAATACATGTCTCCAATTACTGCTACTAATACTTATGTAAATGCTTATGGAGAAGTTGTGGCGGGCTCCAATGTAAAAGGCGTCCGATACAAAGTAAATTACCACACATTTACATTAAATTATTATGATGACGTTGGTAGACTATTAAAAACAACTCAATATAACGGGTTTAACGACAGTTCATTGGCTTTTATTTCGGAAAGTCCAATTCACGATATGGCCAGTAATTATAAATATAATAGTCTAAACCAAATTCTTGAAGTAACTGATCCTGATGAAGGACAAGCAAATTTTACTTATCGTGAGGATGGACAGATTAGGTATTCTCAAGATTCAGAACAGGCTATAAATAATGAATTCTCTTATGTAGATTACGATAATCGAGGTCGCCCTATTGAAAATGGTGTTTATAATGGTCCATTATCTTTTGCTTCCCAGAGTTTAAAATCACTTACGCTTGTGGATATTGAAAGGATTGATCAGCAAGGTAATAGACTTTCTAAACTAGCTGCTGAAGGGTGGAATTCAGGTGTGGCGACTATTAAAAAAATTAACGGTAATGGTTTTATAAAATGGAAATTCGCTAATACCAATCTGAGAGCCATGGTAGGCTTATCACCTAATAATTCTAACCATTCATACACTACCATAAGATATGCTATTTATGGTAGAGATGGTCAAATTCAGGTTTATGAGAATGGACAGCATAAAGGAACATTTGAAGAATATTCGCCTGACGATGAATTTAAAGTAGAAAAAGTAGGTACTACTATTTATTATAAAAAAAACAATATCACATTTTATACATCAGGTACGTCCACATCAGAAAGTTTGCTAGGAGACTTTGCATTTTATACAACAGAAGCTGAGATTACTAATTTTGAAATGGGTGGAAATATAATTACTCCAACCATAGATGCTTTTAAGAATAAACAGCGCGTATCAACAACTGCTAATTCTTTAGTTAAAAATGCCGGACCTGATGCTATATGGAATGCTGGTGCTGCCTCTACACTAACTATAAAAGGAGATGGTTATATTCAATTTAAGGCATCTCAAACCAATCAAAGATTTATGGTTGGTTTATCTAGTAGATTGAATAATGCATGGGTAGATTATGGTTTGATCAATCATGCTATTTATTGTAATTCTAATGGATATTTTTATGTATACGAACTTGGTAATTACAAAGGTAATTTTGGAACCTACGGTACAAATGATATTTTTAAAGTTGAGCGAATAGGTAATCTAATACAGTATTTAAAAAATGGGCAGGTATTTTATACGTCTTCCTTACCTAGTAACAACAATTTAGATTTAGAAGGTAGAGTTAATATTAGAGATATAAATGCTGGGGTTAATAGTATAGAAATCGGATCAGGATCTAGTGATTTTATTGATTACTATAACACTTTATCTTCTTATAATTCGGTAAAAAAGGTTAGCGATTATGGTTGGCATGCTGGATTTGCATCTGCCGAAACTATAAATGACGATGGATTTGTTCAATTTACTGCGCCAACTAATGATGTACATTTAATGCTAGGATTGTCTGAAAATAATATAAATGCTAATTATAACACTATTGATTTTGCTATTTATCTTAATAGAAATCAACGTGTTTACGTTTACGAATCAGGGTCTTGGAAAGGAGAAAAAAGTACTTATCAATCAGGTGATGTATTTAAAGTTGAACGTACAGGAGTAGCAGGTATTGTAAGATATTATAAGAATGATGAAGTTATTTATACATCTACAAACACCAGTTCAGCACCATTACTTATAGATGCATCTTTTCATGACCCAGACAGTTATATAGAAAACCTACAATTTTATGATTTAGTAAGTCCATCAAATACAGTGGGTGTAGATGATGTCTTAAATCAGTCCCATAGAAAAGATCAATATGTATATGTGTATGATATACCTCAAGACGATTATAGAGAGTATTTAGAGAACGAAGGTATAAACGCTGAGTATTATTCCAGACAAAATTTTATTGCAAGTAATATATCTAAATCTTATACAAAAAACCCTGGTACAAGCATAACTTGGTATAGCTACGATATATATGGTCGTGTAGAATGGGTGATTCAGTACATAAGAGGATTAGGTACTAAAACTATTGATTATGAGTACGATCCTGTTCAAGGTGTAGTAACAAAAGTTATTTATCAAAAACATAAATCTGAAGAAACATTTGTACATCTTTATATGTATAACTCGGTAAGTGAAATAGTAGGAGTTCATACATCTAAAAATAATGAAGAATTTGATTTAAGAGCAAAATATGACTATACAGAAACTGGTTATTTAAAGCGTGCACAATTAGGTAATAACATACAAGGTATTGATTATGTATATAATTTATCAGGCCAATTAAAAGCTATAAATCATCCGGCGTTAAACCAAACTAATGATCCTGGTGGTGATTCTAATGATGCTTTTGGTATGCATATCGATTATTATAATGATGATTATCGTCGTTCTAATTCACCTAAACCAATAGTTACCTCACCTCAGGGTATTAACAGATACGATGGAAAAATAAAAGCGACACGTTGGGCAACAAGAAGTATGGATGCTAACCCAGCAAGTTCTCACAATGCTTATTTATATACTTATGATAGTAATGGATTTTTGCAAAGCGCAGAGTATGGTACAGCTTTAAGTAATGCAACAGTTACAACTAATAGTAATGAAGATTATAAAGTATCTAATTTGTCTTATGATGCTAATGGTAATATTTTAACCCTTAATAGAAATAAAAACACTGTTAGTTCTAATAACGAAATGGATGCGTTTACTTACCATTATGATGGCTTAAGTAATAAACTCAATCATATTGTAGATTCAGCACCAAATCCTAGTGATGCTGATGATTTAACCTCTCAAAGTGCTGATAATTATGTTTATAATAATATTGGTCAATTAATAGCGAACAGACAAGATGGTTTTGAGTACAAATACAATTATTCTGGTTTAGTAACAAGTATTACTAGATTTGGCGAACCATTTGTAAACTTCTATTATGATGATAAAGGACAAAGAGTACGCAAAGAGGCAACAAATGATGCTGGTGCTACTTGGTACGAAACGTATTATGTAAGAGATTTAGCAGGGGATCTCTTGGCTATTTATACTGGTAGTTATGGTGTTATAAATAATCCCATTAAAGCCAAAGAATATCCAATTTATGGATTAGATAGAATAGGTATTTATGACAGGTTTTCTGGTAAGACCACTTATGAAGTTACAGATCATTTAGGCAATGTGAGAGCACTCATCTCTAGTTCAGATGGTGATGTTCTAGGATATTCAGACTACTATCCTTTTGGGATGCCGATGCCAAACCGTAATGTTGTTGGAGATTATAGATATGGCTACCAAGGAGAGTTTGCTGAGAAAGACCCAGAGACTGGCTTAAATGCGTTTGAGTTAAGGATGTGGGACAGCCGTATCGGTAGATGGTTAAGCCCTGACCCTTACAGCCAGTACTTCTCGCCTTACCTTGGTATGGGAAATAACCCCATAAACGGTATCGACCCTGATGGTGGATGTTTTACTACTGATACAGATGGAAATACTATTCCTTGTCCAGACATTGATGTTGGAAGCACTATGTTTGGTTCTGCAGGTCTTGAATGGCGAATGAGTAATGATGGATATGTTCTTAATAATGTTGATGATGCTTTACAATATACTGCTGTAGTTGGAGGTGCTTATGATAGCGTTAGAGATGTACCTTTTGCTGACTTAATGGGCATAGGAAGCTCGCCGACAATGATGTTTGAGTTTGATGGGCGGACAGTCGGTGTTGAGCACGATTATATACGTAGAGAGCAATCGCGTGGTCTTTTTAATATGACAACAGCAAGTTTAGGAGCAGGTTATTCTGCTGCTTTTCCAACTGTTTTTGCTAACACAAGGACGCAAACCCCAAGACAATATAGTTTTGCTGGCGGTCTTGCGCCAACAGCGCAAAGGGCAACAATAACATTTGGTCAAAATGCAAATCAAATAAGTCATACTTTTAGACACGTTGAAAAAGCAGGACTTAATAGAAATGATGTAATGGATGTTGTTATAAATAGTATGAAAAATCAAACTATTAAACCAGGAGTTCCTAATAATATAAATGCAACTGTTAATGGTCAAAAAATTATATATACTGCATATCAATTAGAAAACAATCTAATTAATGTAGGTAGAATAGTAATTCCTAAATAATGAGAAGTTTAACAGAAAATGAAAAAAAGTTGTTAAGGTTACTTTTAGAAAAAAGTGACTTTGAAATAAATATAGAAGAAATTGGTGTATGTGATATTGAAGATGGACAAATGGGTAGTTTAAGGTTTATAAGCTCAAGATTATACCAAGATAGACAAATGGGGAAAATTATATCAGAAATGGTATTTAAAGATGCAGATAACATACCCATATCTGTTAATTTAAGTGTAGATGACAAAGGAGTTCTTTATGAACTTGATATTTGGAAAGTAGATTTTTCTAAAGTAGAAATATACCCTTCCAAAGAAACATTAATGAAAGCCGTTGGATAATTAGAAATTGTATATTTAAAAATAGAGAGCTACTGTAAAAAGTAGCTTTTTTTATGCATAGGCATTACGGGTCTTTGCATCCCGAATAAGTGCATTAAGGGTAGTTAAAATATGCATTTTATCTTCACTATTTAACTGTTGTAAACTGGTTATGATATTTACAGTATCTGTGTCAAGTTCCAAGTCTGACAATCCAGTCAAATAATCCAAAGACACTTCAAGAGCCTCTGCAATTTTAGTAGCTGTCTCAATAGACGGCTTTACTTCATCACGTTCGTATCTGCCAATTATGGGAGCGTGTACTTTAATAGCTTTGCCCAATTCCTCTTGCGACATCTTTCTTTTTTTACGAACATTTAGCATTCTTTTTCTTCTGGGAAGCCATATATTTATACTAAATTATATGAAATTACTAAAGATGGTCCTGTAAAATATTAATTACTTTGAAAAAGAAATTCATCATATCTAACTTACTTAAACTAATTTTAATCTTAATAGGAAGTTTAGTGCTTCTTGGAATTTTTATTTTTATTGTTCAATATTTTTTCGGGCAGAAAGTTTTAGCTATTGTTTTAGTATCTATTGCATTAATAACAGCAGATGTAGATTATTTTAAAAAGAAAAAGAATGAAAAATAAACTGTTCTTCTTTACTATTTGTATTTGTTTTTATTCATACTCTCAAGAAACTTTTTTAGCAACTCATAAAGGTTTATCAATTGAGTTGCCTAAATCGTTTAAAACTTTGACTCAAGAAGACATTAAAAAGAAATATTCTGCTTATGGGGCTATTCCAGATGTTGTATTTGAAGAGGGGAATTCTAATATATCCATTGTTTCTACATTTATCTCCCTTGATGAATCTAAATATGAATCATACAAGGAAGCAATTATAAAGCAATATATTCAGCCAAATATTGAAATTCTCACAAATGAGATTAGTATAATCAATGAAAAAAAATTCATCATAATTAAACTAAAAATAACAGGCAATGATGATTATAATATTATAGTGGATAATTTAACTACTGATATAAATGGAAAAATGAATACTATTACATTTACCCAAAAACTACTTTTGTCTGAAATGAATGAAGATAAATTTAAAAAAATAATTCAATCTATTAGAATTGGAGATGCAGGTTCAGATTAGTGATAGTAAAGAATAGATAAAAGAAAGCTACTTTAGGGTAGCTTTTTTCATGCATAAGCTTTTTTAGCTTTGGCATCCCTAATCATTGTATCAATGAGCCTAAATAAAACGCTTTGCGTTTCCTTGTCAAGATTGAGGATGTCCTGTAGGCGCTGTACTGTTTTTTTATCAAAAGAAGCATTGACACCTTCATCCTTTTAGTTAGCAATAAAATTTGTAGATAAAAAAGTATCTTTGTTATAGAAATACAAAATATTATGGATTTACTTGCAGATTTAAAGTGGATACAGCAAGAGTTGAGCAATTTAAAAGACCCAACCATTTATAGAAGCAATTAAAAATATGTTGAAGTACAGAAAAAAGTATCAACCTTAGTATTGCCATTGATAAAATGCGTGAACGCTATGGTGGTAGAGCTGTAATTAATGCCGCTGGTATGCAAGTCAAAAACATTAGTCGAAAAAACCCATTTAACGGTGAACCGCCAACGCTTTTAGCCAATAGACGTCGTTAGACACCAAAAATTCTATGCCTTACGTCGTATGTCTGTGATAAATATCTTAGGTTTGAGAAATGAAACATCAAATTATAATTTACGAAAGTGACCGACCACTTTGGCAAATCATAATTGCTGCATTATCTTTTACGCTTGCAATTGCACTCATTATTATACAATTCTCAAATTTCAACATAAAAGCAATAGCTCATGCCAGTAAACTAATTATCCTACTTATTGCTATTGGAGTAAGTTACAGTTCGAAAAAAAATGTGTACATCAACCTAAAAAGAATGCTGTTTCGACCAACTTTGGAAGTAGGCCCATTACGACTTGGTAAATGGAAACACATTAAGTCTCCAAAGTATATTTCGGTTTTTAATTCTAAAACTGGTTATGAAATTAATCTTTGGCATCATAAGAATAACCATTTGGAACTTTATAAAAGAGCTAATTATAAAGACGCTTTAAGGATGGCCTTTGAAATATCTGAAAACCTCAATATAGAACTCCTTGATGCCACTAGACCAAACAACTCTAGGTGGATTGACAAAGCAGCAACCAAAAAAGCTAAAACCATAATTTATAAAGATTAATGTCGTACATATTCTAAGCTATAACTTGATTGACCATCTAAAGTTTTACAGGTGTTACCTAGGGTGGTAAAACCAATCACTTTTGACTTAGCAGACGACTTCTAGATAGATACATTTGATATTGTACACCTATACTCTCAGCTAAATTTTTATACAAGACCACCCAACGTATCATACCTATTTTTGAGTACTTCTGTAAAGCGCATTTAATTTATTTTTGTATTTCAAAGCATCTTTCTTGGTTACTCCACTCGCGCGACATATAACGTAACTCTGGCGCGCTTTTGTAAAGCGTGTCTTTTGTGTTTAGCATTTGAAATGCATTCACTATCTTTAGCATATGTATCAACCCCCAACAGTTAAGGAATATCCTATATATGGCGCAAGTAGATTGGGAATATATTTTAATGCCTTATCAAACAACCACAGAGGACGCTATGTTTACCAATTAACCGACCATTTAGGAAATGTAAGAGCCGTAGTCATGAAAGATAATGAAAATATCTTATCATTAAATGCTCAAACAGACTACTATCCTGGCGGGATGGCGATGCCGAATCGTAATATAGTTGGAGATTACAGGTATAACTATCAAGGACAGGAGCTTGACCAAGAAACTGGAAAGGTTGCGTTTGAACTTCGCCTATACGACCCAAGAATAAACCGTTGGCTTACTACGGACCCTTATAGACAATATCACTCACCATATGTTTCAATGGGTAACAATTGGGTGAGTCAAACTGACCCAGATGGAGGGGAATCTGATGACTGGTATAAAGATTCAGATGGAAATTATGTATATGATTCAAGAATTAATTCACAAGCGGATTTAGCAACTTATGGTTTAGACGGTACTTATGTTGGAGATACTTTTTCTGACTTTAATGCAGGACAAATGGGTGATGCTAATGGAAATCTTTTTAGTATGGATGGAAGTTTAATAACTTCTTTGACTTAGGCATTTTGTAAATATCTAAAATATGAGTAAATTCAGGGTATTAATATAAAGAATTATGGAGCAAAGATTTAAAAGCTTGTCTTTATTTGAATTTCAAGAACGCTTTTCAAGTGCAGAAGATTGCATATTGTA
>JABSPM010000054.1 GCA_013215095.1 Flavobacteriaceae bacterium | reverse complement strand
GCTGAAGTTATTCGAGAAGAGCTAAAACAGCCAGTAGTTAAGATTTTTGCTATTGTATTAATTTTATCAGCCATAGTAGTTGGAAATGCTGCTTATGAAGCTGGAAATATTAGCGGAGGTGTTTTAGGTTTAGAAACGATATTTGGGGAACACCATCTGGAATTGAGAGGTTTCTCATTAAATTACTTTAGTTTAGCCATTGGTGTTTTTGCGTTTATATTACTGTATATCGGAAATTATAAAATCTTAGAAAAAGCCTTAATTACTTTGGTTGTTTTAATGAGTTTGTCATTCTTAATTACCGCAATAATGACACAACCAGATATGGGTGCAATTCTAAATGGCTTTATACCGCAATTTTCAGACGATAGCATCCTTACTATAGCAGGCCTTATAGGAACAACTGTAGTGCCTTATAATTTATTTTTGCATGCAGCATTGGTTAAAGAAAAATGGCAGCACAAAAAAGACCTCAAATACGCCAAAAAAGACACATTAATTGCCATTGTACTTGGTGGTATTGTATCCATGTGTATCATTGTTTCTGCCGCAGCTATACAAACCACAAGCGTCTCTAATGCCGCAGACTTAGCAAAAGGCTTAGAACCATTATTTGGACGTTTTTCAAACTATTTTTTAGGCGTAGGATTATTTGCAGCCGGCATTACTAGCGCCATAACAGCCCCGCTAGCAGCTGCATATGTCGCAAGTGGCTGTTTAGGCTGGTCATCAGACATGAAAACAATAAAATTTAGAAGTGTTTGGATACTTATCTTAATTTTAGGCGTGTGGTCGTCATCCTCAGGTATAAAATCTATAGAAATTATAAAATTTGCTCAGGTGGCTAATGGCATATTATTGCCTATTATTGCGGGATTTTTAGTTTGGATTGTAAATAGACGTTCAATTTTAGGGCATTACAAGAATAACAAACAGCAAAATATAATAGGCATCATTATCTTAGCAATAACCATCTTCTTAGGGTTAAAAAGTATTTTAAAAGTATTTGAAGTAATCTAATGGCTGAGTATAAAATAGATATCAATGTAGATGTTGGTGAAGGCATAGCTCATGAATCCAAGTTAATACCAATCATTTCATCATGTAATATTGCCTGTGGTGGCCATACAGGGGATGAACAGTCTATGAGAGAAGCTGTGCAACTGGCTATAAAATATAACACCAAGATTGGTGCACACCCATCATTTCCTGACACCAATAATTTTGGCAGGTCTATAGTAAAGCTATCCTGTACATCCTTATATCAAAGTATCAAACAACAAATAGAAGACTTACATGGTATCATACGAGAAGAAAAAGGCATATTACATCACATAAAACCTCATGGAGCATTATATAATTTAGCCGCCAAAGACCAATCTACAGCTGAAGTTATTGTGGCTGTTATTAAACGCTGTAACCAACCATTGAAATTATATGTGCCATACGGTTCTGTAATAGCTAAAATTGCACAAAAAGAAAATGTAAAAATCACTTATGAAGCCTTTGCTGACAGAAATTATAATGAGGATTTATCTCTAGTGTCTAGAGCACAGCCCAAGGCTTTAATTACAAAATCTGATGCTATCTTTGCCCATGTGAATTACATGATTACAAACCATAAAGTAAAAACTATAAGCGCAAAAGAAGTTGCTATAAAAGCAGATACATTTTGCTTACATGGCGACACGCCAAATGCACTACATTTGACTCGAGATTTAATTAAAAATCTAAATGCCATAGGAATCAAAATTGAATAGTAAATTACCAAAATATAAGCTCACATATAAGCCTTATGGCGCACATTCCATTTTAATCGAATGGCCAAATGAAATTGATGAAAACATTCTCAATAACGCCTTATGTTTTAAACGAGTTATCGAGAAAAAAGAAATTAAACAAAAGGTTTATATAAAGCTTTCATACAGCTCATTACTAATAACATATAACACAGCTATAAGAAATATCTATGATAAGATATCGCAGCTAAAAACACTCTATAACATCGCAAATGACTTTAGTCGTTCACCTATTAAATTGTGGCACATTCCTGTCTGTTATGACACCAGTTTTGGAATCGATCTAGAACGCATTTCAACACAAAATGAGATTTCAAAACAAGAGATAATAAGACAACATACAGCTTCAATTTATACGGTTTATTTTATCGGATTTTTACCTGGTTTTTTGTACTTAGGTGGACTAAATAATCGTCTTCATATACCACGCCTATCTACACCAAGATTGGCGGTTGAAAAAGGAGCAGTTGCTATTGGCGGAAATCAAACAGGTGTGTATCCAAATGTAAGTCCTGGTGGATGGAATATTATAGGCAACACCCCTATTAGTTTTTTTGTTCCGAATACAAATCCACCATGTTTTGCAAAATCGGGTGACAAAATTCGATTTCATTCAATATCTAAACTCGAGTATGACACCATAAAAGCTTTAGTTAAAGCTGACACATATCAATTAGAAAGCGAGGTGACATTTGATTAAGGTTTTAAAATCTGGATTTTATGACACTATCCAAGATTTGGGGCGTTTAGATTTTCAAGAATTTGGAGTACCTATTTCTGGTGCTATGGACCATTATAGCGCAAAAATAGCCAACGCTTTAGTTGGCAACACTTCATCTGAAGCAGTATTAGAAATGACCCTATTAGGTCCAAAATTAGAATTTCAACACGATAATCTCATTAGTATTACCGGCGCAGATTTATCGCCGTCCATAAATGGGATAGCCATCAATCGAAACAAAGCTATTTTTGTGAAACTGGGAGATATTTTATGTTTTGGAAAACCCAAACTAGGCACAAGAGGATATTTGGCGGTATCTGGAGGCTTTAAAACAGAATTAAGCATGAACAGCCGTAGTATGTGTAAAAACATTACAAATGCATTTAAAATAAAAACCAATGCCATTTTGCCAACACTTCCATTTCGAATAAAAAACACACCAAATCCTAAGGCAAGCCTAAAAACACATCCAAAACACTTTAGTAATTCAACACTTAAAGTATTTAAAGGTCCAGAATTTGAATTACTCAGTCCAAAGCAACAAGACAGCCTATTACATTATAATTTCTGTATATCTCAAAAAAATTCTCGTATGGCCTATCAGCTGGTGGAAACTCTAGAGAACCAACTCAAGCCTATTATTACATCTTTAGTGCTCCCTGGAACCGTGCAATTAACACCATCAGGAAAACTCATTATTTTAATGAGAGATTGCCAAACAACTGGTGGCTATCCGCGTGTTCTGCAATTGTCTGAAACCGCAATAAATATGCTCTCTCAAAAATTCACTAACGACTATATTCATTTTAAGATTACGAATTAACAATCGAAATCTAATAAAATTCATAAACCACTCTATAGTTTAACGCTTTTCACCTACTTTAGTCACAAGATATTGCTTACGCGTAATTTTCTTAAACAAAGCGTTATCGTTCATTCTTAGAAACCTGAGTTCGGTTAATACTTTAAATATTAATCGAACTCAGGTGAAAAAGGTTCTGCCTATTCTACAATGTTTATTGTGCCAACAGCAAACATTTCAAAAGAGAATAGTGATCATAGAGAAAACTCTGATGATCCTGAAACCTATGTACTAAATTTTGGCACTTCAGGAGAACCGACATTTACAACACATCGGCAAAAATAAATTCCACATCTAAAATGATTGACAAGTATTTTAGTCATTCTAATTTACTCAACTACTTCACCCCTATTAACATAAAAATAATCTTATATACAAATTACACTGCATCTAATGCAACTACCATAAAGTATGGAAGATTTTTTAAACAATACTACCGCCTACTTTGCCAGAGCATCGAATTCATTGCAGCGCTAACAGCTGTAATCGTTTATAAAAATCACAAAAACAATGAAATAAAATATTTTCTTTGGATTTGGCTCAAGTTTAGTTCTAAGTTAAAATTAAATTTTCATATCTATATTGGATTTGATTATACCGTTTCAATGCGCCTAAATTAGTTGTTTGCTCTACAAAGGCATTTGCTCTATCTCTTCTAGATTTTATAATTTCCTTTACTCTATACCAATTCATAAATTACTATAAATATTTTGTAAACACTCCTCAAAAGGTATTTTCGATCCATTTTTAACTCTATTAAGAGTAGAGTTCACGTGTTATATGTGATACTTTCCTTTTACTCTTTCGCCTTTAGATTCTTACAGTGTGAAACCCCATTTCGTTGTTTTCAGTAAACCCTTTATAGCTGTGATGAGCATCGCCACATAATATAGTTGAACCCTTTTTAACGCGTTCACCTACACATATAAAATTCTCACTACCAATGCTTTATTACTAGATAAATTTACTAATTATCAGTAATATGAACAACTTTTTTCTTTTAAACCATAATGCACAACGGGTTATACTTATTTATTTTATTGCATTATTCATTTATATTCTTTGTCTTTAAATAAGTTATCTTTGGCACATGTTTCCAGATAAACTACATAATAAGCTTAGTAAAAGGATAGAAAACGATTCATTAAGAACTTTAGGTAAAGAAAATAACTTAGTAGACTTTTCTTCTAATGATTATCTTGGTTTTGCTAAATCTGATGTCATTTTCAAAAACACGCATCAATTCCTTATAGAGAATGATTTGGTGATTAATGGTTCAACAGGATCTCGTTTATTATCAGGAAATCATTCCTTATACACAGCATTAGAAAAGCAATTGTGCCAATGGCATCAATCAGAAGCTTCGCTCATTTTTAATTCGGGTTATAATGCCAATTTAGGTTTTTTTAGTTGTGTACCTCAAAGAGGAGATGTTATTTTATACGATGAATATTCGCATGCCTCTATTAGAGATGGAATACAATTGTCACACTCCAAATCCTATAAATTTCATCACAACAACTTAAAAGATTTAAAAAGATTACTCGCACGTTATTCTGAACTTAATGTGCATATTTATGTTGTAACCGAATCGGTGTTTTCCATGGATGGGGATTCTCCAAATCTAATAGCTATAGTAAATTTGTGCAAGCAGTATAACGCAAATTTAATTGTAGATGAAGCACATGCAGTTGGTGTTTTTGGCATTGGCTTAGTGCAAACGTTAAATTTTGAAGAAGAGGTGTTTGCCAGAATAGTGACTTTTGGTAAAGCACTAGGTTGCCACGGAGCGGCAGTTTTAGGGAGTAGGCAGTTAATAGATTACTTGGTTAATTTTTCTCGCCCATTTATTTATACAACTGGTTTATCACCGCATAGCTTAGTTGCTATAAAATGTTCATATGAGGAGCTTGTTAATTCATATAAAGAAGAGAAGTCTCATTCAAGTTCAAATCAATTAAAAAACAACATTCAGTTTTTTAGTCAACTACTAGAAAAACAATACCAACAGCTTAATTTTATAAAATGTAAATCAGCTATTCAATCGTGTATTATTTCTGGAAATGAAAAGGTAAAAAGTATAGCTGGTCAACTTCAAAAGAAGGGATTTGATGTTAAGCCTATTTTATCTCCAACCGTTCCAGAAGGAGAAGAGCGCTTACGTTTTTGTCTCCATAGCTATAATACTCAAGAGCAAATTGCTCAAGTTTTAGCATTACTTTGTAAATTCGCCTGAACAAATCAAATAGTAATCCATGCGAGATCGTTTTATACTCATCCCTTCTTTTGACTATTCTTCCGAAGCTCTTATTTTTGAGTCAGAAGGTATAAAGAAACCACTAGAAGACGATTTTAAGGCACATACAGTTCCTTTTGTAAGCAAAGCAATTAAAGAAAAATTGAAGAACCAGTGGTTTGTAAAAAATGAAAGAGTATAAATGTAATTCTTAAGACATAAATTAAAAGTAAAAGACAATTAATGAAACCTAAAAAATATTTTATTACAGGTATTTCTACTGATGTCGGAAAAACTATTACATCGGCTATTATGGTAGAAGCTTTAGAAGCTGATTATTGGAAACCTGTTCAAGCAGGTGATTTACATTATTCTGACATACATAAAGTTCAGAAATTGATATCCAATAGTCAATCGGTATTTTATGACAACAGTTATGCTTTACAAACACCTATGAGTCCGCATGAATCGGCTAGGTTAGATGGCGTTACTATAGATCTGGCAAAAATTAAAGAGCCAGAAACCAACAACCATTTAGTTATAGAAGGAGCTGGAGGTTTATTAGTGCCACTGAATGCTACTAAAACCATTTTAGATATTATAAAGTTAGAGTATAAAGTAATAGTCGTATCCCGTCACTATTTAGGTAGTATTAACCATACCTTATTAACTATTCAATTACTGCAACAAAAAGGATTTGAAGTGTTATTGGTATATAGTGGTGATGAACACAAAAGCACTGAGTCTATTATTGAAAAAATGACAAGAGTTGAAGTTTTAGGAAGGATCGAAAACGAACCATATTTTGATAAAAATGTAATTAAAGAATACGCTGAGAAGTTTAAAACGCAATTATGAGTCTAGAACAAAGAGATAAAAAACACATTTGGCATCCTTTAAAACAACATCAATTAAACCCAGATAGTTTAGCTATAATAAAAGCTAAAGGATGTATATTAACAGATGAATATGGAAATGAATATATAGATGCTATATCATCATGGTACACCTGTATGTATGGGCATTGTAACGACTACATTACCAGTCGTGTTGCTAATCAAATGCAGCAACTAGACCAGGTTATGTTTAGTGATTTCACCCATAAATCTGCTGTAAAACTTTCAGAAGAACTCATAAAGATACTACCTAGTAATCAACAAAAGATATTCTTTTCAGAAAATGGCTCAACTAGTACAGAAGTTGGTATAAAAATGGCGTTACAGTATTTCTTTAATAAAGAAAAAAAACGTAATGTATTAGTAGCTTTCGAGAATGCGTTTCATGGAGACACCTTTGGTGCGATGGCTATTTCTGGTTTATCAATTTATAATAGCCCGTTTAAAGATTTTTTAATAGATGTAAAAAGAATACCAGTTCCTGACGGAAGGAATAATAGAGCTGTTTTAGAACAATTGAAAAATATTCTTTGTGAAAATTCTGTAGCAGGGTTTATATATGAACCTTTGGTTCAAGGCGCCGCAGGAATGAAAATGTACAACACAGATGGTTTAAATGAAATTTTAAAATATTGCAAAGCCAACGAGGTTATTACCATTGCTGATGAAGTAATGACGGGTTTTGGAAAAACAGGTAAGCATTTTGCTTCAGACCATATAGAGACCAAACCAGATGTAATATGTTTGAGTAAGGCTTTAACTGGTGGATTAATGCCAATGGCGATTACGACTTGTACACAAGATATTTATGATGCTTTTTTAAGTAATGAAATGAGTAAAGGCTTATTTCATTGTCATACCTATTCGGCTAATCCACTTGCTTGTTCGGCAGCTTTGGCAAGTATAGAATTATTGCAAACAGAGGAAATTCAAAAAAGCATAAGAAAAATAATAAGTTTTCATAAAACGTTTAGTGAACGTATAAAAAATCATCCCGCAGTAAAATCTACAAGACATATGGGAGTAATTTTTGCCTTAGATTTGAATACCCAATCTGAACGATATGGAGAATTACGAGATAAATTATTAGCGTTCTTTATGAATAAAGGGGTTTTTTTAAGACCATTAGGAAATACAATTTATATACAACCCCCTTATATCATTAGTAAATCGCAATTACAAAAAGTATATAAAACTATTGAAGAAGCTTTAGAAATAGTGTAATTTTGTACACCATATTTTGTTATGCAACAACCTATTTCAATAACAGCTATTCATTCGATATCTGCTTTGGGCTCAAGTCCTAAAAAAGTTTGGGAACAGTATTTGAATGATCAATGCCAAATAAAAAATAAAACAATTGGATCTGTCACTGCATTGATGGCTGCTTTAGCTAAGGATGATAGAAAAGAGATTGAAGGATTGCGTCTTTCTAATGATGCGTATAAAGATTTAGACGATTCGGTTTTATATGCTATTTATGTTTCCAGAAAAGTAGTTTCGATAGCTGGATGGGACAAGTCATCTAGTTTTGGGGTTAATATAGGTTCGTCTAGAGGTGCAACAGCTTTATTCGAAAAATATTATCAATCTTTTTTAGAAAAAAGTACTTCTGAAACATTAAGCTCTCCTACTACAACCTTAGGAAATATCTCTTCATGGGTAGCGCAAGATTTGAAAAGTAAAGGGCCAGATATTAGTCATTCTATAACTTGCTCAACAGGTTTACACGCGTTGCTAAATGGCGTAGCTTGGTTACAATCTGGCATGGCAGATCAGTTTTTAATTGGAGCAAGTGAGGCAGCTTTAACAGACTTTACCATTGCACAAATGCAGGCTCTAAGAGTCTATGCAAAACGAAATATTGAGTACCCTTGTAAAGCATTAGATCTTCATAAAAACCACAACACAATGGTTTTAGGAGAAGCTGCAGCATCTATTTGTTTAGAAAAAGAAATTTCAGAAAAAACTATTGCTATTATTAACGGAGTAGGTTATGCAACAGAAAGTATTAGTCATAATGCTTCTATTTCTGCTGAAGCAACTTGTTTTCAAGACGCTATGAAAATGGCGATAAAAGATAAAGAAATTTCAGAAATAGATATTGTCATTACACATACTCCAGGAACCATAAAAGGCGATATAGCCGAAATAAAAGCTATTGAAAAGGTGTTTGACAAAAATAAGCCAGCTATTACTACTAATAAATGGAAATTAGGACACACTTTTGCAACCAGTGGATTGCTAAGTTTAGAATTAGCGGTATTAATGTTGCAGCATCAAGAATTTATAAGTGTTCCTTATTTAAAAGAGCAAGATAAACCAAAACAGATTCGAAATATTATAGTAAACGCAGTAGGTTTTGGTGGTAATGCCGTTAGTGTGTTAATCTCTTCACCTTGAAAAAAACACTTATTTTCTATAATCTGAAATCAAAATAGTCTACGTTCTTTATTTTAAATTCCTTTTTCATATTTTTGAGCCTTAAATACTTTTATATTATGAGCGATGTAAGACATAACTGGACGAAAGAAGAGATTCTGGAAATATACAATCGACCATTGATTGATTTGATATATCAATCCGCTTCAGTTCATAGAGAAAATCATGACCCTACCGAAGTTCAGGTAAGTACTTTAATCTCTATAAAAACTGGTGGATGCCCAGAAGACTGCGGTTATTGCCCACAAGCAGCAAGATACTCTACAGGAATCGAAGGAAATGACTTGATGAGCGTAAATCAAGTAAAAGCTCAAGCCTTAAGAGCAAGAGAATCAGGTTCATCACGTATTTGCATGGGTGCAGCTTGGAGAAATGTAAAAGAAGGTAAAGATTTCGACCAAGTAGTAGAAATGGTTGAAACCTTAAATAAATTGGATGTAGAAGTTTGCTGTACATTGGGAATGCTTACAGAAAACCAAGCAAAAAGACTTTCCAATGCAGGTCTATATGCGTACAATCATAATTTAGACTCCTCCGAGGATTACTACAAAGAAGTAATCTCTACTAGAGCCTACGACGATCGTCTGAAAACAATTGACAACGTCAGGAAAACAAATGTAACCGTATGCTCTGGTGGAATCATCGGAATGGGAGAATCAGCTGAAGATAGAGCAGGGATGCTTTTGTCGCTATCAACTATGGTTCCACACCCAGAATCTACACCTATTAACGCTCTTGTGCCTGTAGAAGGAACTCCCCTAGAAGAGCAAGAAACAACTTCCGTTTGGGACATGATAAGAATGGTTGCAACCACTCGTATTGTACTTCCTAAAACAATGGTTAGACTTTCTGCGGGTCGTACAGAAATGAGTAAAGAAGGACAAGCAATGTGTTTTTTAGCTGGGGCTGGTTCTATTTTTGCTGGAGACAAACTTCTTACAACCCCAAATCCGGATATTAATGAGGACATGAAATTGTTTGAAATATTAGGTCTCAAACCTCGTAAACCTTATAAGAAAGGAGATAAACCTAAAATCATTAAGGAAGAAGTTCCCCTATCTGAACGTAAGGACCTTAAATGGACAAGACCTAAGCACAAAATCGAAAGAAATATCAAAGCGAGTAAAAAACATAGGGCGGATTAATTTTATAAAACTAAACACCCTATGAGTAAATCTTAAGTAAGATATCCGTTATTATGGGTTACTTTCTATGAATATACCTGCAAATTTCACTACACATTAAGGAAATGAACTCACAAATTAGTTAGTGTGCCTTCAAACCTCAGCTAATGTAGGCTGTTTAGAATTTGTCTTTACATGGGAACATCTCTATTTTGCTCCTCATAATTTCAAAAGCTAAGCTTATTTTTTTGCAAAATAGCAACATCGGGTTAACTTTGCGAGATTCAAAAAATAGCGTGTTTTTAAAACCCTAAATTTGCTATTAAAAATATATTACTTAACTTTCTAAAAATTAAAAATCATAATAATTTCATGAAAACGCCATTTATTTTTATACTCGCATTCATTTTTAGCTTTGCTACATCATGCAAACAAGAAGCAAAAGCAACTAATAATGAATCTGATAAGACTAGTAAAACACAAAACACAATAGATAAGACAACTAAAAATACGACTGATAACAGTACAGAAGCACTCAAAAAAATCATTGTTCCGCTTCAATCAAAAAGTGAAAGCAATGTTACTGGAAATGTAATATTTAAAGAAGAAAATGGTATTGTATCAATGGTTGCTGTGGTTAGCGGCTTAAGTGAAGGTGAACATGCCATCCATCTTCATGAAAAAGCTGACTGCTCATCAAACGACGGGAAATCTACTGGAGGACATTGGAATCCAACAGCGCAACCACATGGAAAATGGGGAGCAAAAGACGGTTACCACAAAGGTGATATTGGAAATTTTACAGCAAATGAAAAAGGGCAAGGAACTATTACATTTGCAACTAATGAATGGTGTATCGGTTGTGGAGACACCACAAAAGATATTGTTGGTAAAGCCCTCATTGTACATCAAGGTACTGATGACTTTACATCGCAACCATCAGGAGCAGCAGGAAGTCGTGTAAGTTGTGGTGGCATCATACAATAAAAAACACCAATATATACAAAAAACCTGCCTTTTACAGTAGCTTTTTTTCATGCAATTTTTTAATGTAGGCGCATTCTTCTTACAGTGCCCGAATACGAGCTGTAATGACCCTCAAAAAAAACAGACTTATAGTGTTGCAATGAATACTTTAACTGGATACAACTCATGCTCCAACCATCTCAAAAAACACTTCTGTTTTAAATTAAAGACCAAATGTGCGTTTTATTCAAGTAATTTCAAATAGAAAATTGTATAATCTATATTTTTAAGGCGATTAACCTCATTTCTATCGCTTCATTTAACCAATTTTTAACGTGTTCATATCTTAATTTCCTTTTAATTGCGCTTATGTTTAGACTTTTATAGATTGTTAACAAATTCCATTTTAAAAACTGATAAATAGTTGTATTTTTATCAAGACTAAAATTAACTAATTAATGGGTAAAATCATTGCAATTGCAAACCAAAAAGGGGGTGTTGGAAAAACAACAACTTCCGTTAATTTAGCAGCTTCACTTGGCGTACTAGAAAAGAAAGTATTACTTATTGATGCTGATCCGCAAGCCAATGCTAGTTCTGGCCTTGGTATTGATGTGGAAAGTGTAGAAATGGGCACATATCAATTACTAGAACATGCAGCTTCTGCAGAAG
The DNA here is from genome assembly GCA_013215095.1 of Flavobacteriaceae bacterium. Lineage (GTDB taxonomy): Bacteria > Bacteroidota > Bacteroidia > Flavobacteriales > Flavobacteriaceae > DT-34. The sequence goes on along the minus strand of JABSPM010000054.1, from coordinate 4,082 downwards.
ATTGTATCATCAGTAGTAATGCTCCAAATGTTGATATTATTCCTGCTCATATTGATTTAGTAGCTATTGAAATTGAATTGGTAGACAAAAAGAAGCGAGAATATATGCTGAAAAAGGCTATTAGTCACTTAAAATCTAAATACGATTATATATTAATCGATTGTGCGCCATCACTAGGGCTTCTTACATTAAACGCCTTGACAAGTGCTGATGCTGTGATTATCCCTATTCAATGTGAATACTTTGCATTGGAAGGTTTAGGAAAACTTCTTAACACTATAAAGAGTGTACAAAAGATACACAATCCAGAATTAGATATTGAAGGCTTACTATTAACAATGTATGATGCCAGATTACGTTTATCTAATCAAGTTGTAGAAGAAGTTCAGAAGCATTTTAATGATATGGTGTTTCAATCTATTATACAGCGAAATGTGAGATTGGGTGAAGCTCCAAGTTATGGGGAAAGTATCATTAATTACGACGTTAATAGTAAAGGTGCAACAAATTACTTAAATTTAGCTAAAGAAATTATAGAAAAAAACGAAGATTAAATGGCGAAGGCAACGAAGAAACAAGCTTTAGGAAGAGGACTATCTGCATTGTTAAAAGATCCTGACAATGATATCACAACAAGTGACGATAAAAATGCAGATAAAGTTATAGGTAATATTGTGGAATTAGACATTGATAATATCGAAGTCAATCCTTTTCAACCTCGAACAAAATTTAATGAAACATTTTTAAGAGAACTTGCTTCCTCCATTAAAGAACTTGGTGTTATACAACCAATAACTGTTAGAAAAATTGGATTTGACAAATACCAATTGGTTTCTGGAGAGCGCCGTTTTAGAGCATCCAAGCTTATAGGCTTAGCGAGTATTCCTGCGTACATTAGGATTGCTAATGATCAAGAATCCTTAGAGATGGCCTTGGTCGAAAATATCCAAAGACAAGACTTAGATCCGATAGAAATTGCGTTATCATATCAACGTTTAATTGATGAGATTAAATTAACGCAAGAACAAATGAGCGAGCGCGTTGGAAAAAAACGTTCAACCATAGCAAACTACTTGCGCTTACTTAAGTTAGACCCTATTGTTCAAACGGGTATGCGAGATGGTTTTATTTCTATGGGTCATGGACGTGCCCTGATAAATATTGAAGACCAATTAATACAATTAGAAATCTATGAAAAAATAGTATCTAAAAAACTTTCGGTAAGAGAAACCGAAGACATTGTCCGCAATTTTAAGCAAACCAAATCAGTTACCGCATCTTCTGCACCGAAAAAAGAATTACCTACTTTTGTTAAAAAAGGCATTCAAGATATTTCAGAATACTTTGGGCATAAAATTAGTATTAAAGTAGCCAAGAATGGTAGTGGAAAAATTACAATTCCTTTTCATTCTGAAGAAGATTTTAATAGAATTCAAAAGCTCGTAAACAGTGCCAAATAAACTTATCTCATGTGTTGTTTTTATTGTTTTACCTTTCATTGCTTTAAGTCAAAAAAGTAATGAATTAGGTGAGGTGCAGCATCGCATGCTACAGGATACTATAAAGCGGCAAGCTTTTGACCCCTTAAGACCTACAAAAGCGGCATTTTACTCCGCCATTTTACCAGGCTTGGGTCAAGCGTACAACAAGCGTTACTGGAAAATTCCAATTGTATATGCTGCTATAGGTACCACTATATACTTTTATGTAAATAACACCAAAGAATACAACCGGTATAGAGATGCCTATAAAAGACGTTTAGCAGGTTTTTCAGATGATGAATTTTGGGGAGATGGTGACACAGCATCCATCTCAAGTGACGCCTTAATTAGAGCTCAAAAAACAATAAGACGTAACAAAGACCTTTCGTTACTGTTAACCCTACTTGCATATACTTTAAATATTGTTGATGCTAATGTAGATGCACATTTACTCCAATTTAATGTAGATGATAATTTGGCGGTAAAACCTAATTTTCAGTTCGATAATTTTGATGCCACTTCAAACCTTGGCTTATCTTTAAATTTCAAATTTTAAATTCATGAAAATTGCCTTACTTGGTTATGGAAAAATGGGAAAAGCTATTGAAAAAACAGCTGTCGATAGAGGTCATGAAATTGTACTCAAGATTAACAAATCTAGTGGAGATTACAATATAAAATTGGCCGATGTTGCCATAGATTTTAGTACGCCCGATACTGCTAAAAATCACATCTCAAAGTGTTTAAAAAACGCTGTTCCTGTAATTTCAGGAACTACAGGTTGGCTTCAAAAATATGATGATATTGTGCAGCTTTGTACAACGCAAAAAGGTGCTTTTATCTATGCGTCAAACTTTAGCCTCGGTGTCAACCTCTTTTTTGAGCTGAATGCACAATTGGCAAAATTAATGCAAGCTCAACCGCAGTACAACACGTCTATTGAAGAAATTCATCATACCCAAAAATTAGACGCTCCAAGCGGAACAGCAATTACCTTAGCAGAAGATATTATAGCACAATCACCTCATAAGAACTGGCATTTAACAACGCGTAACAATACAACACCAGAAGATAGCATACCCATTACGTCCAAACGTATAGACAACATTCCTGGAACACATAATATCATATACAATTCAATAATTGATACCATTCAAATATCTCACACAGCACATAATAGACAAGGATTTGCCCTTGGTGCTGTTGTAGCCGCAGAATGGATTATTGGTAAAACTGGAATATTTACAATGAAAGATGTGTTAAATATGAGTTAAGATGCTATTTTTGTGAAACAAATCAGCATTTTAAACCACCAACTAAAAACTAAAAACAGAGAATTATGACACTAACACAATGGCTCAATTTTATCTTGATTATTCAAGTAATTCATGGTATTGGAACGTGGAAATTATATATCAAAGCTGGAAAAAAAGCATGGCAAGCATTTGTACCGGTGTACAATGGCGTGGTTTTAATGAAAATTATCAATCGCTCTCCTTGGTGGACCATTTTACTATTTTTACCAATTATCAACCTTATTATGTTTCCCGTAATATGGGTAGAAACGGCAAGAAGTTTTGGGAAAAACGCCTATAAAGACACCGTATTAGCTGTTATTAGTTTAGGATTTTATAACTATTACCTCAATTACGCTACAGATGTAACTTATATTAAAGATAGAGATTTACATCCCAAATCTTCTTCTGGAGAATGGGTGAGTTCTATTTTATTTGCAATTGTTGCTGCAACTATTGTACACACCTATATTGTACAACCCTTTGTTATTCCATCTTCATCATTAGAAAAATCATTATTAGTTGGTGATTTCTTATTGGTAAGTAAAGTGAACTATGGTGCAAGAATTCCTATGACTACAATAGCTGCACCTATGGTACACGACACGATACCAAAATTGGGCATAAAGTCCTATATGTTTGATGATAATTACAACAAAAGAAAAACAGCCTTAAAAAACAAGTTACAACTCCCCTACCTTCGTATTCCAGGGTTTGACCAAATTGACCGTAACGAAATAGTAGTATTTAATCAGCCTGCAGACACCTTGCTGGATATGAATGATTTTAATCCAGATAGAAATTACTATAAACCAATTGATAAAAAAACTAACCTTGTAAAACGTTGTGTCGCTGTTGCTGGAGATACTCTAGAAATTAGAGATGGTTATGTGTACATCAATGGAGTTAAAAACGAATTGCCAGATCGTGCGGCGTTGCAGTTTAGCTACGAAGTAAAACTCAAACCTGGACAAAGCTTCAACAATAGTATCTATCAGACTTTAAAATCACGTTATGACATTACCGATGGTATTTATGGAGTTGATAACAAAATCATCCTTCCTGCTGCTTCCGATAATGCCGTTGCTGCATTTAAAAACCACACCAGTGTAGCATCATTAGAAAAGATAACAAAAATGAAAGGTGAAAGAGATGCCTCAATATTTCCGCATCATCCCAACTATAAATGGAATAGAGATTTCTTTGGTCCGCTATACATCCCAGAAGCTGGAAAAACAATAGCTCTAAATCTAGAAAACTTACCACTGTACAAACGTGTTATTTCTGAATACGAACGTAATGAACT
>JABSPM010000053.1 GCA_013215095.1 Flavobacteriaceae bacterium | reverse complement strand
TGTTTTGATTCCCTAGAAAAGGTCAAAGATTGGCTACATGAATTTGTGAAAAACATGGATGAAAATCTAATTAAATCAATAACTAGCAATTATCATTATATAAACGCTTTTATGCGAAATAATTAAATTCAAATCGTATAAGAGGACAGGTAATATCATTTTACAGTTGAAAATAGTGTAAAAAAAACACGTTTTTTTCTTTTTATGCTTAAGAGAAAGAATAAAAGGGTGTTTTTTAAGTAATTTAAAAGGGTGTAAAGTCCTTGGTTGGAGTTGAGGTTTTTAATGGTGGTAATGCTGTTGAAAGAACAAAAACTCACAATTTTTATTGTGAGTTTTTGCTTGTTTTAGAGGTGGTAAGAACTTATGATCTCTTTCAGTTGTTGTTTGATGTCTTCTCCTGTTTCAAATGCCATCTGTTCATTTGATGGAAATAGTAAAGCCTTGTTGTTAAGTAAATCTTTATCCTTATCTTTTAGTGCTCTTCGGTCTCCGCGAAAGGTGGCGTAATGATTTTCAAAAACAAATTCACTTTCAATAGGGAAGGTGTCAATGCGTGTGTGTGTTTGCGTGTCGAAAAATTCGACTTTAGAAAAAACACGTGTTGATTTAATTTGTTGAACCTTAAAAAATTCAGCTTTTATCGTTGTGATTTTATCAATTTTAATGTCATTCCCAAGACTGTCTTTTGCAACATTCCCATTGTCGTCTAGTACGTATTCCCAGCCGTCAACAATGTCTTTTTCTCTTAATAATTGTCGACTATTCACTTGCTCAGGAGATACGAGAATTTGTTGTAGTTGTAATTCCATTGAAAAATCATAGTCTAGGTTATCTGAAGGGTTAGCATGATATACTGTCCAAAAATGATTTAGCCCATAAGTATCGAAATCTAACAAATCATCCTCCAATTGCCTTGGAATAACTTGATTTGTATTATTTTTAATAGAAACTAAAACATGGTGTGTGCCTTTTTGATGCGCTGTTTTCATAAGGCTTCTGACCGATTTGTAGTTGGGATTAATAACTTCAATTGAAGCGAAAATCTGATACGCGTCTCTAAAATCCAATTTGTTGTAACTGTCCATTAATGCTAGAGCAGAATTGTATTTGTATTCCGAGACTTTTGTTCTGTATGTTGCAATTAGAGTTGCGTAATCCTTAAATTGTAATTTTAAAGGTTTGTTATTGATTTTTAAAGGCATTACTGCCTTAATTGCATTTTGACGTGCTTCTAAGTCTAAATATATGTCGAGAATATCTTCAAATAATTCAGGATTGCCGTCTTTTTTTAAGTGGTTGATGGTGATTAAATCCTTGTCTAGTATTTTATAATATGCGTCTTTAAGCATCACAATATAATCCTGCTTGCGCTTTTTGTCTTTGTTGTTCTCAAGTTTTTTTAATGCTTTCGAAATTGCTTGCTCATAGTTGCCTTGGCTAATAACTTTTTCTATTTGCTTTCTTCCACTGCAAGACACAAGCACTGAAAGAATAATTGTAAGGTGTAATAATTGTTTCATAATCTTGAGTTTTAAATCTTGTTAAAGTGGAAATCAATCTTCGTGCCAAATCAATGAATTCGACTCTTGATACAGCGTATGTGTAAGTGCCTTTCTTTTGTTGAAATGATTGATAAAAAATTACGACCTTTAAGATATGAAATTAATTAAAAGTTTATTTGGTGACAAAACACCAAAAGTAGAAAAAAAATTACCTTGGATTTCTTTAACTACGATGCAGCAAATTAGCGATATAGTTGAGCGGTCTAAGATGAAGCCTCAAGTGGTGTTTAAACATTCTACACGCTGCGGTATTTCAAAAATGGTAATCAATCAATTTATAGAATCTTATGAGTTTGAAGAGGGTGATTTGGATTTATATTATCTAGATTTATTGAATTATAGAGATATTTCTAATGAAGTTGGATATAAATTTCAGGTATTACATCAATCGCCACAATTGTTAGTAATTAAGAATGGACTTGTGGTGACTCATGAAAGTCATGGTGCTATTAATACGATTCAATTAGAGAACTTTATTTAGTGTTTTTAGATGAGAAGTTTTTTGTTTCTTTGTGGCATTATATTTAGAATGCATGTTCAGAGCAAATTCATCCTTATTTCATCCTTTAGAGTTAGATTCTAAAATAAGTTTACCAGAAAAATTTACATTTCCTTTCTATTATGAGCCTCATGAATTATCAGTAATAGCAGCAAAAGAAGTGCAGGATTATTTGGATGCACAAACTGATTTTATTCATAATTTTGGCTTAGAGTCAAATCATACTGCGTTACCAATAGGCAAGATGTTTGGGGTAATGATTGTGAAAACAAAAGCGGGGGAATTAGGTTATTTGGCTGCATTTTCGGGAAAGTTAGGGGAGCGTAACTATATTGATGGCTTTGTGCCTCCAATTTATAATGTTTTAAATAAAGAAGGTTTTTATAAAAAGGGAGAGGTTTATCTAAATGAGCTTAATGCGCGTATTACTGAATTAGAAGAAAACACCAATATAGTCTTAGCAAAACAAAATATTGCGCAATTAGAATTGGATTATGAAGCTGCTTTAAAAGTTTTTAAAGCTACATCCAAATTAGAAAAAGCAAAACGAAATCAACAACGTGAAACTGCTAAAGATGTATTGCCTGTGTGTCAATACAATGCATTGCTAGAAGATCTAAAAAAACAAAGTATCTATTACCATTTTAGACTTAGGGATTTGAAGAAGGAGTGGGTTTCTAAAATTGAACATGCGAATAGGGAGTTAGATGGTATGTTAGAACCTATTGAAGCTTTAAAGTTGGAGCGGAGATCAGTGTCGTCTAGTTTACAGCGGCGTTTGCATCAATGTTATCAATTTTTGAATGGTAGGGGAGAGCTTAAGGATTTGCTGGTTATTTTTGACGAAACGAATCTGTTGCATCCTCCTGCTGGTTCTGGAGAATGTGCTGCACCAAAGTTATTTCAGTATGCTTATGAGCATAATATGAAGCCAATATGTATGGCTGAATTTTGGTGGGGAGTATCACCGAAATCTGAGATTAGGAAACACAAGCAGTTTTATCCGTCTTGCCGTGGTAAATGCGAGCCTATTTTAGGCCATATGATGCAAGGGCTAGATGTTGAGGATAATCCAATGAAGCAATTTGTGACTTATGATGGCGATTTAGAGGTGTTGTATGAGGATGATTATTTGCTGTTAGTGAATAAGCCTCATGAGTTTTTGTCAGTGCCAGGAAAGACGATAAGTGAATCTGTGTATACAAAAATGAAATCTTATCTACCGGATGCTAAAGGGCCATTGCTCGTGCATCGTTTGGATATGTCAACCTCAGGGATTCTATTAGTAGCTAAGAATGAAAAAACACATAAGAACCTGCAAAAGCAATTTATAAACCGAACTGTAAAGAAGCGTTATGTAGCTTTGCTTAATGGAGATATAAATGTTAAGTCGGGTTATGTTGAATTGCCGCTACGAGTGGATTTTAATCATAGGCCTAGGCAATTGGTGTGTTATGAACATGGAAAGTCTGCGAAAACAAGGTTTGATGTTATTTCTAAAGTTGACGGGAAAACACGTGTGTATTTCTATCCAATTTCTGGGCGAACGCATCAGTTGCGCGTACATGCAGCGCATCAAAACGGATTAGATACGCCAATAGTAGGAGACGATTTGTATGGTGTAAAAGGAGAGCGCTTGCATCTGCATGCTGAGTGTTTAGAGTTTGAGCATCCTGTAAAGCGGGAACGCATGCGGATAACATGCGATGTACCATTTTAAAAAATAAAGTATAAAAAAAGCAATCTATCAGATTGCTTTTTTTGTAAAGTTATATGTGTTTCTTATTTTTTATATACTGGAAGTAATTCCGTTTTTACTTGCCCAAATCCAATGCGTACATCGTCTTTCTCGCAATAAGCGCGCATTATTACAGTGTCGTGATCTTGAATAAACTTGCGTTCGGTGCCATCATTCATTTCTACTGGTTTTTCGCCTCTCCACGTGATTTCTAGCATCGATCCATAGCTATCTTCTGTTGGGCCAGAAATTGTTCCACTACCCATCATATCTCCAGAGTTAACGGGACATCCGTTTACTGTGTGGTGGGCTAATTGTTGCGCCATGTTCCAGTACATGTATTTGAAATTAGAGCGAGAAACAACAGTTTCTTTAGCACCCTTTGGTTTAATTGCAGCTTCTAAATTAATATCGAAACTCTTTTTGCCTTCAAATTGCAAGTATGGTAAGGGTTGAGGGTCTTGCTTTGGGGTGTCTACCCTAAAGGGTTCTAGGGCGTCTAAAGTTACTATCCAAGGTGAAATCGTTGATGCGAAGTTCTTTCCTAGAAAAGGACCTAATGGCACGTATTCCCATTTTTGAATGTCTCTTGCGCTCCAATCATTAAATAAGACTAATCCAAAAATGTAGTCCTCAGCTTCCTCAATCGGAATTGGTTCTCCAAGGTCATTAGCATCTGTAGTGATAAACGCCATTTCCAATTCAAAATCCACTAATTTACTTGGTCCAAATACAGGGTTCGTCTCTCCTGCGGGTAGGGTTTGACCTTGCGGCCTGTGAATAGGGATTCCTGATGGAATAATAGATGAACTTCTACCGTGATACCCTACTGGTAAGTGCAGCCAGTTTGGCATTAATGCATTTTCAATTCCTCTAAACATTGTGCCTACATTGGTAGCGTGTTCTTTACTTGCGTAAAAATCGGTGTAATCACCGACTTGAACAGGTAATTGCATTTCAATTTCGTCTAAGCGAAATAATACAATTTCTTTGTGTTTAAGATTGTTTTTAAGTGTGTCGTTATTAGCGTCAAAAATTTCTGCAATTCTATTTCTTACAGCGCGCCATGTTTTTCTACCGTCTGCAATAAAATCGTTCAAGGTATCTTGAAGAAATATATCATCGGTTAAAGGAGTGTCTTCAAAATAACCTAATTGATGCAAGGCTCCTAAATCGATGGCTGTATCTCCAATACGGGTTCCTATGGTTATGATATCATCTCTTGTTAAGAAAACACCAAAAGGGATGTTTTGTATTGGGAAGTCGGAATGTTTGTCAACGTGTAACCATGATGTTCTATCTGGATTGTTCGCGGATAAAGGCATAAATTTAATTTTTAATATATTTTTTAGTTATCATATTTAATTTAAGCTAAATAAGTCTTTTGGACTGTGCTTTGTGATATGGTTTTTGCTTGGTTTGTTTTTGATATCTGTGTAAAATTTTGAAAACATGTCTGTTATATTATTAATCCTTTTTGTGTACAGGTTGTTTTATTAGATTTAACACGCTTAAGTTCGGTTTGTCATTTGTGGTTCTTTTAATTGTGTTTTGCGATGCAACGCTTAGTGATCGCAAGGAACTTCCGATTGATAAAAGTAAAATATGAAGCAAATACGCTATGGTCATAATTGGTACTAGTCAGTAAAATTAAAATAAATCTACATAATTTTTCTATTTTAACGCTAAATTTTAAAAGTCAAAAATAAATTTGAGAATATGGTCTTTTTTTAATGAAATTTTCTCGAAGTAAATATATGTTTTTTGTGTAATTAAACTAATGTATTTATTATTTTTGGCTTCAATTTAACTTAAAGAAAAATTTATGCAACGAGATACAGAAATATTTGATTTGATTCAAGAGGAAAATGAGCGTCAATTACATGGCATTGAGTTGATTGCTTCTGAAAATTTTGTAAGTGAACAAGTTATGGAAGCTGCTGGTTCTGTGTTAACAAATAAGTATGCGGAAGGGTATCCTGGTAAGCGTTATTATGGCGGTTGTGAGGTGGTGGATATTGTAGAGCAAATAGCAATAGATAGAGCAAAAACTTTGTTTGGTGCGTCATGGGCTAATGTTCAGCCTCATTCTGGAAGTCAGGCAAATACTGCGGTTTTTGCAGCGTGTTTAAAACCAGGGGATACGATTCTCGGGTTTGATTTGTCTCACGGAGGGCATTTAACTCATGGTTCTCCTGTAAATTTCTCAGGAAAACTGTATAATCCAGTGTTTTATGGTGTACATAAAGATACTGGTCGTATTGATTATGAGCACGTTTCTGAGGTTGCAGATAAGGAAAAACCAAAATTAATTATTGCAGGAGCTTCCGCGTATTCACGTGATATCGACTTTAAAAAATTTAGAGCAATAGCAGATAATGTTGGTGCAATTTTAATGGCTGATATTTCACATCCAGCAGGGTTGATTGCAAAAGGAATTTTGAATGATCCATTGCCGCATTGTCATGTTGTAACAACCACGACACATAAAACTTTGAGAGGCCCAAGAGGTGGGATGATTATGATTGGTGAGGATTTTGATAATCCATTTGGAATTGCTTTAAAATCGGGAAAATTAAGAAAAATGTCTAGTTTGCTAGATTCAGCAGTTTTTCCAGGGAATCAAGGCGGGCCATTAGAGCATATTATCGCAGCTAAAGCAATTGCATTTGGAGAAGCGCTGACTGATAATTTTATGCACTATACATTACAAGTAAAGAAAAATGCCGCAGCTATGGCTAAAGCTTTAGTAGCTAAAGATTACAATATTATTTCTGGAGGAACAGATAATCATATGATGTTGATTGATCTTAGAAATAAAGATGTTACTGGGAAAGATGCGGAGCAAGCGTTAGTAAAAGCAGAGATAACAGTTAATAAAAACATGGTGCCGTTTGATGATAAAAGTCCGTTTGTGACTTCTGGAGTTAGAATAGGAACACCAGCAATTACTACTAGGGGTTTAAAGGAGGATGATATGGAGTGTATTGTTGATTTGGTAGATGAGGTAATCACGAATTATCAAAACGAAATGGTATTGGAGGCAGTAGGGGAAAAAGTGAATGCTATGATGTCTGGAAGACCTTTGTTTATTTAGGTGTTATTTTTAAGTTATGATACAAAAAGCGACCTAAAAGGTCGCTTTTTGTATTAGGTTTGATTTGTATTAGGTTTGATTTGTATTAGGTTTGATTTGTGTTTGTTTTATGTGTTGGATTGTTTTTTACTTCTCAATTTATATGGGACTGTGTGTTTCCTGGTTTGTGTCAAAATTTTAACATATTTAGGTGTTTATTGGTGCTTAGGTTTTTATTTAAAGAATTTTTCTTGTCGTTGTTTGTAGGTGTGTTATGTCAGTTCTTCTGGTAAATTGCATATTAGAAAATGATGATTTTTTATCTAAAACAAAAAAGCGCATTTTAATTGAATAATTTAGGAGTAGAGATGGTATTAGTGCAGTTTCTAGGGTTTAAATGGTTGACTCTATAATTTTTTTAGGTGGCACTATGAATTGAATAAAGGTGTTTTGTTTGATCTTTTTGCTTTACATTATATGTGTAGTCAAAAGACTTCTTTGATTGTAATTTGTTTTTAATGTTTTTATTTGTTTTTGTTGCATTTTAGTTAAGGTATATTTGATTTGGGTTTCTCGATGTATTTTTAGTTAAGTGTCAAAGAGGATTATGGGGTTTTTATGTGTTAAGTTTTGTGAATTACAAATATTTGTCAGTGTTGTCTAAGTAAATAAGTAGTTTAAAATTGATTAATATAGTCAAATATACTTACTTTTAGCTTCATTAAAAACGCTTATTCTGTATTAAAAAGTAGTAAAAAGACTTCTTTTGAATGTATTTTATCTTTGAAAAATACATTAAATCGATTTTTTTGTTAAAAAAAACACTAATATTGTGCTTGTAATAAAAAAAATTTGTATAGATTTGTGTGCTTAACCAACAGAAAATTAAAAATGCCCTTAAATCTAATGTTACCTACATTAATACGTTTGTGTATTGTAAATGTGTATTTTGCATCAAAAAACATAACTTATTTTACCGTTCTTAAAAGTAAGCTTCTTCTTTCTTGTTTTAGATGTATTTATCAATTGATTAAAGGTGCTAAGGAAGTGCTTTTAAATCTAGTTGTAAAATCCAATAAGGTTGTGTTCGTTAGTTTTTGGTATATGACTTTTGGAATAATGTCTATTCGTCTTGGAGAGTTATTTCAAATACCTTGGACTGATAAAGTGGCATTATTGAGAGTAAACCGGAGGCTTTCAATATGTGGTTATGGAAGTTCATAGCCGAGAAAATTATTTTGCCCCATTCTAATACCATTGACTTAATTGTTGTGATATTTTTTTCGATAAAACTTTAAAGATATTACATTCTTGCAATACCTGTTAAGATGATAGCAAAGTCCTTTGCTAGCGTTTAAATGCGATTGTGCGAGTAGTCGTTGTCTTAGAATTGATTTGAAATTAAACATCTTAACTTAAAAACTTACTTATAATGAAAAACAAACATTTTTACAGGTATTTGTTCCTCATCTTTTTTGGGATGAATTCCTTTTTGCTAATGGCGCATACAGCTGCAATTCGAAATTTTGATGGTATTGCGTTAAGTTCTGACTATGAAAGGTTGTTAATTGATAATTTAGCAAGCTGTAATGCAAATTTAGGAGTAACTCTAAATAAGGTTGAAAGTGATCAGTCGTTTCTATTTTTTAATATGATTTCTGATGTCACAAAACCTATTAGTCCTTTGTCGATCAACTTTGATCCCAATAAAGTAATTAACGAAGATTTTGGAAGTGATACACCACCAAATGCGGTATGTTCAGACTATACCGTGCAGCTAGATTCTTCGGGTAGTGCTGTGATTGTTGCTGCTGATATAGATGGTGGATCTAATGATGCTCAAGGAGGGGTGACACTAGCTGTTTCATCAAGTTCTTTTGATTGTTCTAATCTGGGTGTAAACTCCGTTACTTTAACAGTTACTGATAGTTCTGGGCAAATAGCAACATGTGTTGCTAGTGTGACTGTTGTAGATAATTTAGAGCCAAATGTTGCGACGCCAGTTGCTGTGAGTGTAAGTACAGATACAGGTTGTACGGCGACAAACGTAACTTTAGATACGCCGATAGCTACTGATAATTGTTTATTGGCATCCATAACGAATAATGCGCCAACTGTATTCCCATTAGGGGATACTACTGTAACATGGACTGTTACAGATAGTTCTGGAAATACAGCTGTTGTTACGCAAGTAGTAACGGTTGTGGATGATGAAATGCCAAGCATTACTGCACCTGCAAATGTTACTGTTGATACTAATACAGGGTGTACAGCAACCAATGTAAGTTTGGGTACACCCGCAGCAGGTGATAATTGTACAGGCGCATTTCTTTCAAATGATGCGCCTGCGGCATTTCCATTGGGAGATACTACTGTAACATGGACTGTGACTGACGGGTCAGAAAATACTAATACTGCTACGCAATTAGTCACAGTTGTTGATACAGAAGTACCTAGTCTTACTGCACCTGCAGATATTACTGTTGATGCCAATACAGGATGTACGGCAACTAATGTAGTTTTAGGTACACCAACAACCAGTGATAATTGTACAATATCAGTAAGTAATAATGCGCCTACAGCATTTCCGCTAGGTAATACTTCAGTGATATGGACGGTAACGGATAGTTCAGGAAACTCAGTTACCGCAACACAAATGGTAACAGTTATTGATAATACAGCTCCAACGGCAGTTGTGCAAGATATTTCAGTGACCATAGATGCTACTGGAAACGCAAGTATTACAGCTGCAGAAATTGACAATGGTTCTTTTGATGCTTGTGGTATTGCATCTATGGTTGTGGAGCCTACGAGTTTTAATTGTAGTTCAATTGGCACAAATCCAGTATTATTTACAGTTACTGATGCTAGCGGTAATTCAAGTTCAGCAACTGCAAATGTTACTGTGTTAGATGATGAATCGCCAAGTATTACTACACCTGCAAATGTTACGGTTACTATAGATACAGGTTGTACGGCGACAAACGTAACTTTAGATACGCCGATAGCTACTGATAATTGTTCGGTGGCATCCTTAGTCAATAATGCACCTACAATATTTCCATTGGGTAATACTGAGGTGACATGGACGGCAACTGATAGTGCAGGAAATGTAACTACTGCAATAGAAATTGTAACGGTTTTGGATAATACAAATCCAACTGTAGTTACACAAGATGTTTCAGTGAACTTAGATGAGAATGGAAATGTTAGTATTACAGCTGAAATGATAGATAATGGTTCTTCTGATGCTTGTGGTATTGGTTCTATGAGTGTATCGCCTTCAAGTTTCAGTTGTAGTGAAATTGGAACAAATTCAGTAACGCTAGAAGTTACTGATGTTAGTGGTAATACAAGTTCGGCGGCAGCGACTGTTACCGTGATAGATAATGAGCCGCCAAGTATTACAGCTCCGACAGCGTTAACTGTAAATACCAATACAGGATGTACAGCAACCAATGTCAATTTAGGTACACCGACAAATACTGACAATTGTTCGGTGGCATCCTTAGTCAATAATGCACCTAC
>JABSPM010000052.1 GCA_013215095.1 Flavobacteriaceae bacterium | reverse complement strand
TAAGACGCCATTGCCATTGCCTGAGGCATCTGAATCTTCCAAAAGTGCTCCCACAGCCATTTTAGACACATCACTACTAATGTACACAGAAAACCCAAAATAATCAGTAGTCTCAGTATTATCGGATTTTAGCTTTATATCATCAGTACCTAGGGGTACTATAATATCCAATCCTGTACAGACATTAGTCCATGTATTCCCGTTAAAGTTTATTAAGCACCCATCATCTGTACTAAAGGCGATAAGACCCGTGGCAGGATTTGCTATGGCCTTAATTTGAAGATTCGTCATTACTGGAGGTAAGAAGCCTTGTGAACTAGATTCAAGCTCTAAAATAGCCGATGCATCGGGGTTGGTCGTTCCTATCCCAACTTGGCTGTATAGAAATTGTGTACTTAAGACTAAGATACAAGCGATGTAAATGTATTTTTTCATGTGTTCTATATTTAATTATGTTTATATTGTTGATGTCAAGTTTAGTAACCATTATTTATAGGACTTTATGAAATAATACTTAGCTTAAAAAGAAAGTTAATACCTATTTTTATTGTGCTTTGTAATTTACAAAATAAAAACATAAAACACACTAAATTCCGTAAATATCTCAAAATAAAAGAGATAAAAGCAATATCTAGCGCATTATGACTTAGTTCCTAATACTGTAATCACATCTAAATATTTTGGATTTCAACAACATTAAAAACAGATGTAATTGGTGTAAAAAATCAGGGGTTTCATTTTGAGATTTACTGGAATACCTACTGTTTACAAACTCATCAAAAGCAAGGATAAGAGATTAAGCCATTCTGGAAAGACTCCATATTATAATAGGATATTAGTGAATCAAAAAATCAATTGTAGCGCATTTTTAGCGCAATTTGTTAAAAGATTAGAATTTCACGCATCCCCAAGACGCTACAAAATGTTTAATATTTGATGATACTGACCTCTATAACACCATCTCTACGCCTAAATTACTCCATTAAAATGTACTTTTTTGTGTTAGATAAAAAATATCATTTTTCTAATGTATAATTTAACAGAATAACTGGTCTAAAATTGGTAAAACAATTGAGGATATTTCAAATACTTACAATCAGGCATCAAAGACTTACTTCTTATGTTTTAAGCTACTTGCAGCTGGGTACTGGAGTGGAAATGTTTTAATTCCAGTGGATTTTAGTTTACATCATGAGCCTAAAACATCAAATTTAAAATACGGGCTAGCATCAAAGTATCACAAAGCTCAAAAGAAGACTTTTAAGATATGATAATACAGTTGCTGCAAAACACTATAAAGAGCTTAACAAAGAGATAACAGCTATTGTGCTGTAGTTGTTCTCCAGGATTGCAAAACGACAAATCCCAGTAGATTACATTTTAATGGACACTTGGTTTACAAGTATTTGATTATTCAAAAAACGACGACGTAGCAGTGATGCAACTCATAGTATTGGAATGTATACAAGAATACAATTAAAGTTAAATCAACATTTAAAACCTTATCTCAATTCAAAACTCAAAACCTAAACACTGTCGTAAATACAATTATTATTACCATGGTTACCTAACGGCAATCGACGGACTCGAAGTTGTGACTTTTATTTCAAAACTGGAAAACATGGTCAATGACACATGCTAATATCAACAGCTACAAAAATAAAATTCGTAAAAGTAATAGCCATTTATAGTCTCTGATGCCTATTGAAGTGTTTTTTAAAGAAGCTAAACAGCTATTTGGACTTAGAACATGCCAATCAACTAATTTTGATGTACAAATTGCACAAATAACAATTAAAATGGTGCACTACTTACCAGTATTCGATACAGTAGCAAGTCCTACAAAATCATTGGTGGGCTATTTGAGAGGTTGAAACAAGAATCTATTGAAAATATATTAAATCTCAGGATATTAGCAGTTGTAAATGTAATCGTAAACGTTTTGAAAAATTCACACAATTCACTGACAAAAAGTGTGTTACATAAAACACCATAATTAAGATTGAAGACTTTAGTTTTTTAACAAACAATTAAATAATTGACTATTGATGTGAACCTTGAGTTAAAAAATATAAATTCCAATAGAACCTGAAAGTCCATTACCAGTGGTATCTGAAGCTTCCAAATACACCCCTGCCGGCACTTGAGATCCATCACCTTGAATAGATATAGCTCTCCCTAATGCATCACCAGCATACACAAAAAAGGCTACTATTCATATATATACACCGCTCCAGAATTATTATGGCTATCGCCACTGCCTGAAACATCTGAATCTTCCCGATAAGCTCCAGAAGCCACTTTAGTGCCATTACTGCTGATAGCTACAGCAAATCCAAACTCATCACTAGCTCCCGCGTCATTCGCTTTTAGCTTGACTTCTTGGGTCCATGAGCCGGTAATCTTAGTAAATACATACACTGCACCAGAACTCGATAAGCCATCGCCATTACCGGTGGCATCTGAATCCTCAAGAAATGCACCCACAGCCATTTTAGTGCCATCACTGCTCATAGATACAGCACGTCCAAACTGATCACTAGATCCTGTATTATCTGCTTTTAGTTTGGTTTCTTGGAGCCATGACACTCCAGACTTAGAAAAGACATACACTGCACCAGAATTAGACACACTATCCCCATTTCCTAAAGCGTCTGAATCTTCATAACGTGATCCCACAGCCACTT
>JABSPM010000051.1 GCA_013215095.1 Flavobacteriaceae bacterium | reverse complement strand
TGTTTTGATTCCCTAGAAAAGGTCAAAGATTGGCTACATGAATTTGTGAAAAACATGGATGAAAATCTAATTAAATCAATAACTAGCAATTATCATTATATAAACGCTTTTATGCGAAATAATTAAATTCAAATCGTATTACAAGTACATTAAAATGGACACCACGCAAAATTAAGCGCTACAGATTTCATTCAGAATCCATAAATAATCGCTACGGTTTTTTACAAAGTCCTTTTCTGAAATATCAATAATTTTGACATTTTCGGTATGCTTTTTTAAAAAATCTAAATACCCCGAATTAATCTTATCTAAATATTCATCTTGGATTTCAGTTTCATACGTGCGTCCACGTTTTTTAATGTTTTTCTGCAATCGTTCTGTGTTTTGATACAAGTACACATAAAGATCGGGTTTTGGGATATCTTTATATACTTGATAAAACAATTTTCTATAAAGCCTAAACTCATCGTCTGGTAACGTTATCTTTGAAAAGATTAAAGATTTAAACACATCATAATCACTAACTATAAAATCTTTAAACAAATCTAATTGCGACAAGTCATCAGAAATTTGCTGATAGCGATCGGCCAAAAACGACATTTCTAAAGTAAAAGCATAACGCTGTGGCGCCTTATAGAACTTGGGCAAAAACGGATTATCCGCAAAACGCTCCAAAATAATTTTTGCATTAAAATCTACAGAAATCATCGTAGACAAACTCGTTTTTCCGGCACCAATATTGCCTTCGATAGCTATATAATTATACGAGGAGAAGTCGTAAGCCTTAGTCGGATTATTTAAGCAAACATGTATCGCATCAATTTTAGAATTATCGTCGCAATCTTTAATTAATTGCATAATTGTCTTATCATATACAGGATGTTCAATTGCAGCAGCAATATCGCTCAAAGGTTGCAATACAAACATGCGTTTTTGCATTTCGGGATGTGGCAACATCAACACTTTAGATTCCAAGACCTCATCCTCATACAACAGCAGGTCTAAATCTATAGTACGTGATTCGTAACCTTGAGTAGTGCTACGCATTCTACCCAATTTTTTTTCAATGCCCAATAATATAGTTAGCACTTTTTTAGGTTTCAAGTACGTCGAAACATGAATGCAAGCATTCAAAAAGACTTCTCCTTCAAAACCAAAAGCTGGCGTTTTGTAAACTTTAGAAATCGCCCTTATAGCTCCAATTTCTAGATAAATTTGCTCAATTGCCAATTGCAAGTTTTTAAACTTGTCGCCTTTATTTGAACCTAAAGCTATATATATGTTCTTGGGTTGCTCCATTAGAAAAAGCAAATTAACAAAATGATATATGAATAGATTATATTTACAACACCTATTTATCCACAATTTTGAAGTTCTTAATACACGTCGTATTTTGAAACATTAAACTGATATAAAATAAAAAAACGAATGACCTTAAAAGAAAAATTATTAGCACAACGCATCTACTTGATTCTGGGAACACTTTTTATCACTTCCTTAGTAGTTTCTAATCTCATTTTTAAAAAATTCTTTTATTGGCACCCATTTGATATCGAACTATTTGGAGCGAAACTTTTTGAAATCTCAGTTGGTATTTTACCTTACCCTATAACATTTCTTATTACCGATTTGATTAGCGAAATTTACGGCAAAAAGAAAGCCAATGAAATTGTAATTCTAGGTATTTTCGCTTCCATCTTTTCTATGCTTATTGTGTACACTGGAAATTTAGTCCCAGCAACAAATTGGTCTCCAGTGCAAAACGAATTATACACTACAGTTTTTGGCAGTACTGCGATTGCAGTGTTGGCGAGTATGATGGCTTATCTTTTTGCTCAATTTATAGATATTCAGATATATCATTTTTGGAAACGAACGACCAAAGGCAAACACTTATGGCTACGCAATAACTTTTCTACTTTCCTATCTCAATTCGTAGACACCTTTACAGTACTCTTTTTACTATGCAGCTTTGACGAAATCGCATGGGATTTGTTTCCTGGATTACTCCTTTCAGGCTTCTTATTTAAAGTTATGATTGCGGCTATTGACACACCTTTTTTATATTTGAGTGTACATGTGCTAAGAAAGCAATTTAAACTCAAAGTGAACGAAGAAATAGACCTCAATTAACAAACTTCATAATACATAAAATTAATGTCGCTAGTATGTCTTTAGTAACAAAATGAAATATGTATTACACATAAAATAAGGCAACTCACCTATAGTTCTGAATAGCTCTAAAAATGATAATGCCATTTTATAAATTTAATTCTCAATAAAATTCCTCAATCTGATTCATCCTGAAAAATTTAATGTAAAACTTATATTAAATACCATGTCAGTATCAACTTTTTATAGCATTTTTGCATATTAAAATCAAGACCTTAAACGATTTAAAATGAAAAAAGTCCTCAAACGCATTGGTATTAGTATTGCTATTATTTTGGTATTACTAATTACTACCCCGTTTTTATTTCAGTCCCAGATTAAAGAAATGCTCAAAAACTTTATCAATGCCAATGTCAATGCTAAAGTTGAATTTGCTGACGTAAGTCTTAGCCTTTTAAAAAACTTTCCGCAAGCTACGGTAACAATAGACGACTTATCTGTTGTCAATTTTGCACCCTTTGAAAATGACACCTTAGTATATTCTAAATCTTTTGCATTAGAACTCTCTATAAAAGAGTTGTTCAAATCTAGTGATGACGCTATTATAGTAAATACCATTACTTTAGACAAAACCTCTATAGCTGCCGTGGTTGATAAAAATGGTAATGCAAACTTTGATATTACCAAACCATCAGAACCCTCAACTGTAACTAAAGAAACGTCTTCCGGATTTGCGTTAAACTTAGAAAATTATACCATTACAAACAGTAAAATTTCGTATTTAGACAAAGCCTCTAAAGTGAAGTTTAGCCTAATAGATTTTAATCATAATGGACAAGGAAAATTCTCTGAAGAGCAATTTGATTTAGACACAAAAACAGAAACGCTGGTCAGTCTAAAAATGGATAGTTCTCAATATTTAAACCGCCATTCCATAAAATTAGACGCCATCATAGGACTCAACCTTAAAGAAAACCGTTATACTTTTAAAGACAACAAAGCCTTTATTAATCAATTGCCTTTAGAATTTGATGGTTTTATTCAACTCTTCGAGGATGGACAATTGTATGACCTAAGCTTTAAAAACCCAGAATCGTCTTTTAAAGATTTTTTAGCCTTGGTGCCAAAACAATATATGTCTAATTTAAATGCTATCGAAACTTCTGGAAATTTTAAAATACAAGGAGAAGTAAAAGGAAAACTTACAGAAACTACAATTCCTACTTTTGATATTAATATTCAATCCCATAATGCAAGTTTTAAGTTTCCTCAATTACCTAAAGGTGTTAAAAATATTGGGATTGACACCAACATTAAAAATACAACTGGTAATATTGACGATTCTTTTGTAGCAGTACATAATTTTCAATTCAAAATTGATGAAGATACTTTTAAAGGTTCTGCCCAGTTAAAAAACTTTACCAAAAACATGCAGGTTGATGCACATATTGATGGGGTCTTAAACTTAGAAAATATTTCTAAAGCATACCCTGTAGAATTGGATAATGAATTAAGTGGTATTCTCAAAGGAAAATTAGACACTTCTTTTGATATGAATGCCATTGAAACCAATGCCTATGAGCGCATAAAAAACAATGGTCAATTAAGTATCTCTGACTTCTTATTTTCATCAAAAGACATTGTTAACCCACTAAATATAAGTAATGCACATATTGATTTTAAAACAGAATCTATAAAATTAACTGGATTCAATGCCACTTCAGGAACATCGGATATCGAGGCCACAGGTACCTTAGAAAATCTTCTTGGATTCTTATTAAGTGACAAAACACTGCAAGGGAATTTCGAGGTAAATTCCAATCATTTTGCAGTGAGTGATTTTATGGTAGAAGGCGAAACGAGTAACACTGCTGCTACATCTGAAAATCAGACCTTAAAAATTCCAGCATTTTTAGATTGCACCGTAAAAGCCAATGTAAAGACTGTATTATATGATAATCTTACCCTAAAAAATGTGATGGGCACCTTGATCTTGAAATCTGAAAAGGCTGAATTTAAAAACTTAAAAACAGATATCTTTGATGGAAAAATTGCCGTAAATGGTATGGTTAACACCCAAGAAAAAGTACCTACTTTTGACATGAATTTAGATGCCTCGGGCTTAGATATTTCAAAATCTTTTAACGACTTAGATCTACTCCAAGCTATAGTTCCTGCTGCAAAGGCATTGCAAGGCAAACTCAATAGTAAAATTGCATTATCTGGAACCTTAGACGCTTCTTACTCTCCAAACTTAAGCAGCGTTTCGGGAGATGCTCTAGCGGCATTACTCACAACTAAAATTGCGCCTAAAAACACCATGATTTTTGACGCATTAGACAAGAATATTCCCTTTGTAGATTTAAATAAATTAAACCTAAAAAACTTAAAAACACAATTATCTTTTGAAAATGGACAAGTCGCCGTAAAACCTTTCGATATAAAATACGAAGATATTTCGATTAGAATTTCTGGGTCTCATGGTTTTGATAAAACTGTAAATTACACGACTGTTTTTGATGTTCCTGCAAAGTACTTGGGTAATGAAGTTACAGGTTTATTAGCGCAAATCAACACAGAAGGAGCAGAAAACATTACAGTACCAGTAACTGCAACTATTAATGGTTCGTTTACCAAACCAAAAGTTAAAACAGATCTCAGCCAGAGTGTAACCAAACTAACGCATCAATTAATTGAACTAAAGAAAAAACAACTTCTCAATCAAGGGGAAGATTTAATTAATAACCTTTTAAACACCAACACCAGTTCAAAAGACAGCACTAACAACAACTCTAACAGTAGTACAACTGAGGCTATTAATGGTGTATTGGGGAATCTTTTTGGCAAAAATAAAAAGAAGAAAAAAGACAATAAAAATAACTAATTGACTGCCATTTTACCAACTCAAATTATCAAGAGGTCGTAATTTATAATAATGCTAATACTCGACGCATATAGCCTTATAGAGTTAATTTTAAAGTTATATATTCTAAAATAACCTTAGAATAGTGTTTATTATTCACATAATAATCGTTTCTTTACACTATACTTTTAGTTAAAATCTATTGTTGCAGCCTCTTTTCTAAAACTAATAAGCTCATAACCTACGTCTTAACTAATGTATTACAGTATCTATTACTATTAACGCAGGCAGTAAGAGTCTACATAAAAATTAAAAAACTATGCTTATTATTCCAATAAAAGATGGTGAAAATATAGAACGTGCTTTAAAACGTTACAAAAACAAATTCAGAAAAACCAAGCAACTTACGACACTTAGAGAAAAGAAACATTTTACCAAGAAATCAGAAAAACGTAGAGCAGAAATTGCAAAAGCAAGATATAAAGAAGGCCTTAGACATGCTGCAGATATTTAAATAATATCGATACCAACAACAGTGCCTTCATTGCTGCGAATATTAAATACCGTTTCATCGTCAAAAATAAGATACTGTCCTTTAATTCCAACTAATTTTCCAGTGTATTCTGGTGTTTTTTCTAGGTTTAAGCTTTTGGGTTTTAATGGATATTTGGACACAGGGAAATGCAAGTTGGTTTCTCGCTTGTCTTCTAAGAAATAGGATTGCGCTTCTTCTGGAATAAACGCCTTTAAACGGGATTTCCAGTCTAATAGGTTTTCGTCTTTAATATCATTTTTCAGCATTGTACGCCAATTGGTTTTATCACTGACGTGCATCTTTAAGGCGACTTCAGTAATTCCTGCCAAGTAACGATTTGGCGCCTCAACAATTGCTATAGCTTCGTGAGCACCTTGATCTATCCAACGCGTGGGCACTTGTGTTTTTCTTGTGACTCCAACTTTAACATTACTAGAGTTAGCCAAATATACAATATGGGGTTGCAACTGTACTTTTTTCTCATAATCGAGGTCGCGGTCTTCTTTTCCCAAATGTGCGGTACTTAGCTCTGGACGCATAATCCAATCAGCAGCTTGTGGAATTTCAAAAAAACAAGACTTACAAAACCCTTGTCTATATTTTGGTTTATCCATTCCACAATTCAAACACTGATATTTAATAAAATTAAGTTTCAGCGTTTTCTCAAGTAATTGGTTCACATTTAAAAAATCACTTTCAAACACCAAAAAATATTGAATCGGATTTTCATATTGCGTTTTCATTTTTGTAAGCACTCCTTGGTACAGCATAAAAGATTTTTATTATATTAGTTTTTAGAAACGACCTAAGGCATAGCTTTAGATCTAAAACAAAACCTAAAAAAAAATTGAAGTCAAGCTCAAAACACTTAGTTTAGATTTTTAAGTAAATATAGTTAATCCATGCCAATTCCTATAGTAAATTCTATTGCATCGTGGTTTTTAAAAAAACGATTTCATCAGATAGAATTGTTTTTAAAATATCCTAATGAAGTTCAAGAAGAACTTTTATTTGATTTGCTTGAAGAAGCGAAGGATACAGAAATTGGAAAAACTTATGATTTTGCATCTCTAAAAACGTATCGGGATTTCGCGGAGCGCATTCCTGTTTCCACCTACGAAGACTATGAAGACCTCATTGCGCGTTCTCGCCAAGGTGAAAGTAATATCTTTTGGACAAAACCTATCAAATGGTTTGCAAAATCTAGTGGCACCACAAATTCTAAAAGCAAATTTATTCCGGTGAGTTCTGAGTCTCTTGAGCAATGTCATTATGCTGCAAGCAAGGATTTACTGTGCTTATATCTCAATAATAATCCAGATTCTCAACTCTTCACCGGCAAGAATTTACGCCTAGGTGGTAGCAAAGAACTTTACAAACAAAATGGCACTATATTTGGAGATTTATCTGCAATCTTAATAGACAATATGCCGTTTTGGGCAGAATTTAGCAGTACACCAAGTAGTAAAGTATCATTGATGAGTGATTGGGAATACAAAATGCAAGCTATTGTTGATGAAACCATCAAAGAAAATGTAACCAGTCTTGCTGGCGTACCCTCTTGGATGCTTGTATTACTTAATACGGTTTTAGAATCTACCCAGCATAACAACTTGTTTGAAATCTGGCCAAATCTTGAAGTTTATTTTCACGGCGGCGTAAGTTTCCTGCCGTATAAAGACCAATACAAATCCATTTTGCCAAAAACGGATTTTCGATATTACGAAATCTATAACGCCTCTGAAGGTTTCTTTGCTATTCAGGATCAAAATAATTCTAATGAATTATTACTTATGCTAGATTACGGAATTTTCTATGAATTTATTCCGATGCATACCCATGGCACAGCAGAGGAAAGACTTATCCCGTTAAGTGAAGTACAGCTAAACACGAATTATGCTATAGTAATCACAACGAATGCTGGATTATGGCGTTATAAAATTGGAGACACGGTTAAGTTTACCTCCACCAGCCCATATCGCATCAAGGTTTCTGGTCGCACCAAACATCATATTAATGTTTTTGGTGAAGAATTAATTATTGAAAACGCTGAAGATGCTCTAAAGAATGTCTGTGAAAAAACGAATTCAGAAATTGTAGATTATACTGCAGCACCAATTTATATGCAAGGTAAAGAAAAAGGCGCACATGAGTGGTTAATTGAATTCAAAACACAACCGAAAGACATGAGTTACTTTAACGCACTCTTTGACGAGGCTTTAAAATCATTAAATTCCGATTATGAAGCAAAACGTTATAATAACATAACACTTAATGAACCAAAAATTCATTTGGCTAGACCAGACTTATTTTATGATTGGCTTAAACAAAATGACAAACTGGGAGGACAGCACAAGGTTCCACGTTTATCTAACTCTCGAGACTATATTGAAGAATTACTAGAGCTCAACAGTTAACTAAATCAGGCAGTTAACTCTAAAAAAAAATGTTAAAACGTGACTTTTAACGATTATAGAACAACCTTTATCTAAAAACTTAGTATCTATTTTTACAATATAGTTTTTCAACTTAGTTTTAGGGCATGAACTAAAGCCCAGCGCCATGAAACCAACTCTACTTTTAACATTTGCAGCATTTATTTTTGCACCAATTACACACAGCAACAGCACCTTAGAACTTTCAAATTTGACTGGTGTCGATCCGACAGAAACATCAAAAACAAAGGAAGTCTCTAACAATACAGGCTTCGAATATTATTCAAAATCTACACCTGTAAACACGAAATACTCGGAATTTGCATCGGGTATTTTCAAAAAAAAATTTATTATAGTTTCCTCTAAAAGAATTGGAGCTTTGGGAGACGGTGTTGACAAGTACACTTGTGAGCCTTTTACAGAACTATATTGTTTAGACCTAAAAAAAGATGCCACTATAGAAAACCCTTTATTCTTTTCTAAAATTCTTAATACTAAAAATAACGAGGGACATGTAGCATTTACTGCCAACCAAAATACAATCTATTATACGCGTAGTTTAAGAACTAATGCTAAAAACTACCAATTATTCAAAGCAACCTTAGACACAAACTCTACCAAAACATGGGTAAACCATAAGCAAGTTACATCCAACAAAACACACTCCATAGAAACACCGTTAGTGAGTGCAGACGGTAAAAGTATATACTACTCATCCAATAAGCCTGGTGGTTTTGGAGGTTTTGATCTCTATGTTGCACCTATAAAAGAAGATGGTACAATTGGAACATCTGTAAATTTAGGACCAACTGTAAACACTGATAAAAACGAAAAATACCCACAATTAACAAAAGATGGAAAACGTTTATTTTTTGCATCTAATGGACATAAAGGTTTTGGTGGCATGGATTTATTTGTAAGTCGAAAATTAAAAGATGGCTATAAAACACCTCGTAACTTAGGAAAAAAAGTAAACACAGCTTCTAATGAACTTGCTTTAACCTTTATTGATAATGAGTTGGGCTATTTTTCTTCCAATAAAAAAGGAGGTAAAGGGAGTTATGATTTATACCAAATTGAAATGAAACCTGTTTTTCAAAAATTAGAAGGTACCATTGTAGACAATGATTCTGAAAGATTATTGCCTAACGCAACAGTAGTATTATATGATGCAGATCATGAAGAAATTGCAAGACAAACTACTGGTAAGGATGCAAATTTCAGCTTTAAGGTTCTAGCCTTTGAAGATTACACCGTTAAGGTTAAAAAAGAGGGCTTTGAAAACACACAAACTTTAATGACGTCGGGCAAAAGCTATACATCTATTTTAAAAACTGTTGTAAAGTTGCATAGTGATACTGGTCTTGCTAAGAAAAAATAAAACGTTCTAAAAACGTTTCAAAAACATAAACCACTCGAGATATGATGCATCAAGAGTGGTTTTTTTATGTATTAAATCTTAGCTTTTGTTACGACACAACTTTCAATTTCTTTACTCGTGTTCGGGTCAATTTATCTTCTGCATAGTCCTTGGTAACTTTCAATTTTGTCTCCTCACTTCCAGGAAGTACAAACATAGCATCCGTTAAAATTTCTTCACATAAAGAGCGTAAACCTCTTGCTCCAAGCTTATATTCAATGGCTTTCTCTACGATATATGCCAAAGCATCATCAGAAAATTCCAATGCAATATTATCCATTTCAAAAAGCTTTACATATTGTTTTACAATAGCGTTTTTTGGCTCTGTTAAAATAGCTCTTAAGGTATTGGCATCCAAAGGATCCATGTGCGTTAATACAGGTAAACGTCCAATAATTTCAGGAATCAAACCAAAGTCTTTTAAATCCTTTGGAATAATATACTGCAGCAAGTTATTCTTATCAATAATCTCGCCTTCATACGAGGCTTTATAACCAATAGCTGCCATGTTCAATCGCTTAGAGATGTGACGATCAATACCGTCAAAAGCTCCTCCGGCAATAAACAATATGTTTTCGGTATTAACTTCAATAAATTTCTGATCTGGATGCTTACGACCTCCTTTTGGCGGTACATTTACCACTGTACCTTCAAGCAATTTTAACAATGCTTGTTGCACGCCTTCTCCAGAGACATCTCTTGTAATTGAAGGGTTATCGCTTTTTCGTGCAATCTTATCTATTTCATCAATAAATACAATACCACGTTCTGCTTTTTCTAGGCTATAATCTGCAGCCTGTAATAGGCGTGTTAAAATACTCTCTACATCCTCTCCTACATAACCAGCTTCTGTTAAAACTGTTGCGTCTACAATTGCCAAGGGCACATTTAGCATACGCGCAATCGTCTTGGCCATTAAGGTTTTTCCTGTACCTGTTTGCCCAACCATAATAATATTAGATTTTTGAATCTCAATATCATCTTCCGTTGGTTTTTGCAACAAACGCTTATAGTGATTATAAACCGCTACAGACATTACACGCTTAGTGTTTTCTTGCCCTATGACATATTCGTCTAAAAACGCTTTAATTTGCTGGGGTTTTCTTAAGACCAATTCCGCTGATAAATCAGCATTATCCATTTGCTTAGATTCTTCAATTACTATACCATGCGCTTGCTCTATACAACGATCACAAATGTGTGCATCGAGTCCAGCAATTAACAAATTAGTTTCTGGCTTATTTCTACCACAAAACGAACATTCTAATTCTTCTTTAGCCATAAATTAATTATAAATTATCCGCGAGTTAAAATCTCGTCAATCATTCCATATTCTAAAGCTTTATCAGCTTTCATCCAATAATCTCTATCACTATCGGCGTACACTTTGTCATAGTCTTGACCCGAGTGTTTACTAATAATTTTATAAAGTTCCTCTTTAAGTATTAAAATTTCTCTTGCTGTAATTTCAATATCACTCGCTTGTCCTTGTGCACCACCTAAAGGCTGATGAATCATCACACGAGAATGTGTTAATCCGCTACGCTTTCCTTTTTCTCCAGCACATAACAACACCGCTCCCATTGATGCTGCCATTCCAGTGCAAATTGTAGCAACATCTGGATTGATTAATTGCATTGTATCATAAATACCCAAACCAGCATATACGCTTCCACCTGGAGAATTGATATAAATTTGAATGTCTTTATTTTTATCGGTACTTTCTAAGAACAATAACTGCGCCTGAATAATATTAGCCACTTGATCGTTAATTCCTGTCCCTAAAAAAATAATACGATCCATCATTAAACGCGAGAATACATCGAATATAGCGATGTTCATTTGACGCTCTTCAATGATATTTGGCGTTAATCCTACAGGATACATACTACTTACTATTTTATCATAATAAGTACTACTAACCCCTTGATCTTTTATAGCAAAATCTTTAAATTCTTTTCCGTAGTTCATATAATTGTTCTTTTAAAAGTTTGTAAAGATACTAACTTCCATTGGAAAATAGTATCTATAATAAAATAATGTAATCCCATATCTTCTTTAAAATAAGGCCACAAAAGTTTGTTTTGATTTACCTAATTTTATAGACAAAACGGTAAAAAACTAATTTTAACCAAGATATAAAATATTAGAGCATCAAAAGTATTAATTTTATATAAATCTCAAAATGATACGTCGTCATAACAGATATAAACGTTATAACGCCTTCATAAGTCATATTAATGATAAGTCTTGAAAACAAATGAGCATCGTGCTTATCGGCTTTTAAAAGAATAGAACCTAACGTCCATCATATGTACGTATAGGTGTAACATAAAATTACGCTAACAGAAACTTGTCAAGTCCACTCCAATTTGAAATTACTTGAACAAAACGCTCTCTTATCCGTTCTCTTTCAGTATGAAAAGTAACCGTAGCTAAGCTATGCTTTCATTTTCTACTTTATAAATCATCCTTTTTTCACGATACTTTAAAATGGAATATGGTATAAATTATATAAAGACACACAAAGCTACTGACTCATTTGAATTATAACAAAAAAGCGCTTCGAAATCGAAGCGCTTTTTTATATTATATATGTACGGTTTTATCCGTAAACTTCTTTAACAAAGTTATCATAAGTCATTTCTTTAACTTCTAGATTTGCTTTTTCCTTATACAATCCTAATAGTTTTTGACTCATTAACTGCTCAGACAAACGCTTAACTTCATCTTGGTTAGACAAGACACGTCCAGCGATATCATCTAATTCTTCATCTGTAGGGTTCATTTGACCAAATTGCGCCATTTGCGTTTTAATCATATCTTTTGAAAACGCCATTAAGTCTTCAAAATCAACTTTTAACCCATTGTCATTAATAACTTTACCTTCGATGAGTTGGTAACGGATTCCTTTTTCAGACTTTTCATATTCTTCTTTAGCCTGTGCCTCGTCTAAAGGCTCCTCCCCTGAACTTTGTATCCACTTTTGTAAGAACTCTGCTGGTAAATCAAAGGTTGTGTTTTCAACTAAATACTCTGTGACATCATTTAACAATTTTTGATCGGATTGTTGCTCAAATTGTTTTTCAGAATCAACTTTAATTTTTTCTTTTAACTCCGTTACAGTGGTTACAACACCTTCACCAAACAATTTATCTAATAATTCTTGATCTATGTCTGCTAACTCACGGGTATTTACTTCAGTAATTTCGAAAGTTACCTCTATCTCTAAACCATGTGCATCATCATGAGACACATTTAAATATTTCATTAAATCATGGTCATTATCAAACAAATCTTTCGTATTTAGAGTCAAAACATCTCCAACTTTAGCTCCAATAAAATGCTTAACATTCTCTTCTTCCTTAATCGCATCTAAAGCTAGGGTTGTACTATGGTCAATCGCTTTCTCTTCATTTTTGAAAACTCCAGTGATTTCATCACCCTCAGCAACCTCATCTTTAGACACTAACTTCCCGTATTGTTTTTGAATATTTACAACTTGCTCATCCACCATTTCTTCACTTGCCGTAACTTTATAATGCGTAATGGCGTTATCTCCGTTTAATTCAACATTAAACTCAGGCGATAGACCTAATTCAAACTCAAAAGAAAACTCGCCTGAATCCCAATCTAAATCGTCTTGAGACTTTGGTAATGGATTTCCAAGAACATCTAGCTTCTCTTCCTGCAAATATTTACCTAATGCATCTTGCAAAAGTTTATTAACTTCGTCAATAACTACAGCTTTTCCGTACTGTTTTCTCACCATTCCCATTGGCACATGTCCTTTTCTAAATCCTGGAACATTTGCCGTCTTACGGTAGTCAGATAAAATCTTATCTACTTTATCTTGATAATCATCCTTAACGATATCAACCTTAACTACTGCATTTAATGCATCAATATTTTCTCTTGTAATATTCATTTTTTAGTAATAAAAATTGGGTGCAAAAGTACAATATTTTTGCACGCCAACAAAGTTTTAACAACTTGAATTAAAAGGTAGTTTTTGACGCTTTTAATCACCATAAAAAACTGCAAGTCAAACACATCAAAACTTTAACAAACAAAGAATTGACTTTCAAAAGCCTTGATCAAACTATGCCTACATATGGCTTTAGTTATCTTCTGATTTCCTTTTTTTTAAACTTTATGACACACTAACATCAAAAACAACCTATAAAAATAGGCACTAACCTAAAAACCAACACCATCTGGTCTTTGAAATTGTTTAAGCAGATCCAAGTGTTTTTTAATATTAAGCACAGTACTAATATTCAATAATAACTATTCAATAATAACTAAAACTTCTATTTGCTTATGAAGTAGAAATCCATTGTATTGCCCTTAGAACAGTACAATACCAAAAACCTGTTATTTTAAAGGAGTTAGATTCCTAAACAAAAAAGATAAGCTGTGTTGATAATAGCATACACACAAACAGAACTGACTACCACACTAAAAATACGAAGAAAATGCTATAAGCGCGGAATTTGCGATTGATAATTGCTAATTTTGGATATTTATTATACTGTCATTTCATGAAGTTTTTCAACTATTCGTTCTTTTTCATATTTTAAAGCATGTAAGTGCTCTCCTTTAAACTCAAGAAATTCTTTAGGTTCTGAGGCATTACTATATATCATTTCTCCATGAGAAAAAGAAACATCTTTATCTTCTCTGCTATGAATAATATATTTCTATTTCGGTATTTTATCAATCGTTTTAACATCATCTTTTGCCGAATACGGTGAGCTATAATTTTTCTCTAAACAACTCGCATATTCGGGCGAACAAACCATATTAACATCAGTAAATGAAATAACTACACCTTACAGTACCAAGCCATTGATTTCATCTTGATGTTTTTTAGCTAACATTGTGGCGATTTGTGTTCCCATAGAACTACTATAAATGATTTTTTTTGGTGCGTAATACCACTTCTTAATTAAAAATACCGCAATAAGCATTTGCTAGATACTGATAAGAAGTAATGCTTTTAACTTTATGTTTATTTGTGTTTTTAATTAGCTGTATTAGCTTTGCTTCTAATTCGTCTAAAGATTTATATATTTTCATAGAGATTTTACTTTTAAACCATTGCCACATTTTTT
>JABSPM010000050.1 GCA_013215095.1 Flavobacteriaceae bacterium | reverse complement strand
TACAATATGCAATCTTCTGCACTTGAAAAGCGTTCTTGAAATTCAAATAAAGACAAGCTTTTAAATCTTTGCTCCATAATTCTTTATATTAATACCCTGAATTTACTCATATTTTAGATATTTACAAAATGCCTAAGTCAATTGTTTTTTTTGAAAAGAGGAGAATTATAGACAACGTTTTGACGCAACCTTTTTACAAAATTAACGTCTATTATTATATAACACATGTAAAAAGAGTTTAATATGAAAACACAGCTTTTTATTTTTATCTATTAACTAAGATTCTAAAGCACTAATTTAAATGAAACAACAACTATCTATTACATACATTTTTTTTACTCTGATAAGCAATTTGTGTATTGCTCAAATATTTAATAAACCATTAGATTTTAATGAGAAATACCTTATGAATACTCCTAATTCTCCGCAGGCAACTGAATTAGTTAGATATGGTAGTGTTCCTGTTAATTTAAGTAATGGACAACTCAATCATAATATTCCTTTGTATGTTATTCAAGCTAAAAACTTTACTTGGCCTATTAGTTTAAATTATAATTATTCAGGATTAAAAGTAGAATCACGTCCTTCTGCATCTGGTTTAGGTTGGTCATTAATTAATGGAGGTGTCGTGACTCGTGAAGTTAGAGGTTTGCCTGATGAGTGGTCTTTTGATGGGTTTTTAGGATATTACACAGAAACAGTACAGTTAATTTTAAATAATTATGAGCAATATGGCCAAATGAATTGGTATACAATTCAAGATGTTTTAGCAGGGAAAAGAGATTTAGAGCCAGATAAATATCATGTGTCTGCGGGGGATTTAAATTTCTCGTTTAAAGTGAAAAAAGAAGCTAGTGGTAATTATGTTCCTGTAATAATGTCTCCAGAAAATTATATAGTGAATTTTTCTTTCGATGAAATTTCTGTAATTGACGATACTGGAGTTAAATATATTTTTAATAAAAAGGAAGTGCATACTCCGAAAAATGCGGTTTACTCGACTGAAGAAGGGATTGCAGATTCATATACAGTAAGTTGGTTTTTGTCGAAAATTATATTGAGAGATGTCCCAAATGAAAATGAGTCGTATAATATAATTAATTTTGAATATCAAAACCATTATTACAGCTCCAAAAGCTTTTTTGCAGCGGGCGAGCATAGTACTACTGAAATTATTATAAATGGTGTTCCTGTTCAACCAGAACATCGATATAATGATGGCTTTACGACTTCAAATATTGTTCAACCATCTTTAAAAAGAATTGAATTTCCTAGTGGTTATATAGATTTTGATCTTAATGCTACAGATAAATATCCATTATATTATGGGTTAAAAGTATTTAGTAATCATCAAGAAGAAATGTTCGAAAGCCCAGTAAATGATTATCAATTTAGTTATTCTGGTAATAGAAGGCTATTGGATTTTATTACAAAAAACGGAGAACATTTTTATAGTTTTGATTATTATAATAAGAATAGTATCATTCCCTTTAGTGATGATAATGAAACTATTATAACTGCACGAGACGAGTGGGGATATTATAATGGTCAAACCAATAATGAATACGCCGTTAATATGCCAGGCTCTATTTATTTAGCCAATAAGCAACCATATTTTGATTATACAGTGCCAGGAGCTTTAAAAAAAATCACCTATCCATCAAAGGGCTATACCGAAATTCAATATGAACAAAATACAGTTAAAATGGACTTTAGTGATGGTGTTAATACTACTTCATTACCCTTGCAACATAAACATAGAATACAACTTGGTGGCAATGGTTTTTATGATACAGCTAAAGAGAAATCTAAAACAATTACTCTTAACAATTATGCTTTTGCAAAAATTAAAATTACAGAAAAGGCATTTAATTTATCAGATATGTTAGCTGCATCATTTAAAAATGTATCTAGTAGTTGTAGCACATCGCAAGACGGATGTACATCTTTTATAACTGGTGATTTTGAAAGGCAATCTGGAGACGCGAGAGTATATTGTAACAACCCCATTCCATTGATATGTCCCTATTACAATCCAAATTATATCGCAGATTACCCTTTTGATGGAATAGCAATAGGGCCTGATGGTTTTCCAGATGAATATACGAATATTATAAGTACGAATGGATTAATTAAAATACCTCCAGGAACGTATGAATTGAAAATTTTATCAAAAGGAAATGCTCAAGTTAGTATTGATTTTTCTTTCGTTGAAATTCCTACGGAAAATGAAAATAATATAAATGTGCCAATTGGCGGTATACGTGTGGCTAAAACCATCGATTATGATGGAACAGAGAATAAAAACCTTGTGCCAGATGTTACTATTTATGATTACGATGATGAAAATGGATTGTCTTTAGGCGAAATCTATCATAAAGAGTATAAATCTGTAATTCAAGACGCTTCTTATTTATATAATAATCCTAATAATTCTACTGACTTATGTGTTAATTTAGCTAACTATTTACTTAAAAATGTTAGTCTTTATAGTTTAAATCCAGTCAATACAAACTCTGGTTTACCCGTTTTCTATCCGCAAGTAAGAGTATATAAAAACCCTGTAAAATTTATTGATGGGACATTAAGCTGTGGAGATTTACACCAACAACAATTCAATTATTCGTTAGAAAATGACGACGGTAGTTTGGAGTATGAGCTCTTGTATCGAGATAGAATATACGGTTCAAAAATGTATAATCTTGTCAATGGTTACTCTCTGCACTATTTTAAATATCCGCATAATTTTGAGCGAAACTATCCATTTACTCCTGTTGGAAAGGAGAAAACTGGAGCATTGCCAAATGTAACGATTTACAGAGGACAAAAAGAATTTTTGAGTACACAAGAATATACCGCTAAAGTAAGTTTAAATAATTACGAATTAAAAGAGCTTGAAAATATTGAAAACTTACAGTTGCCTTTAGGAATAAAAGTTGCCGAACGAATAAAATATCAAGGAAATTGTAGATTTGTAATTCCAGATAATGAATTAGGATATTCATATTTTCGTGAAATGTATAGAGAAAATGATGTTAGTTTTCGGCCTGTACAATCTATTACAACTTATTACTCAACCGATGGGTTGCCTTTGCAAATGGAAACACAAACCACAACTTATAATGATAAAAATTATATAAGCAGTATAGAGACTAGTGCTAGCGATGGTGATATTCTAAAAACAGAATTATATTATCCTTTTAATACACCTAATAGTTCAAATGCTCTTACTGATAAAAATGTTTTGGCTAATCCTGTGTTAACCATTTCTAAAAGGAATGATGAAATTATTGGAGCTCAAGAATTAAAACACATGGAACTAACAAATTATCCAGTCTTAGAGACAATTAAAAGTGCTAAATCCGACTACGATGATAATATTTTTGATAGCTTAGAAGAAAGAGTCAGTTTTTTATCTTACGATATTGCTGGTAACCCAACAGAAGTTGTTAAAGAAAATGGTCCTAATACAGTTTATCTATGGGGATACAACTATTCGTATTTGATAGCGAAAATTGAAAACTCTAATTTAGCTGAAATTGAAAATATTTTACGAAATTATGTTCTTTCTGAGGGAGGAAGTGAATTAAATTTTGGGAATGATCCCTATGCTGTTTTACAAGGATTAATGTCTACTGGTATTCAGACAATGTCTAATTATTTAAGAGAACAATTAAATAGCGCTCAAGTAACGTCTTATACTTATAAATCATTAGTAGGTATTGAATCTATTACAGATCCTAGAGGATATACTATGACTTACCAATATGATAATCAAAACAGGTTGCAATTTGTCTTAGATGACAATGGCAAAGTATTGGAAAAAAATGAATATATAATTAGAGATGGTCAATAAATAGCAGAAAAATGAAAGTAGTTAAATTATACATATTATTGTGGGCTTTAAGTTTTTCAAATATTTGGAGTCAAGCAGACCAAAACCATATAAAAAAAATAACTTATAAAGTTCCATTAGGTGTTTCAGAAACATCGCAAGTATTAAGTGATGATAAGATAGAAACTATTCAATATTTTGACGGTATTGGAAGGCCTTTACAAAATGTCGCTATTAATGCTTCTCCCTCAGGTAGCAATATGGTTACTTATATTGGATATAATAAAAATAACATTGTAGATAAACAGTATTTACCCTATATCTCTAATAACTCAAATTATGATCCAGAAGGATTAACTCGAACAACTAATTTTTATAATACAAGTTATCATGCAAACACTTTAAACCCTTACAGTGAAACTGTATATGAAAAATCTCCATTACGTAGGGTGCTATACCGCGCAGCACCGGGTGAAGATTGGAAATATGATAAAAATGATGTTTTATATGAAAATGCCGTTACAGAAAATATAGATATAGACCCTTATGGTATCAGTGAATATATAGGCTTAACTTCAACTGCAGAAATTGAAGCTGTTTTTCAATCTGAAATACCTGTTTTTGATATGAATCATGACTGTAATTCACCACCAGTTATTATTGATCCTTTTGCTCCTCAATATCAGGCTATCGATAATTTTAATGTTTGTTTTTCTAATGGTTTTCTTAATTTTAGTTTGTATTTTTCTAATGAAATTAATAATCAAGGTAAAACAATACCAAAGCGAATAAAAGGAAGTGTTATCTATCCTTTAGATTTTGAATGTCCGGACACAGATTTGGGGTACTTATTAGATTTAAATGAAAATCAAACTAATTTTAAAGTAGATGTAATTAATAATACACTTGTAATTAATAATCCGAATGGTGATGAATGTGTAAATGGTATTGCAACACATTTATCATTTGATTATAACCTAAGTCAAATAAATGTTCTATCCTATGATAGTGCTCTGCAACAAGGTAATTTAATTCGTTTTGATTATCAAGGTAATGCTTTTAACGAAGTTAATAAATTCTCAGTATTTCACCCCAATGATAATACCGAAGTTACCGAGCTTGTTTTTGATGGTTATTATGATTCTAATGAGCTATATAAAACGATTACTAAGGACGAAAACTGGCAACCCAATCAAACCTTTTTAAACGATCATACGACAGAAGAATTTAAAGACAAGCAAGGTCGTGTGATTTTAAAACGCACGTATAATGACGGAATAGCTCATGATACGCAATATGTTTACGATGATTTTGGAAACCTTACGTATGTGTTATCGCCAAAAGGAAGTGATTTGGTTTTATTAAAGGTGAGCCTTATTGGAAACACCACACCTTTTAATTATTCAGATCTTCGTAATTCGTATCTTAGGTCGTTCAATGGTAGTGGGGGCGGTTTTGTAAATGTTAGCCCTGGTGCAAATCAAATCACCGTAAATTTTAATTTTAGTTTTAATGGGATTTATCATTTGCGTCAAGGTCCTATTGCTATGGTAAATAGTAATATTCCAAATATGGATATAGGAACTATTAGTGGAGCGGGCTATAGTTATGATATTTCTATAGAAGAAGGCTATTTGCATATTGCAGGAAGTGGTTTGGTACAGAGTATTAATGAGACTCTTATTGCAGATATACCTGAGTATTATATAGATGAGGCTGCATTGGATGATTTGTGTTATATTTATCATTATGATTATAGAAATCGTTTGATAGAAAAGAAAATCCCAGGCAAAGGTTGGGAATATATTATTTATGATAAATTAGATCGTCCAGTATTAACACAGGAAGCAAACTTACGAGCGTATAATTATTGGTTGTTTACCAAGTATGATGCCTTTGGTCGTGTGGTTTATACAGGAAAGCTGTCCAATTCAGTAGATGATAGAGTAGCATTCCAAGAGCGTGTAAACAATCAAACGGTATTGTATGAAACATCAACGACCAATGTAAATACAAGTATTTCGGGTCATGAGATGTATTATACCAATAATGCAATGCAATTTCAAGAGAGCGCAATAAGTTATTCCGATTTATATACGATTAATTATTATGACAGCTATAACCCACATGTAACGGCAGTTGCAGCAAACCCAGGGATGGTATATGATCATAACGTTACAACACAAACCAAGACTCTAGCGACAGGTTCACGCGTACAGATTTTGGATAATACAGGCAATCATTGGATAACTTCGGTAAGTTATTATGATGATAAAGCGCGTCCTATTTATGCTGCGAGTCACAATAGTTTGTTGGGGAGTAGAGATTATATAAAGACCGAATTAGATTTTACAGGTAAGGTGTTGCAAACCGAGAGTACACATGTCAAAAGTAACTCTACACTAGTAACTCATGATGCTTTTACCTATGATCATGCATCGCGTTTGCTAAGTCAAGTACAAACCATTAATGGAGGTACACCAGAATTAATTGTGAATAATCATTATGATGAACTCGGTCAATTAGTGTCTAAAAATGTAGGAGGAACTGTAAGTACTAATCCGGTTGAATCCGATGGCTTACAAACTATAGATTATACCTATAACATTAGAGGATGGCTAAAAACGATCAATGATTTGGATACTATGGGTGACGATCTTTTTGGATTTAAACTCAATTATAATACTACAGAACTTACGGATAGTGAAGCCTTATATAATGGAAATATAAGCGAAACGATTTGGCGTACATCTAATGATATAGCTGCTAATGTCTCAGAGCATGGATATAGCTATAAGTATGATGCTTTAAATCGTATTACTTCGGCAGCGATAGTTAATGATGGGGCTTCAGAATTTGATAATGCTTTTGATCTTCAGTATACAAATTATGATAAAAATGGAAACCTGTTGTCTCTTGGCAGAAGTGGCTGGGATGATACAACAAGTACGCTATTGACTAATATGGATGCGTTGATTTATAAATATAATGGAAATCAATTGACTGAAATCATTGATAATGGAAATACGAACTACGGATTTAAAAGCGCTATGAGTGATTATAAGTATGATGCCAATGGTAATATGGGGTACGACTCGGGTAAAGGAATTACCGTTGCCTACAATCATTTAAATCTGCCAAATCATGTAACGGCATCACAAGGAAATATTGCTTATATTTACGATGCAACTGGTGTGAAGCTGCAAAAAATTGTAACAGAAGGTAATTCTCAAACCATTACAAGCTATGCTGGTAATTATGTGTATAAGCAGGATAATACAGGAGAATATTTGCAGTTTTTTAATCATGCAGAGGGTTATGTAGAGCCTAGTGGTAATTCATTCAATTATATCTATCAATATAAAGACCATTTGGGTAATATCAGACTTTCTTATGATTTAAATGAAGATAATTCTGTAATTATTAACGAAGATTATTCTGGAGTTACTGAAGATTATTCATGGACTGGAGGATCGAATGTTGGACATGATGTTATTAATGGACAATTACATTTTAGCGCATTGAACAAATGGGAAAAGATTAGTAAGTATATTGATTTTGTACCAAATAAAACGGTACATATTGAGTTTGATTTTGAAAAAGGTAATATGGAGCGACCTATATTATTCATAAAAGAAAAGATCAATGGTGTTTGGGAGTCTAATGCAGATAGAGATATG
>JABSPM010000005.1 GCA_013215095.1 Flavobacteriaceae bacterium | reverse complement strand
ACAACTACCACTAGGGTAATTAAAATAATCTTGTGTCCTTCTTTATGAAACATATTCTAATAGTCTTAAAAATAAATAAATAAATGGGGCAGCAAAAATAATGCTGTCTAAACGGTCTAATAATCCGCCATGCCCTGGCATAATATTTCCACTGTCTTTGAC
Source organism: Flavobacteriaceae bacterium (assembly GCA_013215095.1). Taxonomy (GTDB): domain Bacteria; phylum Bacteroidota; class Bacteroidia; order Flavobacteriales; family Flavobacteriaceae; genus DT-34. The sequence goes on along the minus strand of JABSPM010000005.1, from coordinate 19,338 downwards.
ACCTGCTTGTCTTTTGTATTTAGATTCTACCAAATCACCGATGGTGCCAAAAACATTAATTATAATGGAGAGGATAAACCAAGATGTATAATCTAATGTCTCCGTAAATTGAGCTATAAAATAACTACCAATGCATGAAAAGAAGAGTCCTCCTAGAAAGCCTTCAACGGTTTTTTTGGGAGATATACTTGGGAACAACTTTCGCTTTCCAAAGTTCTTGCCTACCAAATAGGCAAAAGTGTCATTGATCCACGCTAATAAAAATGTACCTAATAAAATATTTGGGTTAAAAGGGTCAAAATAATCTGCAATACGCACGATAAATACAAAGCCAGCAGTTACGTAAAATGTACTACTAATATAAACTTTATTGATAATTGATGGCGTTTTCTGGTTTGTAAATAAATCTCTAATAAGAAATAGTAAAACAAGGGTGCAAAGCAATTGAAAAATCTGGATTGCTTCTATAAAACCAGTGGCTGTGCCAAAAATAGTTTCCCAATACGCAAAGCAACTATAGAGCAGTATGAATATGATATACGAAAACGCTCCTTTAAGTTTAATAAGTCTATTAAATTCCCATAAACTAATGATACCGAACATCAAAAAAAGTGCGATAACCGCATCTTGCCATTGTAATGAAAGTAGGAGTAATGCCGCGTATAAAGCTCCTGATAAGGCTCTTATAAATAGTTCTTTCACTGGTTTTGTTTATAGGTCTTCAAGAAGGAGCAAATATAAGTTTTTTGAACTACATCCATAGCTAAGGAAGTCATGCTCTTCTCCTATTTTAAAATGTTTTATTTTGGTGATATTAGTAGGGATTGAGGCTTTGTTTTTGGTTTTTATACCATGCAACCCTTCACTTATGCTTTCTACAAATTGACTTGTAGTTGCAAAAATAACAAGGTTCGTGGGTAATTCGTTTAAGTTTTTTTCAGCAATTTGGTTTGACGAGATAAGGAGTGAACCATCGTTAGCAATTAAATATTCGCAAGTTGATAAGAAATACGTCGCTTCTTTTGGGGATTTGGATGTGTTAAAAGGTACCGGTTTGAACAAATTTTTAAGCTTATTATCAATTAAGAACATCTTCTCATTTTTCCATTTGTTCTCTTCGATAATATAACCTAAGTTTTCGATGACCTCATTAAAATCAATACAATACAAGAATTTGCCACCATTTGCTTTGAAGTTTATAGTAAATCTTTCGTCAATAGGCAATTTTACATCTGGCATGTATTTGCCAGATGCTTCATAATTAACGTGCTCTTGAGCAGTTTTATTTTTAGAACCAAAGATTTTTCGAAATAGACTCATCGAGAGTTTTGCTATTAACCTGTTCAGCTTTAAGCCACCTCAAATATATAAAATCTTAGATTAATATAGGTATTAATCTAAGATTTTAATTGTATAGATATAAGTTAGAATTGTTATTCCTCCTCGGAAATGTTTAATTCTAGTTTTTCAGATGGTTTTTCAATAATTTTTTCAAAAGGTCTTTTTCCAAAAAGTTCTTCGAGATCATCTCTAAAGATAACTTCGCGCTCTATTAATCTTTCGGCAAGTAGAATTAATAAATCTTTTTTCTCTTCCAATAGATCAATAGCACGTTGATACTGTGTTTCAATGATGTTTTTTATTTCAGTATCAATCAATTCAGCAGTTTTTTCACTATAAGGTTTCGTGAACCCTTGGCCGTTGGGGTCATAATAAGTGACATTACCTACCTTTTCATTAAGTCCATAGACGGTAACCATCGCTTTTGCTTTTCTTGTTACACTTTCAAGGTCACTTAATGCGCCTGTTGAAATTTTATCAAACATTAATTTTTCTGCAGCACGTCCTCCCATGGTCACACATATTTCATCTGCGTATTTTTCTGTCCTTGTAAGATGAGATTCTTCTGGTAGGTACCAAGCTGCTCCTAATGATCGTCCTCGAGGTACAATCGTTACTTTTACAAATGGGTCTGCGTATTTGAGAAACCAGCTTACCGTTGCGTGCCCAGCTTCATGATAAGCAACAAGCTCTTTTTCTTCTTTAGAAAAGATTTTACTTCGTTTTTCAAGACCACCAACAATTCTATCAACAGCGTCTAAGAAGTCTTGTTTTTCTACTGCTTTTTTATTGCTTCTTGCTGCAATTAAAGCTGCTTCATTACATAGGTTCGCGATATCTGCTCCTGAAAATCCAGGTGTTTGTTTTGCTAGGAAATCTACTTCTAAACCTTCCACTTTTTTTAGCGGCTTTAAGTGGACTTTAAAAATGTCACGCCTTTCATTTAGGTTGGGTAAATCAACATGAATCTGTCGGTCAAAACGTCCAGCTCGCATCAATGCTTTGTCTAAAATATCTGCTCTGTTCGTTGCTGCTAATACAATAACATTAGTATTGGTCCCAAAACCATCCATTTCTGTAAGTAATTGGTTGAGTGTGTTTTCACGTTCGTCGTTACTTCCAGACATCGCATTTTTGCCTCTTGCACGGCCAATAGCATCAATTTCATCAATAAAAATGATTGATGGTGATTTTTCTTTAGCTTGTTTAAACAGGTCACGTACTCTAGAGGCACCAACTCCAACAAACATTTCTACAAAATCTGAACCAGATAATGAGAAAAACGGCACTTTGGCTTCACCTGCAACAGCTTTAGCTAATAATGTTTTTCCTGTACCTGGTGGTCCTACTAATAATGCTCCTTTTGGAATTTTACCACCTAAAGATGTATATTTTTCTGGATTTTTTAAGAAATCTACAATTTCTTGAACTTCTTCTTTAGCTCCTTCTAAACCTGCTACATCCTTAAATGAGGTTTTAACCTCTGTATTTTGGTCAAATAATTTAGCTTTAGACTTTCCAATATTGAAAATTTGACCACCAGCACCACCGCCAGCTCCCGAAGACATGCGTCGCATGATGAAAATCCATACAGCGATAATTACGACAAAAGGTAAAAGACTTAATAGAAGCTCTCCCCAAGCGTTAGTTTCGGTTTTGTAAACAGGGTTTATTGGAAGGTTTTTCTCTGTTATAATTTGGTCTAATTTTTCTTGAAATAGCTCATCATTACCAAACTCAAATTTATAATCTGGAGCTTTTCCAGTAAAGTTCATGTAATCTGGTTTTTCCGTTTTTTTATGAACTTCTTTAGTTGATGCTTGCTCTGTTAGAAATACGCGAGCTTCACGTCTATTGATTATTATGATTTTGTTAACATCACCATTTTCTAAATATTCAAAGAATTGCGAAGGTGTTGTTTCAACTCCAGAAGAGGAACTCATTCCGCCAAATAGATTAATGAATAAGAAGATGGCTAAGATTAAACCGTAAATCCAATACGGACTGAATTTAGGCTTTTTAGTGTTTTTAGTGTTGTTAGTTTCTGCCATTAATAATGTTTTAGTAACTTGTTTTTATTTCGGTTGTGACAGCATCTCCCCAAAGACTTTCAATGTCATAATACGCTCTAGTATGTTTTTGGAAGACATGTACAACAACGTTAACATAATCCATTAAAACCCATTCTGCATTATCATTTCCTTCGATATGCCAAGGTTTATCTTTGATTTCTTTACTTACTGTCTTTTGCACGGAATTTACAATCGCATTGACCTGCGTATTTGAAGTACCTTCACAAATGATGAAATAATCGCAAACCGTATTTTCTATATTTCTTAAATCTAGTATATTAATGTGTTTTCCTTTTACATCTTCAATGCCACTTAAGATTACTGCAATTAATTGCTCTACGTTGGTGTTTTCTTTCGTCATTAATTTGTTTTAATTTGCACAAAGTTATTGTTTTTTTGTCTTATAACACATCTAAAAAGATGAAGAATATTATAATTTAATTTTGTAAGCACAATTCATGAATATAATCAAACTTAATGCCGTAGATTCTACAAATTCTTATTTAAAAAAAATAAGCACAGAAAGGGTTCTAGAAGATATGACTGTTGTGATGGCAGAATATCAAACACAAGGACGGGGTCAAATGGGGACTGTATGGGATTCGCAAAAAACGAAAAACCTTATGTGCAGTGTGTTTAAACGTCATCAATTCCTGTCTGTTGAAGATCATTTTTTTATTAGCATAGTCACGTCTTTGGCGATTATTAAGGCTTTAAAACAATTTAATGTTCCTAAAATGCATATCAAATGGCCAAATGACATTTTGTCAGATCAAAAAAAGATATGCGGCATTTTAATCGAAAATGTCATAAAAAATAACAAAATTGAAGCGTCAATAATTGGGTTTGGACTCAATATAAATCAAACTGATTTTGAGCGTTTGCCAAAGGCGTCTTCACTTTTAAATCTTACGGGTACTGTATTTTGTAAAGAGGAGCTACTTATGCATATATGGCGTTATTTGAAATTCTATTTTGAATATTTAGAACACGGTAAACATGACGTTTTAAAACGTGCCTATGAAACCTTATTATTTCGAAAAGATAAGCCCTCTACGTTTAAAGATATGGATGGCAATTTGTTTGCAGGTTTTATTAAAGGTACAAATTTACAAGGTGGTTTGCAAGTATTGCTAGAAGATGAGGTTATGGCTGAATTTCAACTTAAAGAAATACAGTTGTTGTATTAAATAGCAGCAATAGGAGAGGTGTTGAGGATATTCGATTTGCAACAGAAGAATTACGACGAGTTTTTTAGTTGAGCCGAATGCTGTTTTTGGTTCGTGAAAATAATATTCAAATGTTTAATGTGATTGTTGCGTGGCGCTAAGTAAAAAAGATTCTTAGCTATGCAGTAAAGAACCTTTTTTTAATATAAATGTACATTATAATGCTTAGATGGCATTTGGGATGCGCGTTGCTAAGGTTTCGATAAACTTAGTAATAGGGCCTTTTATCATCATTGCCATCATAGGGTTGAAGTCTCCAGAGAACATTAATTGTACTTCACTTTTTCCGTCTTCCGTATCATTGATGTTTCCTGTTAAAGCGAAATCTAATTTTCCGCCAGCCGCACCTAAAACAATTTTTTTTGGTGCTTCAGCTTCTTTCTTTTTTAATACGATTTCAGGCATGCCTTTTAAGGCAAATAAAAATTTATCTTTATCCAAAACTTCAAATTTACTAATGTTGTCAGGCATTAATTTTTCGAAATTTTCAACATTTCCTAAAAAGTCAAAAACTTCCTGAGCTGTTTTATCTATATTAATTTTTGGAGATTCTAAATTCATAATTTTTTTGTGTTTTTTTCAATACATCAATTTGCATTCCATTCTGATGGATTTGCATTCCATTGTGACAAAGTTGCTAGTTCTTTATCATTAATATAGTTGGTGTCTAATGCTTGTTCCAATAAATTGTCGTAATTACTCAATGTATGCAAGTTTACATTCGCCGCTTTAAAGTTGGTATTTGCTGCATCAAAACCATAAGAAAAAATAGCAAGCATTCCTTTTACATTGACTTCAGCATCCTTTAAGGCATTTACAGCATTAAGGCTACTTTTACCTGTGCTAATTAAATCTTCTACAACAACGACATTTTGCCCTTTTTGAATATAGCCTTCAATCTGATTTTGACGTCCATGCTTTTTAGGCTCTGGGCGCACATATACAAAAGGTAATCCGAGTTGTTCAGCTACTAAAGCGCCAATACCAATGGCGCCAGTTGCTACACCAGCAATGACATCTGGCTTGCCATAGTGTGCTACAATATGTTCTGCCATTTGTTCTCTAACGAAGTTGCGAATTGTAGGGAAAGACAATACAATACGATTGTCACAATAAATTGGAGATTTCCAACCAGAAGCCCAAGTAAAGGGTTCTTGTGGACTTAGTTTTATGGCATTAATCTGCAGTAAAACTTCTGCTGTTTTTTTAGCAATATTTTTATTAAAAATCATAGACGCAAAACTACTAAAAAATACTATTTTTACAGTGATATTAACTATGTTTTAATTAACAATGTATAAAATATTTGTAGGTGATAAACCTATTATATTAACAACTAAGGTTGAGCAAGAAACAGATTTTAAGAATTACTTGCTATCTACAGTAGATATTTGTGAGGTGATTAAAGCACTGAAAGATGATGCGCTTGTGTCAGTGAGATTGATTGATGCAGATAAAGCGGTATTATTAAAATCGTTTTTAAAATTACTGCCAAATGTTATTGCAGGTGGAGGTAAGGTTTATAATGACGAAGGAAAGGTGTTGTTTATTTATAGAAATAATAAATGGGATTTACCTAAAGGAAAAGCGGAAGGTCAAGAAGCGATTCAATATACAGCCATAAGGGAAGTAGAGGAAGAAACAGGAATATCGGGTTTGTCTATTACCAAACCTTTAGATTTAACGTATCATATTTTTAAACGTAATGGGAAACATCGCATAAAGGTTACACATTGGTTTGAAATGCGTTCAAGTTATGATGGACAATTGGTGCCGCAAGTTAAAGAAGGGATAACAAAGGTTGAATGGTTGGATGAAACAGAAATAGAGAAGGCGATGCGTAATTCTTATGCGAATATTAAATTGTTGGTTTAGTCTTATAAAAAAAGTTTCTAAAGCCTTTAATTTAAAATGTTTTACTTTTTTATTCGATAAATAGGATAGTTCAAGTGTGCTTTTTCATAATGATTAGAGCGTTGATAGATCCAATTGAGTTGCTTATACCAGTTATTTTTAAAAGTTTCATCTGCAGCTTTTTTTGCGTTAAATTCTGCTTTTAAAGTGATGTTATCTTCTAGAATTTGTTTTGCAGTATCTTCAAATACATAAGGTGAGAAATGTTCTTTTTGCTGAAGAATAGTGTCAAAAAAGTTCCAGTTAAAGAAAGAGTCTGGAGCTTGAGGTTCTAAAGTTTCTATTAAGTACCTAAAACCATCTTGGGCGGTATTTATAAAATAATCACCTTTTCTAAAAGTAAGTGTTTGTGTTGTTGTGGTTACATTTGTGTTATAGTGCAAATAATGTCCCTCATAGGCGTTTTGACGTGTTTTGTAGTTCGCTATGCGATAGGATTGCACTGTAATTGTTGAATCGTGCTGTAAAATAGTCATTTCTATAGCATTTAATTTAAGCAGGTCAATAACTTTATGCCAACCTTGAGGAATGATATAAGCTGCAGGAATTTCTACAGCGATAGTCGGTTTGAAATGATTTTTATACGGAACAGTTTTTGTGAATGGTTTAGTTCTATCGTATTTTAAGCGTTTGGCGCCAGTAACTTCACTTGTGATGTAGTTGCCTTTGTAACCTTTAAAATTTAAATTACTTATTTGAGTGGTGTCTATTGTCCAATTAAGGGTATAAGTGTTTTGATGTTGTATAGATAAGGCGCTCTTTGTTCTCAATTCTTTTATGCGATCCGCGTCTTCATCAGTAATTTCAATCATACTTTTCATAAGTTCGTAAGTGCCCTCTACTCTTAGTTTATAAGGTTTAAGCATGTGGGTTTCAACCATCATTCCAAGCGTGTTGAATAATGTGGTATAGCCAGTAGAGTATCTTGGATAATCCATAAATTGACTAAAACCACTATCTGGTGTTGTACCATATACATTCACGTAAGGGGTAATGTCCCAATTCTTAATGGATAGTTTTTGCTCTAATTTTGGCTGCATTTCTGCGTAAATATACTGTCCTAATTGACCTCCGAGTTTATTATGTTGGGTAAATAGGTGTGTTAATGTGTATTGATAATCTGCACCATTACTCACATGGTTATCAATGAAAACATCGGGTTTGACTCTGTGAAACAATTGAGCAAAAGCACGCGCATTTTTAGTGTCACTTTTTATAAAATCTCTATTGAGATCATAGTTTTGTGCATTTCCTCTAAAGCCATAAGCTAATGGTCCGTTTTGATTGGCTCTAGTGCCAGAGTTTCTATTTAGGCTTCCTCCAATATTATACATAGGAATTGTAGTTAGCACTGTTTTTTTTGGCATGTTTATTTTACCTTGAACAATATCTCTATATAACATCATTGTAGCATCAATTCCATCTGATTCTCCCGGGTGAATTCCGTTGTTTATTAATAGAATACGTTTGTTTTCCTTAAGGTCATCAAAGTTGAAGTTACCATCTGGATTTAGCGTTACCAAGTGCAATGGATAGCCCGAGTCGGTTTCTCCTATGGTTTGAATATGTATTTCTGGATATGTTTTGGCTAGTGTTTTCCAAAACCTAATTACCTCATGATAGGTTCCTGTTTGTGTACCGTTAGATGCTTCAAAAATTGTAGTGAAATCTGGTAGTTTTGGTGTATAGGTTTTTTGTTCAAAATTCTGACAAGCTATAAATATGAAAGGTATAAGTGCTACTATTTTTTTCATGGAATAGGATTGAAAGTATTGGGAGTAAAGATAGTAAATGTGGGTGTGCTACCAAACTTAATGAAATTATAATGCTATCGCCTTGCTAATACTAATTATAACCTTATTTTTGCAGCTTCAAAATTTCAAACAGTTATGACTGAGTTTATTAGAAAACGTGCAGCAAATGCAAAGAATGATATTTTAAGTGGACTAACCGTTGCTTTGGCTTTAGTTCCAGAAGCTGTAGCTTTTGCTTTTGTGGCTGGTGTAGATCCTTTAGTCGGATTGTATGCCGCGTTCATGATTGGTTTGATTACTTCTGTTTTTGGAGGTCGACCAGGGATGATTAGTGGTGCTACTGGTGCATTGGCAGTGGTTATGGTAGCTTTAGTTGCAAAAGGAAATGCAATGGGAGCGCCAGGAGAAGAGCTTGGGTTGTATTATTTATTTGCTACGGTTATTTTAATGGGAATCATTCAAATGTTAGCAGGTGCGCTTAAACTAGGAAAGTTTGTGCGTTTGATTCCGCATCCTGTAATGATGGGATTTGTAAATGGTCTTGCCATTGTGATTTTTATATCCCAACTGGGCATGTTTATGAAGCCAGAAGAAGGTGAAATGGTATGGATGCAAGGGACTGAATTGTTTACGATGCTTGGACTTGTCGCATTAACTATGGGAATTATGTTTGGATTACCTAAAATCACTAAGAAATTACCAGAAGCATTAATAGCCATATTAGTGGTGTCTGCTATTGTGATTTTTGGAGGTTTAGAAGTAGATACAGTAGGAAGCTTTATTAGAGATGGTGGAGGAGAAGGACTTAAAGGTGGTTTGCCAGAATTTCAGATCGATATTTTTAGCAAAGTACCATTGACTTGGGCAACCATTAAGTTTATTGGCCCCTATGCTTTAATTCTTGCTGCTATTGGATTAATAGAGTCATTAATGACGCTAAACTTAATTGATGATTTAACAGAAACACGTGGTAACTCTAATAGAGAATGTATGGCGCAAGGTGGCGCAAATATTATTACAGGTTTATTTGGAGGTATGGGAGGTTGTGCTATGATAGGGCAGTCTATTATTAATATCAAAGGAGGAGGTCGTGGACGACTCTCCGGTATTGTTGCAGCTGTCATGTTATTGGTGTTTATCTTATTTGCTTCGCCCTTCATTGAGCAAGTTCCAATTGCAGCTTTAGTTGGTGTGATGTTTATGGTAGTGATTGGAACGTTTGCATGGTCTAGTTTTAGGATTATGAATAAAATTCCAATATCAGATGTTATTGTATTGATTTTGGTGTCTAGTTTAACGGTGATTTTTGACTTGGCAATAGCAGTTATTGCGGGAGTGATTGTCAGTGCTTTGGTGTTTGCATGGGAAAATGCTAAACGCATTAGAGCACGTAAACTTATGAGAGATGATGGTACTAAGGTTTATGAAATTTGGGGCCCTTTATTTTTTGGCAGTATAAGTGCTTTTAACGGGAAGTTTGATGTGAAAAATGACCCAGAAAGTATTGAAATTGATTTTATAGAGTCTCGTGTAAGTGATCATTCTGCAATTGAAGCGATTTTTAATCTGGTAGAAAAATACCAAGCAGTTGGAAAATCGGTAAAATTAAAACATTTAAGCGAAGATTGTAAAGTGCTATTACAAAAGTCTAGTCCTAAGTTTAATAGTTTAATTATTGAAGATATTGATGACCCGCGTTATTATTTAGCGGAAGACCCAGAAGCATTTGAAAAAGGTATAGGGTAATATGATTTTTAGATAAAAACATATTTTTTGTATCGTTTCAAGATGTTGAAGTCTCAACAAATTAAGCGTGTAAATTTATTATCATTTCGACATTAACTCATTGTCTCATTGCATCATTGTCTCATTAGCTCATTCATATCTTTTCTACGCGTACACTTTCGGGAACTAATTTTGTATAATCGCCATTGTATCTGAGGACTTCGCGAACAATGCTAGAGCTTATAAATGAGGTTTTTGCAGTAGTTAATAAAAATACAGTCTCAATATTTGAGAGTTCTCTGTTGGTATGTGCGATAGCTTTTTCAAATTCGAAATCTGCGGGGTTACGTAAACCTCTCAAAATAAAATCTGCGCCAATTTCCTTGCAAAAATTAACAGTTAGCCCCTCATAGGTTACTACAGATACTTTTGGTTGATTTGCAAAAGTTTCCTCTATAAAACGTTTACGTTTTTCTAATGAAAACATATATTTTTTGCTAGAGTTTACACCAATAGCTACAATAACTTCATCAAAGAGTTCACAGCCACGTTTTATAATGTCGTAATGTCCTAAAGTAATAGGGTCAAAAGACCCAGGAAATATTGCGCGTTTCATAGGTTTGTTTATTTCATTCCTTGGTATATGGCGGAATCTTTTTGTTTAAGATTTATGTCGTAATGGATGCCGTAGCATCTGCGTAATTACAAACTTAGCTATAAATTTACGAATTTTAATCTTTAAGCGCTTCTTCAATAGCGTTTGAAAATAGTTCCTCTAGAGAAATACCTGCGGCGGCTGCTTGCTGCGGTAAAATACTTTCAGCAGTCAAACCAGGAACCGTATTTATTTCTATGAGATAAGGTTCATTTTTTTTAAAGATAAATTCACTTCTCGAAAACCCATCCATTTTTAAAATTTCGTAAATAGTTTTAGCTAGCGCGTTTACGTTTCGTTCTTGTTCGGGTGTTAAGCGGGCTGGTGTTATTTCTTGTGATTTTCCCAAATATTTTGCCTCGTAGTCAAAGAAATCGTTCTCACTTACAATTTCTGTTGTAGGCAATACGATAACCTTACCTTTAAATTTAATGACGCCTACAGATACTTCTGTTCCGTCTAAAAAGGCTTCTATAATAATTTCGTCATCTTCGTTAAAAGCATGGTTGATTGCAGCTAAAAGCTCTTCTTTTTTCAGCACTTTAGAAACTCCAAAACTACTTCCGGCTTTATTAGCTTTGACAAAACAAGGTAAGCCTACTTTCTCAATAATAGCATTAGTATCAATGGGGTCGCCAAGATTAAGGTAAAAGCTTTCAGCTGTTTTTATGCCATAAGGCTTTAGGGTGCTTAAACAGTCACGCTTATTAAAGGTTAATGCTGCTTGGTACATGCCGCAGCTTGTGTGAGGTATGTTCAATAGCTCAAAATAAGCTTGCATATGACCATTTTCTCCAGGCGCGCCATGAATTGCATTGAAAACACAATCAAAAGTGATTTTACTGCCATTTATAGAAATAGAGAAGTCATTTTTATCTACAGGGAACTCAGTATTATTATCATGAACATAAACCCATTTGTCTTGAAGAATATGAATGCAATATGTTTTGTATTTTGTAGCGTCCAATGTACTGTGAACGACATTACCACTCTTAATTGAAATATGATATTCACTAGAGTAGCCTCCCATGATAATGGCAATGTTTTTTTTCATACTTTTAAGTTTTTCTAATGCTTTAAGGTATTAAGTGATGTATAATAAAGGTGTTCAAAAATAAAATTTATTTACGCGTATTAAAACCTTTTTGGATGATAATATCGTATATTAAAAATGAATTTAGGTGCAATCGTAGAACATATTTTTAATTTTGTGTAGTTTTGTTGCCTACTAAGAAATGCATATGAGTATTGTAAAATTTATAATAAGTAAAGATTTTTTTAAACAAGTTGTTTTAGCTTTAATTGCTATTGTCGTGCTTTGTTTTTTAATGTTATTTTGGTTGAAATCATACACTAAGCATGGATCTTTTGAGACTGTTCCAGAATTAACAGGTAAATCTTTGGATGTCGCCAAAATAGAATTAAAGGATAATAACTTGAGGATGGTTGTACAAGATTCGGCCAATTATAATCCAAAGTATCCACGATTCGCAGTAATTGAGCAGCAGCCACTTGCAGGAAGTCAAGTCAAAGAAAATAGAAAAATTTATTTGACATTAAATCCTTCTGGCTATCGAAAAATTAGTGTCCCAAATGTGATTAGGCGTACCTTTAGACAGGCAAGGCCAGCTTTGGAGGCTCTTGGGTTTAAGATAGGAAAGATTACCTATAAAGACGACATAGGAAAAGATAAAGTTTTAAAAGTGCATTATAAAGGCAAGACTCTTATGCCGGGAACTTTACTTGAAAAAACTACAAAAATTGATATCGTATTAGGAAATGGAAACCGTCCATCAGGAAGTTAAAATTATGGAAGATAAGCAGCAACCCAATGCAGTATATGAGCATCATGTTTTTGAAGTTGATAAAGGACAACAACCTTTGCGCATTGACAAGTATTTGATGAATTTTATAGAAAACACCACACGTACCAAAATCCAAGAGGCTGCTAAGGACGGTAATGTTTTGGTCAATGGAAAAGTTGTAAAGGCAAACTATAAGGTACGTCCATTAGATGCAATACAAGTTATGTTTCCGCACCCAACCTATGAAGCATTGTTGGTTGCCGAAGATATTCCTATAGATGTAGTTTATGAAGATGATGCCCTTTTGGTTGTGAACAAGCCGGCAGGTATGGTGGTGCATCCAGGACACGGTAATTACTCAGGAACTTTGATTAATGCTTTGATTTATCATATTAAAAATTTGCCAAAGAATTCCAATGAACGCCCAGGCTTGGTACATCGTATAGATAAGGATACGAGCGGATTGTTAGTTGTAGCAAAAACTGAAGATGCTATGGCGCATTTGTCTCATCAATTTGCCGAAAAGACGAGTGAACGCGAATACGTTGCTTTGGTTTGGGGAAATGTTGAGGACGATGAAGGAACTATAGAAGGACATATTGGGCGTCATCCTAAAAATAGGTTACAGAATACAGTATTCTTAGGTGATGACGCAGACAAGGGTAAATCTGCAGTAACGCATTATAAAGTTTTGGAGCGCTATGGCTATGTAACTTTGTTGTCTTGTAAATTAGAAACAGGTCGTACACATCAAATTCGTGTGCATATGAAGCATATAGGTCATACCTTATTTAACGATGAGCGTTATGGAGGTGAAAAGATTCTAAAAGGAACTACTTTTACAAAGTATAAGCAGTTTATTGATAATTGTTTTAAAATTTTACCAAGACAAGCGCTACATGCAAAAACCTTAGGTTTTGAACATCCAACCACTGGAGAATGGATGCGTTTTACATCTGATATTCCAAAAGATATCCAAAATTGTGTGGAGAAATGGCGCAATTACTCAAAGCATCAATCATTATAATTTTTACTGATACTTTTATAAATAAAAAAAGTTTTTAATTATAGATTAGAAAGAAATAGCCTTGTATTTTTGTGCTTGTATGAAGATTCAAGAGCTCATATTATATAGTCAAAATATTGAAACCCAAAGACAGTTTTATACATTAGTTTTGGGATTAGAGTGCATTGTAGATACACCAAATACGATTACGTTTCAATTGCGACAAAGTATCTTAACCTTTAAGTATAAATCGGTAGCACATCCCGCACATTTTGCATTTAATATTCCAAGTAATGCGATTTATGATGCTTTAAGATGGATAGGAAAACGTGTTGAATTGTTAGATTGTGAAGGGCATGTTATTGCTGACTTTAAAAAATGGAATGCCAAGTCCCTTTATTTTTACGATGCAGATTATAATATTGTAGAGTTTATTTCCCATGACGCTAATGCTATTGAAATTGATGGTTCGTTTTCATCATCTGATATCTTATCTGTTAGCGAAATAGGACTACCGACCACCAATATTAAAACGATTTATAAGCAACTCAATGCGATACGACCAATTTCAATTTTTGATGGGAGTTTTCATCGATTCTGTGCAATTGGAAATTACAATGGACTTTTTATAGTAGTTGATAAGCACAAGAAGAAATGGTATCCTTCAATGGAATTAGTTAAGGATACAGAATTTGTGATTAAAGGCGATTATAATTTTGAATTTTGTAATGGAGAAATCAAAGAAATAAGTGTAATTTAGGTCTATAATAAAAAAACGAAACGTCTAAATAGAAGCTCCTATACTATGGAGTGTAGTATAAATATAATACAAACAATAATGAAACTCGTAATATCACCAGCTAAATCTTTAAATTTTAAAAGTCAATTGCCTACCTCATTTAATACTGAGGGGTGTTTTTTAAATGAAGCAGAGTGTATCAATACACTTTTAAAAAAGGAAACAGCAAAGGGTCTATCTGAGCTTATGAAAATTTCTGACGCTTTGGGGCAGCTCAATTATGAGCGCAATCAAGAGTGGCATTTGCCATTTACTTCAACTAATGCACGACAAGCAATATATGCTTTTAGCGGTGATGTGTATAAAGGTTTGGATGCCTATACTATTGCAAAAGATAAGTTAGATACGCTTCAAAATACGGTACGTATTTTATCGGGGTTATACGGATTGCTTAAGCCAATGGATTTGATACAAGCCTATCGTTTAGAAATGGGAACAAAATTTCCTATTGGTGAAAACAAAAATTTGTATGGGTTTTGGAAACATAAGATTACTACAGCATTAAATAACGAATTGAAAGATGATGAGGTGTTTTTAAATCTCGCTAGTAATGAGTATTTTAAAGCTATTGATGTAAAGTGCTTGAAAGTCCCTGTAGTGACGGCACATTTTAAGCAATTCAAAAATGGAGAATATAAGAATATTGCCATTTTTGCGAAGTTGGCAAGAGGTTTAATGGCAAGATATATTATAGATACCAACGCCAAAACCGCAGAGGATCTTAAAGGTTTTGATTATGATGGTTATGGCTTTGATGTCAATCTATCTAATGAGACTGACTTAGTGTTTACACGATAAATAGGTGAAGTTTTTGCGATAATATAAGACGATGTTTAGAAAACAAAACATCCTTAAATAATTGCTGCTATTCAGAAGTTGAAATAAATGCATTTGGTACTGTAATTTAAGTGAGGTTTTGGTTCTAATAGGAATCGTGATGTTCATTCGGTTATGTTTTTTTTGAGTTTTTCAAGTCTATTGAAAAACATGTTAAGTTGAGATATAAATGATATCTTTGCAGACCAATAAATGAATTAAAATGCCTTATTATCTCATTGTAGCTTTGCAGGTGTATTGTATATATCACTTGTATAAGCATACGAATAACTATTATTGGATTTTTGCGATTCTATTTTTACCAGTATTGGGTAGTTTAGTCTATTTATTTACACATGTGATTCGGCAACGTGATGTAGCAAAAGTTCAGGATGAAATCACGACAATAATTCATCCAACGAAAAAAGTTAATGGTTTAAAACAGAAGCTTCAGTTTTTGGATACATTTTCTAACAGAGTAGCCTTAGCAGATGCTTATTTTGAAATCAAAGACTATGCTAATGCTGTTGATCATTATACCGAAGCCATAAAAGGGAACTTTGATAATGACTATTATGTAATTCAACAGTTGATTGCATCACATTTTCATAGAAACAATTTTAAAGCCGTTGTAGATTATGCGCATAAAATTCAGAAAGAAGTAAATTTTGAAACATCTAAGGGGCAATATTTTTTCGCCTTAGCCTTAGAAGAAACGGGGCAATCTGAATTGGCAGACACTGAATTTAGAAAAGTAGATAAACGTTATTCTAATTATGCTGAGCGATTGGCATTGGCTAAGTTTCTAGTAAAAAAAAGTAAGGTCAATGATGCTAAGGAAATTTTAAATGAAATTTCTATTGAAGCACAATATATGAATAAGCATAATAGGAGGTTGCATCGCACTACTATTAAGCAAGTACATGAGGTGTTGCAAACGTTATGATGCTTATTGCTCTATAAGTTTGCAAATTTCTTAGGTTCAAAATGGTTATGTTTAAGGCGCTATAGTGAAAGCGCTTATAGTATGTTTTAGTCAGTATTATTTTGGGTTCTACATTAATTGTGTGGGTATAGATCAAGTCCTCCATGAAAAAAGAGAATAGCGTTTCTAAAGTTTTTAAAAGTTCTATAGCCTCTGCCTACAGTTTTTATTTCTTGTATTTTGCCGTTTAGTCTTTCAGCTATTGCATTAGAGAAGCTATTTGTAAGAGCATTTATTACGCCTTTTAGGTGTGCGTTAAACATTTTAGCAACTTTTACAAGTTCCTTAATTTTAGTATTTAACACGCTTGCTCCCCATTTGACAAACAAACTAAAGGCCTCACTAATGAAGGTTTTGCAATGAAACTGGAGCGAAGGGATTAGGTTATACAGTTGCATTACGTTTAACAACTCAAATAAAATGTGGAAGGTTTTAGGTAATGCAACAAAATCAATTATATTTGTATAACAAGGGTCGTATGATGGAGACTATCTCGTGCGGTTTTGTGAGAGGTTTGGGGTCAATTTTTCTTTAGCTACTTGATCAATAGACCGTTACATACAATTCCTTATAGGGCTCAAAAATTCCTGAATACTTTGGCAAACGCCAAGATTTTTATAATACTAACACTCTTGACGAGCGATACCTCTATTCGTTTAACGACGGCAATATTGACAATATTCAATATGTTGGAAATGGTCAAACTACATATTCAGAAGAGTATATTTTTGAGTATGATTCAAATAATAATGCAATTTCAAGGACAGTTGATTACGTAAATAATTCTATTTCTGACCAAGAATTGTCATTTACATATGACAACAAAAAAAGTCCTTTTCTGAATTTAGAACCTAATATAGTTTTAATAGATGATTTTTTCTCTTTTGTAAATAATCCTACTTCCCAAATTTTAACTGATTTATCAACTAATTCTGTGATTTCAGAAAAAAATTATACTTATTCGTATGACAGTGATGATTACCCAATCTTAAGAACTGACGGAACAGAGACAATTACATATGAATATTATTAATAAAAATAACTAGTATTCGGATTGCCGAAACGTAAAATCTAAACACTCTGTTGTTTAATATCTAGGTACTGCTTGCTTTTGGGGAATATAGCAATACATATCTGACGAGATATACTGCTCCATTTTGCTAATGGTTTTAATCGGTTTGTTTCGTTCCATGCTACCATTTCCCATATTATGACCTAACATACGCAATAATCTGCACAGCTATAAACCTTCAGTTTCATGTATTTGCTGTGCTTTTTTCCTCCTTACCTTAATGGTATAGCTTGCAATCAAATCAGTATTGACTTTAATATGGGTGTCAAAACTTCCTTTGTGGTTGAAGGTATAGGTAAAAGAAATACTCCCATTACTATATTTCAAATCATTAATAGGATATTCTTTTTCTTTTTCGCCAATAAAACGCACCATAGAAATAGTACCGCTAAAATGATTCGGAGATACGAAACTAAAAGCTATAGTGTCACCTTTATTGATGATGAGATTCATTTTTTTTGGACTTTTGGGCTGTATATCATATTTGTAAGCTTCACCATAAAGAAGAGGTGCTTGTATAAAGTCTTCTGCACTCATGGTTTTGGTAAGCAGCCAAGTGGTATCTTTTGGAAAGTGTGTTTTGGAAAAAAATGCAGGTTCAGTTAAAAAATAGCCGTCATTATATGTGCTTATAAATGTGCCGTAGGCATCAATATATCCACTAGACCAACTGGCGTCGCATAAATACCATTTGTTATTGAGTTTTACCGCATTCCATGAATGATTAACAACATCTAGACTTCCTATGTTAGCCTCAACCGTACGACCATAACCATTTACGATTTTACATTCTATATTAGAAAGATGACAAAGTTCTCTAATCAAATAGGCATAGCCTGTGCACATTGTTTTATTGGATTTTCTCAACGTTTTAAAAGCTATAGATTTATAGTTGGTATTCCATTCTAAATATCCACTTTCATTTCCTTTATACGTCTCTTGGGCACGCGCAACTTTATTTTGTTGGGCATTATCTCCTTTTATGTTTTGACATACCCAGAAATAAATTGCTCTGAATTTCTCAACCTCAGTAGGCAGCTTATAGGTAAGTTGATAGGCTAATAAAGGCAGATTGTCAAGCTTTTGACCTTGATGAAGCTGAGCTATGTTATTGGCTTTTGTGAAATTTATATGCTCAAAATCTGACATTTGCGCAATACCATAGCCTTGAACAAAACAAAATAATAGGGTAATACTTTTGAATGGCATAGGGGTTTAATCTTGTTTTGACTTATAGCGCTTTTTAGTAGCTACTTTACCTACAATAACAATCTTATCTAATGGGTTTACACCTAAGTTTAAGTCGATATACATAGGGTTTGTTGTGGTATCTATTGTGATTTTTTGTGTTTTAAAACCGATGTAATTAAATACTAAAATATCTCCTTTTTTGAGCTTTTTTGGGAATTCAAAATTGCCGTCAAAATCTGTTGTAGTCCCTAATGAAGTACCTGTTAAATGGATACTTACCCCAGGTAATGGCATCCCATTTTCTTTAACCGTCCCTTTTACAGTAATCGTTTTTTGTTGAAAATCGGCTTGGAATTTTTCAGGAGTATTTCGTGTATTATTAATATTCTGAGCTTGAGTCTTTTGAACAGAGAACAGACCTATAAAAGCTAAGGCAAGTGCAGTAATCATGTGCTTGTATGAACGTTTTTGTAAGGGAATTTCATAAGTTTTTAATTGCGAAATTTTAAATCGTCCGCAAGTGTTTTGTGAACGTTCTGTACTAAAGAATGTTGCAATTTCCTTAGGTTGCTTTGAGGTAAAGTCGATAACCTCTTTACTGCAAGTGCTGCAAAATCCACCGCTAGAAGTTGCTTTAAAATGCGCATAGTTTTCATTGCAAGGTGCTGCAATACTAATGTTAAATTGATGTTTCATAATATGATGTATTAAGATTATACATCAAACCTAAGCCTATTACAAAGAGCATACAATCTCTAATGAGTGAGGTTGTTAATCTTGTGAGTGAACTTCTATTATCAATGAGTTATACCACTTCTTAATTAAAAATACCTCAATAAGCATTTACTAGATACTGATAAGAAGTAATGCTTTTAACTTTATGTTTATTTGTGTTTTTAATTAGCTGTATTAGCTTTGCTTCTAATTCGTCTAAAGATTTATATATTTTCATAGAGATTTTACTTTTAAACCAT
>JABSPM010000049.1 GCA_013215095.1 Flavobacteriaceae bacterium | reverse complement strand
GTCAAAAACTGGACTTGTAACCCAAGAATTTTCATTTGAATTATAGTCACCCGATAAATTAGTTACCCAGGCATTTGTACCAGATCCAGCACTATTAATAACTGCACCTGTTGGAGCTCCAAGAGCCCATGTACCATTTGTAGTATTGTCTGCTACCCAACCACCATCATCAGTCTCAAAGTCTTCGGAATACGGATACGAAGTGATTTGAGCACTGATATTTAATGATAATAGCAGAACAAACAAAAAAGCAATTTTCTTCATTTTATATTTTATGTTAGTTAGAGTTTGTTGTAAAAAAAATAATAATCAAACACTTATAATTGCGAGGCTTTTAAAAAGATAATTATTATAATTTAGACAAAAATTTGTGTCAAAAAAGACTCCCCGAAGATAAAAAAATGCTTGTTTATCCATAGACACGACCCTACATAATAGATGAAATGCATTATTTAACGATTATGTGTATATTTGAGTAATATACAATTACTGCTTTTGTTTCAAGAATAAGTAAACTGGAAAATGATCGCTATAACCGCCTTTATAGGCTTTACCTGCATAGGTTCTAAAAGGATTGCCCTTAAATTTTCCTTTAAATTGCTTTAAAAATTCTTTGTCAAAAATGTTAGCTTTAGAAAAGCTATGCTTATTGTGTTTATGCTCAAAAAAGTTAGTAGAACATAGAATTTGATCAAATAAATTCCATTTAAACTTGTAATTTAGACTCCCTCTATGGAACGATCTTAATTGTTCCATTGGATTGTATAAATCTTCTTTATACGTCAATTGTTTTACACTCTTATTATCAGGTCCATCGTTAAAGTCTCCCATGATGAGAATTTTAGCATTTGAATTTTTAGTTTTTATTGCTTTTACAATTTCCAACACCTTATCAGAAGCGCGTAACCTAGAGGCTTGTGTTTTTACTACACCCTCACGGCGAGATGGCCAGTGATTAATTATTACATGCATAACCTCACCATTAAGCAAGCCATTAACTACTAATATGTCTCTAGTATAATCTCTTGACCCGTCCTCTTTATACAACTCTAAAGGATAGACTTCAGACCAATTTAATTTAAAATAATCTTTATGATAAAGCATTGCAACATCTATTCCACGTTCATCTGGAGAGTCGTAATGGACATAATCATACGGATGTGTTTTTAGGAATTTTGAATCTATCAGATCCTCTATAACAGTCTTGTTTTCAACTTCTGCTAAACCCACAATTACCGGGACTTTTTTTGAAACTTTTGAACCGATTTCAGAAATGACATACCCTAGTTTACGCACTTTTTTATTGTAGCGCTTTAATGTCCATTTTTTTTCTGACATAGGAGTATAATCATCATCATGAGTTTGCCTGTCATCAAAGGTATCAAATAAATTTTCCAGATTGTAAAATGCCACGGTATAATAATCGGACGTATTGTTTTCTATTTGCAAGGCTAAGTAATTTAGTTTAAACCACTAAAATAGCAAAACAAAAGTATTATACCATTTTACATTTGAAACATCTTAAATAAAACGTCCCGTTCTCACTTTTTCTTTGAATATAAAAACAAACTGTAACTAAGGCTATGCTTTGTTTTTCTAATTTACATATAGAAAAAAATCACCTTTTGCTTTTTCGGTACTTTCAAATAGAAAAATGGTATTATTCTAATTTAGGCTAAAAGAAAACTATAACAATTTGTACCTTTGTACTTTATTTTACCCTATGTTAGAAAAGAAAGATATAGCATTAGAAAAAGCGGTTTTAATAGGCGTCATTACAAGAACTCAAAACGAAGAGCAGTCCAAAGAATACTTAGATGAATTAGAGTTTTTGACTTATACCGCAGGAGGAGAGGTTGTAAAGCGCTTTACACAGAAAATGGATATCGCAAATCCTAAGACGTTTATTGGCACAGGAAAAATGGAAGAAGTAGAGTTATTTATTAAAGAACATGATATTGGCACCGCAATCTTTGATGATGAGTTATCTCCAGCGCAAGAGCGAAATATTAGCAAAATTTTGAATTGCAAGGTTTTAGACAGAACCAATTTGATTTTAGACATTTTTGCACAGCGGGCTCAAACCAGTTACGCAAGAACCCAAGTTGAGCTTGCACAATGTCAATATTTATTGCCGCGTCTTAAAGGTATGTGGACACACTTGGAAAGACAAAAAGGTGGTATTGGAATGCGCGGTCCTGGTGAAACAGAGATTGAAACGGATAGACGTATTGTACGCGACAAGATCTCCCTTTTAAAAGCCAAAATCAAAAAGATTGATAAACAAATGGCAGTGCAACGTGGCAATCGCGGAAAAATGGTTCGCGTAGCCTTGGTTGGATATACCAATGTTGGAAAGTCTACCTTAATGAATGTGATAAGTAAATCTGAAGTATTTGCAGAAAACAAACTGTTTGCAACTCTAGATACGACGGTCAGAAAAGTTGTAGTTAAAAACTTACCGTTTTTAATGAGTGATACTGTTGGTTTTATCAGAAAACTACCTACCCAGTTAGTAGAGTCATTTAAAAGCACCCTAGACGAAGTTAGGGAGGCAGATTTACTGCTACATATCGTTGATATTTCGCATCCCAACTTTGAAGAACATATAGAATCTGTACATAAAATTTTGGGAGAAATTGACAGTTCGGATAAAGCGACTATTATGGTATTCAATAAGATTGATGCTTATACAGCAGAACCGTTTAACGAGGATAAATCCGAGATTGACGCACGTACTAAAGCAAATTATACTCTAGACGAATGGAAAAACACTTGGATGTCGAAAATTGGCAATAACGCTTTGTTTATTTCTGCCCTAAACAAAGAAAATTTAGGCGCCTTCAAAAAGCGTGTTTATGAAGAAGTTAGACAGATACATATTACGCGTTTTCCTTACAATCATTTCTTATACCCTAATTATGATGAAACCGACACTGAAATATAAAAAAAGGCACCTATATAGGTGCCTTTTTTTTACAACATAAGTTCTTATAATTTCTAGAATCCGTAATTGATACCAACACCAAATACTTCTCTTGTTTGAAAACCTCTAAAAGCATTATCATCATAGATGGTTTGGAATGCTAAGTTTGCCGACAAATACTTATTAATGGTCATTACAAAATTCATCGTGAAATCGATATCTACATTTTGTGGATCTTCTAAATAATTAGAATATAAATTTAAAATGTTTTCCATTGATACATTTTCCATAATTTTAAAGCTATAATAACCCGAAGCATTCAAACCTAATTCATATCTTAAACCTTCACCAGCGTCTACACCAAAATAATCACCATCTACATAGCCAGTACCAGAAGTATAATCTTTATCCACAAAGGTAAGCTTAGATGTTAATGGTGCCAAATTAAACTTCAAGTTGTCACTTTTTTTCCACAACATACCAGGGCCAAACACTAAGTAAGCTGGAGAAAAAATACTGGTGTTTTCCGTTCTTATTTCCTTACCATTATCATCTGTATCGTACTCAAATCCTTTAGTAAATTGGGTTCTAAAATTTACAAAAGCTGAGTAATACCAATATCCTTTAGCTTTTTTACCTAATATAGAGTTAAACTCAAAACGGTCATCAGTTTTCTTTTCAAATTCACTATTTTTTGTTTTCACCAAACCGTAAGAGCCAATAATTTTATTATCCCAGGCCCAATCACCTTTGACATAGTTAAAATCATAATTGAGACCTAAAGTTCCGGAAATATTATTTTCCCCTCCTGCAACCCAATTACTAAAAGCAGACTGATTGAATAGAAAAGAAATGTTTCCTTTTTTTGTCCATCCATCCTTTGGACCTTCTTCGGTGGTTTTAGACTCATCTTGAGCAAAACCAGAAATTGTTCCTAAAAATAGGACACATACTAGTAAAACGTTTTTCATAATTATATAGTTTAAGGTTAAAAAAATCGGCAACAAATATAGGAATATTTGTACAAAATCAAATTGCATTTTAAGAAATTGATTGTTAATTTATAAAACCATCATCTTCTTTTATAAAGTGGTACCGCAGAACAAGCTTCTCCATATTTAACAGATCTTGCTAAAGGTTTTAGTTTATTAATAAGCATTGTGTATGCATTCAACGGTACGGGTTTATTGGAACACCCTTTAATGATTACTGGTTGGTCTTGAAATTCTGTTAGGTCTAATTTTGAAATAATATCTTGATATATAGAAGCTTCTAAAGCCTCAAGATTGCCCTTAAAAATAGTTTTAGCAAAAGGCTCTAGATAGGTTGCAATAAGCATATAAGCCCAAGCAGGCACAATAGCATCTGTAGAACATGTAAGGGCGATATGTGAATGTTCATATTGCGACCAATCATGAGCTTTTAATGCTTTTCTAAATTCTTTTTCACGCAACACAAAACCTTCATACAGCCATGGTTTGAGGTCAAAAACGATGCGCTTACCTTTAGGATAATAATCCTCAAGATCAAGCACTTTAAGTCTACTATTAGCAACGCGATTTATAATTTCATCAGTCATAAGTCTACAGCATTCCAAGTTCTAATTTAGCTTCTTCACTCATTAAATCCTGATTCCATGGTGGATCAAAAGTAATTTCCACTTCGGCATCTTTCACCTCATCAATAGATTTTACTTTTTCTTCCACTTCCAGAGGTAGTGTTTCCGCAACAGGACAATTTGGAGTGGTTAATGTCATAAGAATCTTAACATCATACTCTTCATTGACAAAAACATCATAAATTAACCCTAATTCATAAATATCTACGGGAATTTCTGGATCAAAAATAGTTTTTAAAACCCGAACTATCTTTTCTCCTAAATCATTTACATCTATTTCTGCACTCATTATTTCACTTGTGTTTGGTAAGCTATAGCATACATTTTAATTTGTTTTATCATACTTACAAGTCCATTGGCTCTTGTCGGAGACAGGTGTTCTTTAAGTCCAATTTGATCAATAAAATTGGTGTCTGAATCCATTATAGCTTTCGGTGTTTGGTTTGAAAATACTCTAATTAAAACAGCAATAATACCTTTGGTAATAATAGCATCACTATCTGCGGTAAATACGACTTTACTCCCCTTCATTTCTGCATGTACCCATACCTTACTCTGGCACCCCTTAATAGTATTGTCTTCTGTTTTATATTGATTCTCAATTAAAGGTAAAGACTTTCCGAGATCTATCATATACTCATAGCGTTGCATCCAATCCTCAAACATGGAGAACTCATCTATAATCTCATTTTGAATTTCTGTTATCGTCACTTATTTTCGTTTTATGCAAATACAATTATGTATTGGTAAAATATATCTTTTGGTTTTGACCTTGGTGTTTAACTGCAATTAGTCTGTTGCTTTGATTAAGGTCATCAATACTTGATTTGTGTCTGACAGTAAAAACAGCTGTTCTTTTTTAATTTCGAAACGATGCGTTTTATTTAGCGCATCCAAAAAAGCCCGTTCTTCCTTCATATTTTCACACCACATCTTCGTTGCTCCAAGGCTTTGAACTTTTACGTTATATCCATCGATATCTATGGTGCCAAAAAAGCTATTACATCCTGCATGACCTTCAATTTTTTTCTGTTCTATTTCAATTTTAAATGTCGGTGTTTTTTCAAAAGAGGAAATAGACCCAATTTGAACAACATTCCAATTGATATTATTAAATAAATCCTTTGTGTCTTTTGGATCTGAATTGCACGATTTCACAAGGGCTATACTAAAAAAAAGGAAAGCTATTTTTGTCATCATCTCTTATTTATTAATTAATTTTACTCGTTTATTTATTATGCTAGCATTATAGCAGCTCTTTTAACTGCTTCTACAAAACTATCAATCTCGTTTTGAGTATTATAAAATGCAAATGAAACACGTACCGTTCCAGGTATTTTATAATACTCCATAATAGGCTGAGCACAATGATGTCCAGTTCTTACTGCTATACCGAGTTTGTCAATAATCGTGCCAATATCATAAGGGTGAATATTTCCTATATTAAACGATATTACGGCTGTTTTTTGTTTGGAAGTACCATAAATACGTAAACCTTCAATTGCAGCTAATTTTTCGGTGGCATAGTCTAGAAGCTCGGCCTCATAACTAGCAATAGCATGATAACCTATGTCGTTCATATAATCTAACGCAGCAGCAAAAGCAATTCCCCCACATATATTCGGTGTTCCTGCTTCAAATTTATGCGGTAAGTCGGCATAAGTTGTTTTTTCAAAACTCACCTCAGCTATCATCTCACCTCCTCCTTGGTAAGGTGGCAACTTATTAAGCCAAGTCTCTTTACCATAAAGCGCTCCAACTCCAGTTGGCCCACACATTTTATGCGCGGAAACCACATAGAAGTCTACATCTAATTCCTGAACATCAACTTTGATATGAGGGCTAGCCTGAGCACCATCAATTAAAACAGCTGCACCAAAAGCATGCGCTTTGTCAATAATAGTTTTTATAGGATTGACTGTTCCTAATGCATTAGAAACATGGTTAACAAAAACTAATTTTGTCTTATCGCTTAATAAGGCATCAAATACATCCATTTGCAGCTCACCTTCTTCCGTCATAGGAATTACTTTTAAGCTAGCCCCTGTTCTTTCACAAAGCATCTGCCAAGGCACAATATTACTATGATGTTCAAGCGCAGATACGATAAGCTCATCATCTTGCTGCAAAAGCGCCTCAAAACCATTAGCTACGAGATTAATACCATGTGTTGTACCAGATGTGAAAATAATCTCATGCGCTTTATTCGCATTAAAGTGTTGCTGAATGGTATGTCTTGCCGATTCATACTTATCGGTTGCTTCTTGACTTAACGTGTGTACCCCTCTATGAATATTTGCGTTATAATTTGAATAATACTCTACAATCACATCAATAACCTGCTGTGGTGTTTGTGATGTGGCTGCATTATCAAAATATATTAAAGGCTTTCCATTAACCGTTCTATTGAGTATGGGAAAGTCCTTTCTAATTTTATCAATATCAAACATGATTATCTGTTTCAATATAGCAAAGGTAATAAACCTGTGATGCAATAAGAAATTAGAAATTAAATAAGTTACTGTCTTTTAAAAGTCTATTGCGTCTACCCAATGTTTTTGACTCTAACAATAATTTAAACTTAGTTATTTTGTAGATTTACACTTCCAACTTAAAATGAGTCTATTGCTTTTAATAAAAAAGAATTTTTAAGACTCAATTTTCCGTTTGAAACCTATTCAAAATATCATAAACCTAAACTTAGACTCACATGAAACGCTTAAAATGGATTTTACTGTTTATAATGATTGCCATGAGTGCTGTCCTATTTTTCAATTTTGAAAAACTTGACATTGTATCTGGATATTCAGCTAAGAGCATGTCTTCTTCTGTTTTTGTTGCGCAAAGGTCAATGCAGTTTACTGATGATAATGACAATAGCTTTTCCCCTATTAATATTGCGGATGATTTGGTGAACATGAAAGAAAAACGAGCTTCGGCTTCGGTATTTGGTTTAAACACAAGAACTGCAATTTATAGAAAAGGGCTGGGCTGTGTACTGGTACCGCATGATTATAAGGGTGAAGTAAAACGCCTATCACCCAAACGTAACTTTAACCTCATCAATTTGCCTTATCCTTATGGGCATTTACCTGCAAAAGACACCCTCTTTACTCATTTGGATTACAATAAATTATCTCAGGTAATTAAGAACTATTCCGAAGATAACTTAAAAACAAGAGCTTTATTAATACTACATAAAGACCATATCATTGCAGAATATTACGCAGATGGATTTCATAAAGATTCACGCATTCTAGGTTGGTCAATGACCAAAAGCATTACGAGCACACTATTTGGTATTTTACAAACTAGAGATCAGATAAATATCAACCAAAATGCACCAGTTAAAAATTGGGCAAACGATGACAGAAAATCTATCACCATAAACAACCTATTGCAAATGAACTCTGGTTTAGAGTGGGAAGAAAACTATGAAACGATTAGTGATGTTACGAAAATGCTGTTTCAAGATGCAAATATGACATTAGCACAAGCCGACGCGCCATTAATAGGAAAACCAAATGAAAGTTGGTATTATTCTTCAGGAACCACTAATTTACTCTCAGGAATTTTAAGGCAATATTTTGACACATATCAAGAATATCTAGACTTTTGGTATGCAGAATTAATTGACAAAATTGGCATGCATAGTATGTTGATTGAAACCGATATAACTGGAAATTATGTTGGTTCTAGTTATGGCTGGGCGAGCCCTCGAGATTGGGCTAAATTTGGTTTATTATACTTACACCAAGGGAATTGGAATGGTACGCAAGTGTTTGATAAAACTTGGTATGATTATGCAATTTCTCCAACCAATTCTTCAAATGGACGTTATGGCGCGCAAATATGGCTTAACGCTGGCGGGTTTTTACCAGATGTACCGAGAGATGTATTCTCTTTTAATGGTTATCAAGGGCAACGTGTCTATATCTGTCCTTCTCAAGATTTAGTGATTGTTAGAATGGGGCTAGAATCCGCAGATTTTAACACCTTGTTAAAGGATGTAATAACTGCTATCGATTCTAAAGATTAAGATACAAGCCATAACTTTATCTTTCAGTGCATTGCATAATTTTGCACAAATATAGTCTTGTAGACCAGACTATACCTTATCAAACCGATTACCTGTTGAACACTTCAAATCATGACCGCATATGCATTGCTTATAAGACTTCTGCTGCCTTGTAAAGTTTCACTTACTAAAGACTAACTTCCAAAATCGCTAAGAATTTCTTTCGCTTTAATCTTCACATTCAAATCTCTACTATTACCCAATTCTTTTAACGTATTTACTTTGTTACTATAGGATTAGATGTGATGTATCTATTTCGGTTTTGCAATTTTATTAGCACACGTGCTGCTTACAATAAATATTAAGCACTTTGTAACCCGATATCTTTTACCTATTCTAAAAAGACCATGACTGATGCACAGTTCTAACAATTGTCATTTACTACAACACCTCTAATAAAGTTTTACTATCCATATATTCAAAATACCTTTTAATAATCTTAAATTCTTCATCTAGAATTACCATAGCTGGCAATGAAAACGGATAGTTTTCACGAGACGCCAGTAACAACGGTATTTCATGTATTGGATTTCTTTGTTTAGTTAATTGTTTATTCCTGAATGTTGTTCCCCCAAAGGCAATTGTATCGCTACTTTCTGCATTCATTCTTACAACATAATAGTCTTTATTTAATTTTTCAACCACCCGTTTATCTCTAAATGCTACTCTATCCATTTTCTTGCAGTAGACACACCAATCCGTGTAAAATTCAATAAAGACTTTTTTTGGAGCAACTTTCAAAACCTCTTCAAGTTGTTCAAAAGTTAACCAATTGACCTCATTATTCTGTTGTGCCAAAATATGATTTGACAACAGAAAAGACATCACAATACATATTAATAACTTAAAATTCATATTATATAAATAAAGGCCGCATTCCATCCCTGGCTTTCGAATTACACTTAAAATTAAGAATAACAACCTTTAAAACAAACAAATTTACTAATGAAATTTGCCAAATTTAACACCTAAGAATAATGTTCTTGGCAGATTTGGACCGTAAACATATCCGGCATCACGATCAACTCCAGAGTCAAAATCATCCTGATAACTATTGAACACATTTTTAACACCACCAGAAAAAGTGACCATAAAATCGTCATTAAAATCGATATGACTTTCAAGCTTAATATTCATGTCAAAAAATGGATTTACTTCATTTAAAGCTAAAAACCCTGTATCACTAATCACCAAAGGCACTGTCATCCCTCCAGTATAAGTTCCTGTTACATCTACATTAAATTTTTCAATTGGTAACCAAGACGCATTAAAATAACCATAGAGATTAGGCATTCTCATAAATTCATCACTTATAATATCAGTTTCACCTTCTGTTCCATCAGTTTCAAAGATTACCTGAGGATCATCATATTTTGTGCGTTGCAAGGTACCGCCCAATTGAAAGCGCCATTTGGTATTTGGAGATATTCCAAATTCAAAATTAGAGCCAAAAACTTTTGCATTTTCACCGTTGCGCACTTCCTCAAGAATAGAACCATTTTCCAAAACAGACCC